>JAEXTK010000259.1 GCA_023406985.1 Spirochaetota bacterium | reverse complement strand
GGCGAGGCGCCGCGCCGTGACCTTTTCCCCGAGCAGGACCGCCGCGAAGGGGAGAACCAGGGCCGGCGTCGCCGAAGTCACGAGGGAGGCGACCGAAGCGGTGGAAAGCTTGGTCCCGACGAACTGGAAGCCCAGGGAGATGCCGTAGCCGACGAAGCCCACGGATAAGGCGGCGGCCAGGTTCCGGCCGCCCAGGCGGAGGCCCCGCCTTCCCGTTCCTGAAGGGGGCCGCCTGAGGGCGGCTACGGCGGCGAGCGAGAGGAAGCCGAGGATCAGCCGCAGGCTGAGCAGGGCGAAGGGGGGGATCACCTGGAGCACGACCTTGCTCACGGCGTACATGCCGCCCCAGATGGCGGCCGCGGTCAAGCCCGCGAGCAGCGCGGGCACGTTAGTCTTCATGGGGCGCGAATATACCATAGAGCCTGACTATTTCGTACAAGACCTGCCCCGTTTCTTCCGAGAGAATGGCCGCCGGAGGCTCGGAATGGAAAAAACCTGGCAAGGCCACGCGGCGGCCTCGTTCGTCATACTCGTGTGGGGCAGCACCTTCGTCGTCACCAAGGTGCTCCTGCGTTCCTTTTCGCCCACGGAGATCCTCGCGATCCGCTTCGCGCTCGCCGCGGTCATCCTGCTGCCAGCTGGTCGAGGGACCTTCCGCCTCTACGGATTGCGGACCGAACTCCGCCTCGCGGGGGCGGGGCTCGCGGGCATCACCGCGTACTATCTCGCGGAGAACGGGGCCCTGGCCGCCACCGACTCGGTCAACGTCGGCCTCATCGTTGCGGTCATCCCGCTCCTGACGGCCGCGGCTTCCCGGCTCGCCGCGACCGGCGAAGCCTTGCGGCGGTCCTTCTGGATGGGGCTCGCCGTCGCGGGAGCGGGCGTCGTGCTCGTGGTGCTCAACGGACGCGTCCTCAGGCTGAACCCGCTCGGGGATCTCCTGGCCTTCGGCGCGGCCCTCTCCTTCGCCGTATATTCGGTCCTCATGAGAGGCGTCGGCGACGGGATACCCCCGCTCGCGGCGGTGCTGCGGACCTTCGCCTGGGGCCTGGTCGGCGCCCTCCCCTTCCTGGTCGCCGAGCGACGCGTGGCCGTCCCGCCGTCGGTCTGGACCCGCTTCGCGGAACCCTTCGTCCTACCGTCCTTCTTGTTCCTGTCCGCGCTCGCCTCCGCCGTGGCCTACGCGCTCTGGAACCGGGCGATCGCGATACTCGGGGCCGTCCGCGCGAACACCTACGTGTACACGGTCCCGCTCGTGAACGCCGCGCTCAGCGCGGCGTTCCTCGGCGAACGGGTCACGCTCCTCGCGGCGATCGGCGGCATCCTCATCATCCTCGGCGTGGCCGCCGACGGCCTCGTACCGAACGGTCGGTCCCGGCCGCCCCGGACGGGCTCGTCCGCGAAGGCAGGTTCATGACGAGGAGCCCCGCGATGAAGACGGCCGTACCCGCGAGGGACCACGCGTCCGGCATTTCTCCCCGCAGGAGCACGCCCCAGAGCAGGGCGAACAGGCCCAGGGAATTGGAGAGGATGCCCGTGGTGAGGAAGGAGAAGCGCGACAGGGCGACGCCCCAGAGCAGGAAGCTCGCGCCGGTGATGAAGCCCAGGGCTACCGCGGCCGCGACGGGGGCCACGGCCAGGGGTCCCGCGATCGCGGGGCCGGAGAAGGGCAAGGGCAAGGCGGTAAAGACGCTCGCGATCAGGAAGACGCTCAGGTTCATGCTGCCCGAGTCCATCCGGCCCATGAGGACCTTCTGGCCCATCATGTGGGCGGACGCCCCGCAGGCAGCCACGGCGAAGAGCAGGAAATCCATGGCGCCGCCGACGCGGACCGCGGAGAACCCCTTCACCCCGACGAGGAGGGCGCCGACGATGCAGAGGAAGGCCGCCGCGAGCTTCCGCATGCCCGGCCGCTCGCGGAAATAGAGCGCGGAGATGAGGAGGAGCGCCACCGCCTGGACCGGCTGCTCCACGATGTAGCCCCAGGAGGCCCCGCGCGTGATGGCCCCGTTCTCCGCGATGTAATTGATCGACTTGGCCGCCGCGGCGCCCCAAATCCCGGCGTCGCCGACCCCGACCCGGGGCCGGCGCCGCGACGCCGCGTGATAGAGCCCCAGGAACACGACCCCGAAAAAGAACCGGAAGAAGCTGATGAGCGCGGGCGAGAAGGCGATGGCCGCCACCTTCACCAGGATGCCGACGTAACTCCACATGAGGATAGGCACGAAGAGCAGGACGAATTTCATGCGACGCTCCGCCGCCCAGTATGCGGAGAACGCGGCCGTCCATCTAGCGTCCCGAAGACCGCGCCGGTTTCGGCCAGCTTGCGCAAATCGGAGATTTCGGCATAAATTTCGATATTCGTTCGCATTATGGGGGCGGGGCCATGGTGCCTGATTCAGGAGAGCGCTCATTTTCCTGCCGCAGGCTTCGGGCCCTGGCGGCGGTATTTTTATGCTGCCTCGGCGGCACCCTATCGGCGGAAGCGCGGCCTCCGGCGGTCCTCATCATCTATTCCTACGGCGACTCCCTCCCCTGGGAACGCGGAGTGATCGAAGGCATGCGGGACGCCGTCGCCGACCTGCCGAATAGGGACAAGCCCACGATCTTCGAGGAGACGCTGGACACGAGCCGCCTCGGGAACGCTGCAGGCAAGGAAGCCTGGGGGCTCTATCTTTCGGAAAAATACGCCGCGGCCGGGATAGACCTCCTCATGACCGAGAGCCAACAGGCGGCGGAGCTGCTGTTTTCCCTCCCCGACCTTTTTCCCGACGCGCGTCGGTACGTCTTCCACTACGCTCCCCTGGATCGGCACCCGCCCCCGACGGCGCAGGAACGCCGTTTCTCCTCGGCCTTGGATCTGGGCCGGGCGGTGGCGACCATAACCGAGATCCTCCCGGAGACTGAGCGGATCGTCGCGGTGATGGACGAAAGCGCCGTCGGAAAAGCCCGCGCGGTTCAATTGCGGGCCCTCGAGGGCCGACTGCCCGCGGGGACGAAGATCGAACTCTGGAATTCGTTCTTGGAAGAAGAATTGTACGAACGGGCGAGGACGCTCCAGCCGGGCGCCGCCATCCTCTATCTCCCGGTCCAGCGGGATCGGGAGGGCGGGCCGCTCGCGCCCGCGGAGGTGGCGCGTAAGCTCGCCGAGGCCTCGCCGGTACCGGTCTTCAGCCACTTCGACACCTTGCTCGGCACCGGCGTCGTCGGCGGATACCTCGTGAGCGCCCACCAGTTGGGATGGCTCATGGGAAGGACCGCCGCCTACGGCGACCGGGGCGCCCCCGAAACGCAGGAAGAGTACTCCTCGTCCTGTATAGGCTACTACTTCGACGCGCGGGCCCTGCGCCGCTGGAAAATCGCCCAGAGCCGATTGCCGATCGGCAGCAGGATACTCTTTGAGGAACGGAGCTTCGTCCGGGAATACGGCCCCTACTTGGCGCTCGTCATCGCCCTCTTCGTTCTGGAGACTGCCCTCGTGGTCGCGCTCGTCAGGTCGAGCATCCGGAGGAAACGCGCCATGCGGCTCCTGGACGAGGAGCGCGCGAACCTGGAAGCCAAGGTCCGCCAGCGCACGTCCGACCTGGAAATGCTGTTCAAGGAATTTCAGCACCGCGTCAAGAACGGCCTCGGCATCATCACGAGCCTCGTGAGCCTGGAGGCGGGCAGGACTGAGGACGAGGGCCTGCAGCGGGTCCTGAGCAAACTGGAATCCCGCATCGCGGCCCTCTCCACCCTCTACGACATGCTGTACGAGACGGGCGGGGCCATGGAGGTCGCGGCCGACGGCTACCTCGGGACGCTCCTGGAGAATCTCGGCATGAGCCTCGGCGGGGACAGCCGCGGAATCAAGGTGGTCGCCCGCATGGAGAGCGTCCCCATCGACATCAAGCGCGCCATCCCCTTGGCCCTCATCGCCAACGAGCTCGTCACGAACGCGTTCAAGTACGCCTTCCCCGGCGGTCGCGGCGGGTCCATAGAGGTCAGCCTCGCCGCCGAAGGCGCGAACCTCCGCTTCGCGGTCGCCGACGACGGCGTCGGCCTCGGCGAAGGCTTCGATCCGGAAAGCGGATCGGGGCTCGGAATGACGCTCGTCCTCCTCCTCTCGCGCCAGCTCGACGGAACCTTGACGTGGACGTCCCGGACCGCTGCCGGCGCAGCGACCGGGGCCGGCGCCGCGACCGGGGCCGGCGCCCGCTTCACCCTCGTCTTCCCGAAATAAGGGCGCGGGCGAAAAATCGCGGTCTCGCTATACAAATTCCCGCTCCGCCGCGTCTACTTGGGTGAAGGCTATGGAACGAGGCAACGCGCTGGAAGCGACCTACCGCGCCGAGCGGAACAAGATCCTGGGCTGGCTGTCCCGACGCGTCGGAGACGAGGCCGCGGAAGATATCCTCCACGACGTCGTCGTACGGGCCATAACGAATTTCGATTCGTTGGAACCGGTCCGGGACTTCGCCGCGTGGCTCTGGGCTTCGGCGAAGAACGCGGTCATCGACGCGTGGCGGAAGCGCCGCCGCCGGGCCGCCGCCGGGGAAGCCGACCTGGATGACTTCGACGCGGTGGTGGACGAGGCATGGCGATCCGCTTCCGACGAGGCCGAACGGGCGGAACTCCTGGCGGCCCTGGCAGCCGCGGTGGACGCGCTGCCGCGCGACCAGCGCGCGGTGATCGTCGCCCAGGTCCTCTGCGGCGAAACCTTCAACTCCATAGCCGAACGGACGGGGACGCCGATCGAGACGCTCGCGGCGCGTAAACGGTACGCGCTCGCGAAACTCCGGCTATCCCTGCGGGATTTTTCCTTGGAGGAAGATGATGCATAGATTCTTCGATCACGGGGAACGGAAGTTTCCCCCGCTCGCCATCGCCGCCTTCATCGTCGGGGGCGTCGTCCTCATGGCCGCCCTCGCCCTCTTCTTCGGCTGGATCGTGCTCCTGCTCTGGAACTGGCTCATGCCGGAGATCTTCGGCCTGCCCCGCATCGGCTACTGGCAGGCCTGGGGTCTCGTGCTCCTCTCGCACATCCTCGTGAAGGGCGGCTTCGGCCACGGCGGACACGGGCCGCACGGGTGGCGGCACGGCCGCAGGGGAACCGGCTGGAAGGACGAACTGAGGA
>JAEXTK010000106.1 GCA_023406985.1 Spirochaetota bacterium | reverse complement strand
GGCGCGCCGCGGTGCCGGTGATGTTCCGCGGCGTGGGGGGGGGGCGCGCCGCGCCCCCCCCCCCGCCCCGCCCGCGACGGAAGTCAGAAGCGGGCGGCGAGTCCCGCGATCAGCTCCGGAATTCCGTGGGCGACGACGAGCCCGCGCCGTTCTGCCCCTTCCACGTCCCGGTCCGCCCCCGTGGACGCACCGGGTATTCTGAGCACCGCGGCGCAGGAATCGAGAATGCGATCCGCCACCGGATACTGGACCGCGACGAAGGCTTCGTCGCCGACACGCTTCGAGCCGCCGGCCTTCGCGAGGGGGAGCGCGAACCACTCTCCGATGACGGGCAGGTGGCCCGCGTCCCAAACCGCCCGCGCGGCGGCTTCGAGGCGCTCCAGGTTTTCCGCGATTCGGTGCGGATCATCGCCGGTTCCTGAACGGTAGGGACCCGCGATCATGACGAGTTTTGCTTGCATGGTAACCTCCGAGCGAAATATAGCGGCACATTCGTGCAATATCAAGTAAAAACGCGCAATAACGTGCATATTGACGCAAGGCTCGAGGCCGGCGATAATGCGGTCGGGGGTGCGGGATGCTGACCGAACAACGGAAACGGCTCATCTTGGAACGTCTTGCGGCCGAAGGGCGCATCGTGGCGAAGGAGTTGAGCCTGGAATTGGAGGTGTCCGAGGATACCGTCCGGCGGGATCTGCGCGAACTCGCCGGTGAAGGCAAGCTCCAGCGCGTCCACGGCGGAGCCTTGCCAGCCTCGCCGGCGCTCGCCGACTTCGCGAGCCGGGAGCGCATCTCGCCTTCCGCCAAGGACGCGATAGGGGAGGCCGCCGCTTCGCTCGTACGCGACGGCCAGGTCGTCTTCGTCGACGGGGGGACGTCCACCGCCCGTATGGTGCGCCGGTTCCGGCGCGACCTACGGGCCACCGTGGTGACCCATAGCCCGAGCGTCGCCCTGGAACTCATGCCGTTCGCGGGCGTCGAGGTCGTCCTGCTCGGCGGTCGCCTCTTTCGCCATTCCATCGTCGCCGTCGGCGCGTCGACCGCGGAGGCCATCGCGCGGATCCGCGCCGATCTTTTCTTCCTCGGTGCGACGGGTATCCATCCGGAAACGGGCGTCACGACGGGGGACTTCGAGGAGGCCGCGGTCAAGCGGGCGTTCTGCGACGCCGCGGCCGAGACGGTGCTCCTCGCTTCCACCGAGAAACTCGGCGCGGTTTCCCCCTACCTCATCGTACCCCTGAACCGGATAGCCACGCTCGTGGTCGAGGGGGGAGCGGACCCCGCGCTTCTTGAGCGTTTCCGCGCGGCGGGGCCCGATATTCTCGTGGCCGGCTGAGGCGGACGTCGGCGCGGTGCGGGCGCCGGCTACCGGCCGCGCGCCAGAACCGGCTACCGGCCGCGCGCTGGCTCAGGCGGTGCGGGCGCGCGGCTCAACCGCCGTTCGCCCACGCTTCGAACCGAGCCAAGCCTTCCGCAAGGATCGCGCGGGGGCAGGCGACGTTGATTCGGATGAAGGACCGTCCCCCGGTACCGAAGACGCTTCCCGCCGTCACCTTCACGCGGCCCTCGTCCTCCAACCGGAGGGCGAGGTCGCGGTCGTCCTGCAACCCCTTCCTGGCGGCGAGCTCCGCGACCTCTGTCCAAATCAGGTAGCTGCCCTCGGGAAAGGCTGCGCTGACCCCCGGGATCCGGGTATTGAGAAACTCCACGGCGTAGCCGAGATTCCCGCGCAGGTACTCGATGAGGTCGTCGAGCCAGGGGCCTCCCTCGCGGTAGGCGGCCAGGGCAGCGGTCTGAGACAGGACGTTCGGTTGGCTGTACCCGGCGGCCGAGATTCCCCGCCGGAGGCGCGAGCGGATCTCCTCGCTTTCCGCGACGAAATGGGAGAGGTGCAGGCCGGCCAGGTTGAAGGTCTTGTTCGGCGCCGAAAGCACGACCGTCCGCTCGGGGGCTCCGGGAAAAGCGGCCAAGCTCGCGAACGCGCGGTTGCCCGCGATGATGTCCCCGTGGATCTCGTCGGCCACGATGGAGATACCCGCCTCCGCAGCGAAGTCGAGGAGGGACCGCAGCTCGTCCGCGCTCCAAACGCGGCCGCCGGGATTATGGGGAGAGGAGAAGAGCATCGCCGTCGTACGGATGCCGCGCCCGGCCGCAGCCGCCACCGCGCCCCGCGCGCCCTCCAGGTCCAGTTCGTAGCCCCTGCCGTGGACGCGACGGAGCGGCGCCTCGACCACCACGCGATCGTTGTCCTCCACGATCTGGAAGAAGGGATGATAGACCGGGGGCATGACGATGACCCCCTCGCCGGCGGCGGTGAGGGCCCGGAGGGCTATGCCGAGGCTCGGGATCAGGCCCGGGCCGATCATGAACGCCTCGCGCCCCACGGATGCGCCGTACCGGGTCCGGTACCAGGAGCGGAGCGCCTCGAAATAGGCGGGGTCCGCGTTCGTATAGCCGAAGATGGGGTGCTCCGCCCGACCGCGGATGGCGGCGAGCACGGCATCGGGCGGGGCGAAATCCATGTCGGCTACCCAGAGGGGAATGACCTCGCGCTTCCCCGCCGCGTTCCTGACGTTTTCCCATTTGAGGGCCCCGGTTCCGCGCCGGTCGATGGGCGTATCGAAATTCATTGGCGTACCTCGCTCTTGACTGATCAATAGACGTTACTATAAAAATGATGGTAATTGTAGTCTATAGCTGCGCAGAAGATTGTTCGGCGTCGCGGTGCGGGTACGGGGGTATATCGATCCATGAAGCTGTCTACGCGGACCCAGTACGGGCTACGGCTGCTCTGTCAGCTCGCCATCGAATATCCTCGCGGGGCGGTACAGATGGGCGAGATCGGGCAGCGGGAAGGCATATCCGAAAAATACCTCGGACAGATCATGCTCATCCTCAAGTCGGCGGGCCTCGTTTCTTCCGTACGGGGCGCGCAGGGCGGCTACTATCTCAGCCGGCCTCCGGACCGGATCGGCCTCCTGGAAGTGTTCGAGATCCTCGAGGGCGAGATCCTCGATTTCGGCGAAACGGCGTCCGCCGACGCGGCGGCCGCCGGATCGATGGATGCCCTTCCCGCGGATCGCAAGGATACGGCCGCGGCGACGAACATAATCTGGTCCAAGCTCCGCGCCGCGGTGGAGGAAACCTTGCGCGGGTATAGCCTGGATGACGCCGCGAAGCTCGGCTTGTATCGGGACGGCTACGCGGACTATCGGATCTGATCCGCGGCTTCGGGGGTGACGATGAATCCGAGCGACGTATCGAGAGAGGAATTTCGTCTCGCGACGAAGATCGCGCGGGGTGCCCAGGACGGGGATCCGACGACGGGCGCGGTAAGCGTCCCCATCTATCAGAGCGCGACGTTCCGCCATCCGGGGCTCGCCGAGACCACCGGCTGGGACTACACCCGGCAGGGTAACCCGACCCGTACGGAACTCGAAAAAAGCCTCGCGCTGCTCGAGGGCGGCGTCGCGGCCCTCGCGTTCACTTCCGGCATGGCCGCGGTGGCGGCCATCCTCGACCTGCTCTCTTCCGGCGATCACGTGGTCCTCTCCGAAGACTTGTACGGCGGAACCTACCGCCTCTTCGACGAGCTCGGGAGGCGGCGCGGCATCCTGTTCGATTTCGTGGACACGAGCGACCTCGCGACGACTGAGGCGGCCTTCAAGCGGACGACGCGGCTCCTTATCGTGGAGACGCCCTCCAATCCGATGATGCGCGTGTCCGATATCGCCGCTCTCGCGCGCCTCGCCCGCGCGGCGGGCGCCCTTTTCGCCGTGGACAATACCTTCCTTTCGCCGTACTACCAGCGCCCGCTGGAGCTGGGGGCCGACCTCGTGTTCCATTCCGGGACGAAGTACCTCGCGGGCCATAACGACACGCTAGCCGGCTTCATAGCTTGCGCCGACGCCGGCCTTGCGGACCGCCTCGCCCTCATACAGAAGACGACCGGCGCCCCGCTCGCGCCCCTGGATTCTTGGCTCGTCCTCCGCGGCATGAAGACGCTCGCCGTCAGGATGGAAAAGCAGCAGGCGAACGCCATGGAGCTCGCGGTGTGGCTCCGCGGCCATCCGGCCGTCTCTGCGGTCCATTACGTCGGCCTACCCGATCATCCCGGCCACGCGCTCAACGCCCGGCAGGCCTCGGGGTTCGGTTCCATGATTTCCTTCTCCGTGAAATCGGCCTCCTTCGTCCCGGTCCTCCTCTCGTCAGTTCGGCTCGTCCTCTTCGCCGAGAGCCTCGGCGGCGTGGAGTCGCTCATCACCTACCCGATGACCCAGACGCACGCTGCCATGCCGGAGGCCTACCGCCGCCGGGTCGGGGTTGACGACCGTTTGCTCAGGCTCTCGGTCGGGATCGAGGACGTCCGCGACCTCGTCGCCGATCTCGGCCAAGCCCTCGACGAGGCCTTGTCCCCGGGCAGTACGGGCTAAAGCCGCTCTCAGTGTCACGAAGATTTGGGATAGGCATGGGAAGTTCGGGGGCGTCACGGTAGTCCGTGCGCTCCGGCACGACCTGACGGATCGGCGCTCATCGAATCGCGCCTCACCCGTCGCTACCCAAGAGCATATTCATACCCACCCATAGCCGTAATCGCCGTATTCTCAAATCTTCAGGACACTATCCGCGGCTTCTGCGGGCCCTGCGAGTCTCGGGCCCTCGGAAGCAAGTAGACGCGGGGTTGACACCCCCCCGAAAAAAAAAACCGGGGGCCC
>JAEXTK010000080.1 GCA_023406985.1 Spirochaetota bacterium | reverse complement strand
CTATCGAGGCGGAACCGAAGGTTCCGCCTTTTTTGTTTCACCGTAGGCAGAGGATCGCGAACGGCGCCGGACGGTGAGGGAGCTGCCACGATGCCCGACATAGCGTTCAAGCTCGACCCACGCATCGTCATAGGTACGGATACCGTCAACCGAATCGGAGGACTCTGCTCCGAAATCGGCGGCCGCGTGCTCATCATCTCCGAACCCGTACTTTACGAAAACCGCGCCATCGACCGCGTCGTTTCGGTCCTGGAGGATTCCTCGGTCGAGGCGATCGTCTTTGATGAAGTTCCTTCCCAAGCGACCGCCGAAGTCGCCGAAAACGCCGCCGAACTCGCGCGCGGCGCCCGATGCGCCGCGATCGTCGCCCTCGGCGGGCTCAAGACCCAGGCCGTGGCGCGGCTTGCCGCCATGTTGGGCCACGGCGGCACCTACCTCTTCGATCTCCTCGACGGAACCATGCCGAACGGCCCCTTCATTCCGTACATCGCCGTGCCGACTACCGGTCGCGATCCGTTCCTTTTCTCCGACCATTTCGTCGCGGTGGACCCGCGCGATCGTTCCGTGAAGGTGGTGAAGTCCCTGCCCGGCATGTGCGCGGCGGCCGTCATCGATCCCGGCCTGTCGGAATCGCTCTCCGGTAAATTCGCCGCGACGACGGCCTTCGACGGCTTCTGCGTGGCGATCGAGGCGTACTGCTCCACCCAGGCCAGCTTCCTTTCCGACGCTTTGTTGGAGCGCGCGATCGAGCTGTACGCGCGCATTATGGACTCGTTCTACGACGAGCGCGTCTTCGACGTGCTCGGAAACTCCACGAACGCCGGGTTCCTGACGGCGTTGGGAGCCGCGGCGAGCTCGCCGGGCATCGGTACCGCGCTCTCCTACGCGCTCAACGGGCGCTTCCCCGTGGCTAAATCCTGGTGTTCCACGGTCTTGCTTCCGTACGTGATGGAACAGATGCTCCCCACGCGACCCGAGCGGTTCGCGAAGGTCGCCGCGCTCATGGGCGAACCGATAGAGGCGATGTCTTCCAGCGCGGCGGCTTCCATGGCGATCGACGGCATACGGCGGCGGATGGGGTTGCTCCAGGTCCCCGCTCGGCTCAAGGATTTCGGGCTGGCCCTCGACAAACTCGTACCCGTCGCAGAGGCGGCCAGGACCTTGGAGTTCGTCGCGTTTTCGCCGCGGCCCATCACGAGCGAAGTCGCCTATGACCTCTTGAAGCAGGCCTACTGACCGCATGATCCCTCTTCATAAACTCGAACGCCTTCCGCGCTCCCAACGGCTCCGTAAAATAGCCAAAACGCTGACGGAAGCGGAATTCCGTCTGGCGGAAGGCCGGCCGATGGGCTGGGCTGAGCAGGATTACCTCGTGAAGGTCGCGGTCTTGCTTTCGGCGGACGCCGAGTTTTCCACGGAGGCTGCGACGGAAATTGCCGCGGCGACGGCCGAGCTGGCGCAGTCTCTTTCACCCGAGTCCGGCGCCTCGCGGTTACCGCGGCGGCCGCTCAACGCGCTCCGCCATATCGTGAACCGCGAGATCGGCCTCCAGATCGCCGATTGGGACCTGATCGACGAGACCGGAGAACTCGCGCGTGCGGGACGCACCGCTTTCCCCGGCGTCGGATTGTTCTTGGAGGATATCCGTTCCCCCTTCAATGTCGGAGCCATCTTCAGGACCGCGGAGTCTTTCGGCGTGGAGCGTATCTTCGTTTCTTCGTTGGGCGCGTCGCCCGACCACCCCCGGGCCGTCAGGTCGGCCATGGGCTGCGTGGGCTTGGTGCCCTGGGAGCGGGGAGATATCGGGAGCCTGGCGGGCCCGATCTTCGCCATGGAGACCGGCGGAATTCCGGTCGACACCTTCGATTTCCCGGCGAACGGAACCATGATCGTGGGTTCGGAAGAGCTGGGGGTGAGCCCGAAAGCCCTCGCCATCGCGGACGCGTCGGCGGGGCGCGTCACCATACCCACCTACGGCGCCAAGGGTTCCCTCAACGTATCCGTGGCGTTCGGTATCGTCATGCGCCTATGGGCGGAGCGGATACTCAGCGGGTCCGCTTGCTATCCAACCTGAAGCCTTCCGAGAAGCGGGAGAGAAGGTTCTCCACCTGCTTTTCCGACGATATGCCGAAGCTCTCGAGGGCCTTTTTCTCGATTTGATCGAAGGTGACGTTCCCCGCCTCGTACTCGCAGAGCATGTTGGCCAAGTAGACGGTCTCCACGAGGTCGCGGTAGGCGGTTTCGGCCAACGTGGGGTCGTGATGGAGCCGGATCGCGGTCACCAGGTTTTCCGGGAAATTCCACTTCTCCGCGATGAGCGCGCCGATTTCCGCGTGGTTCATGCCGGCGGAAAGATCCTCGAAGGTCGCGGCCGGAATGCCTTTCTCGCCGCAGAAGGCGCGGATTTTCCCGATCAGGTCGGGGTGGACGTTGGAGAACACGATCTTGCCCATGTCGTGGAGGATACCGCCGACGTAGACGTCGTCCATGAGGTTGCGATCCTTGCGGAAGTTCTTGGCCAGGTTGTAGGCGTAGAAGGCGGTCCGGTAGGAATGCTCCCAGAGGAGCTTCTTCTCGGTCGTGTCCTCGCCGAGGATCTTTTGGGTCCCGTAGGAATACAGCAGGTTCTTGATCCCGCGGATGCCCACGAGTTTGACCGCCTCGGAGATGCTGTCGACCTTCTTCGCCAACATGAACTGGGCCGAATTGACGATCTTGAGCAGGTCGGCCGTCATCGCGGGGTCCATCGATATCTGCCGCGCGATATCGGCCATTTCGGATTTCGGGTCGGCGATGAGCTTTTGGATCATCACGATGTTTTCGGGGAACTGCGGCAGCGCGGTGACCTCATCCACGATGGCGTGGGAGAGAATGGAAAGGTTTTCCATGCGCGCCATGGCCACGGGGATGGAGATGCGGGCGATGGTCTCGTTCTCTCCGCTGACGATATCGAAGCAATCCTCGTCCAGTCCCACTTTCTTGAGCATCAACACGAGGATCACGAGGCCGAGGCCGGCGCCCTCCGTGTCGTCGAGGACTTGGGTGAGCGCTTCCTCGAGCGATTCGTATTGGCGGGATCGCGCGAGCTTGTCGTGGATGCGGATCAGTTCCGACTTCGTTACCGCGACGTTGTTCCGCACTTCCAGGTTGATCGTCGAGCCCTTCGATTGGAAAATGAGCTTGATGTAGAGGCCCTGTTCCTTCTGAAGCTGCAGGAAGTGGGAGATGTTGCTCATCGTATCGGCCTTGAACGTCTCCATGCCGATCTTGTAGTCATCGGGGTTCTGGAGGTCCAAGCCGCGTTCGCGGAAATAAACCCGCTTGGTGTTCGCTTTTTTCGCGTTTACCGCGAGTTCGCGGACGCAATAGATGAGGTAATCTTTGAGTTTTTCCTGGCCAACCTCGCGGAGGAAGGCCTCCATGACCTGTTCTACGTATATCTCGATGTCGTGCGGTAGGGTATAAGTCGTAATCGTCAAAGGAATACCGGACTGAGCGGCCTTTCGGATCTTGTTTAAATCAACGGTCAATTCTTGAGGCGCCGGCATGTCCTTTCCCTTTTTGTGAACGAGCTAGAAGTCTACTCAGTATAACATCCGAACCAATCCCTTCGCAAGGATAGGTTTTTCAGGTTTCATATTTCCGGATCACGTCCGCCATCCGTTTGAGCTCTCGGGATACGAGTTCGTTGACCGAGCCCTCCGCGAAGTTCCCGCCTGCGTCGCGCGCGCCCGCCGGGCGGCCGCAGAGCACTTCCAAGGCTTGGTCGATGCAGTCAATGGCGTAGATATGGAAGCGGCCGGCGCGGACGTCGTCCTCTACCTCGTCGGAGAGGAGCACGTTGTTGATGTTCCGCCGCGGAATGACGACGCCCTGGGTCCCCGTAAGGCCGCGTTTCGCGCAGATGGAGTGGAATCCCTCGATTTTTTCCGAGACTCCGCCGACGGGTTGCACGTCCCCGAATTGATTCACGCTGCCCGTGACGGCGAGATCCTGCCGAAGGGGGATTCCCGAAATGGCCGAGAGGATGGCGAGAAGCTGGACCGCGGTCGCCGAGTCCCCGTCGATGGCGGTGTACATCTGTTCGAAACAAACGCTCGCGGTGACGGAGAGCGGGAAGCCCCGGGCGTAGCGGCTGCGGAGGTAGCCGGACAGTATGAGGACCGCCTTATCGAAAATCTCGCCCGAAAGCCCCGATTCGCCTTCAATATTGATCACGCCGCCGTCCCCCGGAGCGACGCGCGCGGAAACGACCACGGGAAGCCCATACGCATAATAGCCCCGATCGTGGACCGCGAGTCCGTTGGCCTTGCCGACGGCCGTGCCCTCGAGCGACACGATGATCTCGTCGGATAGGATCATGGACGCCAACTTGTCCTCCGGCAACCGCTGGAGGAAGGCCCGGCCTTCCACCGCCCGGCGAATGGTCGCCGCGTCGAGTTCGGTCTTGCCGTCGCGCGAGGCCCAATAGTCGGCCTCCCTGAGGAGGTCGGCCACCACGGAAAAGCGGGTGGTGAGCTTCCCGCGGTGCTGGGCCTCGCGGGCCGCCCGCTCCAAAACCGCGGCAGCGCCTTCGCCGGTGAGGGGGCGGAGCCCTTCTTCCGCGATGATCTTGCGCAGGAACGCGCTGTAGCGCCGTTCCGAATCGGGGGTGCGGTCCATGGTCGAATCGAATTCGGCGCACACCTTGAAGAGCTTCTGGAAATCCGGATCGGACTGGAACAGGAGATCGTAGCTGAGCTCGCCGCCGATCATGACCACCTTGAGGTTGACGGCGATCGGCTCCGGTTTGAGCGGCGCTGGCGGTGAAAAAGGTCCGGGAGCGACCTGGATTTCCAGGACGCCCGTTTGGAGGACGCGCTTGAGATAGAGCCAGGCATCCTGGTCGTCCACGATATCCTCGGCCCGGAGGACGAGGACCCCACCGGCCGCCTTGAGGATGCTCCCGCCGCGAATCCGGAGGTAACCGGATCGGGCTACTTCTCCGGGATCCTGGCCCTGGTCGATCGAACCGACCAGATTGACGAGCGTGGGCCGGTTCTCGAAGACCACCGGCGGGGCGGAGGTTTCGGCGCGGTCCGCGAGGATGTTGACGCCGTACCGGCTCAACGCCGGACTATGCCTGCGCCGCGCGCTCTGCGCGTCCGGCTGTTCCTTTTCGAAGAAGAAGAGGTGGTCGAGGATGTCGGCCTGCAGGGCATCGAGCCAGGCGAGGATCTTCGCGTCGTCGGACGAGGCCTTCAGACCCTTCACGAGCACGGCCACGTGCGGTTCCAGCATGTCCCGACGGAGGCTCCCCACCTTGCGATCGATGCCCGCGCGCGTTCGCTTGAGGGAATCGAAGGTGCTCTTCATCTTGTCCATGAGCCGGTAGTACTTCTCCCTGAGCGCGTTCCAGTCCTCCTTGGACAAGGAACCGGCGGAGACGAGCGACTGTAACTCGTCGAACGATACGGGTTTCCCGTCTTTGACGGGTAGCAGGTCGGTGGAAGCGTTCTCGTCCTGGATGGTCTGTACGATTTGGAAGCCATCGGCCGCCGCTTCCGATTCGAAGGCGGCGAGCGTCTTGTTTTCCGTCTCTTCCACCTCGGCGAGCAGCGCGTTTTTCTTGCTCTTGAAGGTATCGCTTTCCGCGTGTATCGCCACGAGGCGCTTGATGTCCTCCACCAGTTCGTGGAGATCCCGTTTGAACTCCCGCGCCTTCCCCGCGGGGAATGACAACGCGCGCGGTTCCAGCGGGGAAGCGAAGTTGGCGACATACGCCGTATCTTGCAGATGCCCGGCGCTTACGGTATAGTTCGTTAAAGCCTTGAGAAGCGCCGTTCTTCTGCCCGTTCCGGGCGATCCCATGATAAAAATGTTGTAGCCTTTGGAGCGAATACCGAGACCGAGTGAGAGCGCCGCGAGCGCGCGCGCCTGGCCGATTACGGCCGCGCCGTCTTCGCCGTCATACTCGACGGAATCGGGGGGCGAAACAGCGAAGATGATCTCTTCGATGGACAATTCGTACGGATGGCGATCCAAGGGCTGTTCTCCTTACGGGAATTTTACTATCCGACCTACGGACCGGGTCGTCAAGAGCCGAGCGACAGGAGAAGGGCATGATAACCGCAGCAGAGGTGAACGGGACCGTCCTCTATGAGGATGCGGAGCACAAGTTCGTATGGCTGGGCGCGGATCCTGAGGCCGTGTCCGGGGTAGTCCAAACGAACCAATACCTCATCGTCGATAAGGGGCGGGGGTACCTGCTCGATCCCGGCGGTATCCACCTCTTCGCTCGGGTCGTGGCGGTCGCGAGCCGGTATATCTCCCTGGACAAGATCGATGCGATCTTCTTCTCCCATCAGGATCCCGACGTTTCTTCCGGTATCGCGCTCTGGCTAGGCGTGACCGAGGCGAAAATTTACGTGAGCTCGCTGTGGCTGCGCTTCTTACCGCATTTCGGCATCGTGGATCAGACCCGCGTCCTCGGCATCGAGGACAAGGGGCCGATGCTCAAGTTGCCTTCCGGGGCGGCGCTGCGGTTCCTGCCGGCGCACTTCCTCCATTCTACCGGAAACTTTAGCGCTTACGACGAACGGTCGGGCGTGCTTTTTTCCGGCGACATCGGGGCGGCCATATTCCCTCCCGGAAAGGAAGTCCTCTACATCGACGATTTCGACGCCGTCCTGCCCTATATCGAAGGCTTCCATAAGCGCTACATGGCCTCCAACAAGGCAGCCCAGCGGTGGGCCAAGACGGCGGCGGCCCTTTCGCCGAAGCTCATGGCCGCCCAGCACGGCGGCGTGTACCGCGGCGCCGCCGTCGGACGCTTCCTGGATTGGTTCGGCCGCCTCGAGTGCGGCATCGATCAGCTCGACGCGATCTATAAGCAGTAGGTGAGCCATGCCGGAAGATGCGGGAAATTTCGAGAACCAGGCGCTGGCGATCCGGCGGTTCGTCAAGGGCTACAATAAGAGCATCGTCCTCAACACCGTGACGCTCAAGTCGATGGATATCATCGACCACAACATGGAGGTCATCGGGACGAGCCTCGCTTCCATCGTGTCGGCCTTTGAGGAGATCCGCGCGACGAGCCAAACGACGGCGCGGAACGCGGATCGAATCGACAACATGATGGACGGCATCCTGACGAAGAACGCCAACACGGGCGAAGGGATCGGGAAGCGCGTCGCGGACGTCGATCGGGCGGCCGAGGGCGCGGGCCGCCTGTCGTCGCTGTTCGTACAATTGACGGAGAAAGCGAGCAGCATCTCGTCGGCGACCGGCGAAATCAAGGACGTCTCCGACCGGACGAACATCCTCGCGATCAACGCTTCGATCGAGGCGGCGCGCGCCGGAGCCGTGGGCAAGGGCTTCCGAATCATCGCGAACGAGGTCCGGTCTCTCGCCGGGCAAACGGGCGACTTCGCGAAGTCCATAGAAGGGACGATCGACGATTTCCAAAACGTGGTCGGGGAGATTTCTGCGGAGCTCGGCGGTTTCACGACCATGCTGGCGGCGTTCCGGGAGTCGTTCCGGGAGATCCTGGATAGTTACCACGAGAACGCCAAGGCTATCGACGAAGCCGGCGCCTTGCTCGGCCAGATCGCCGGGTCGATACATGAAGAGAGCTCCGCGTTGACCGCGGGACTGTCTTCGCTTGAAGAGATATCGACCTCCCTGTCCGATACGCGCGTCGTATTCGGGGCCCTGCTCAAGACCTACGGCAACCTCGATCGCATTCTGGACAAGGAGGGCGGCCGCTAGTTCGGACGCGCAGTACGGAACGTGCAGGATTTAATCATTCTCGAGCTCATCATCGCCGCCGTCCTATTCCTCGCCATCATACGACCTTTCGTGAAGCGTTTCCAAGGAATCGAGGGAATAGCGGCGTTGCCCACGATCGCGCTGGTCGCGGCGATCGCGGTCTTCCCGGCGTACGGGTTCCGCCCGGAGTTCATGCCGTTGCTCGCGTTCTCGCTCATCCTGTTCCTCGGAAGCATTCCGCGCCTCCTCGACGTCTTGCGAAGACTCCGGACGGACGATTACGGCGAACGCAGCTTCATCCGGCTCGCTTTCGGCCTGCTCGCATTGGGCACGGTCAGCGTGTTCGCGGTCATGTACGCGCCCAAATCCGAGCGGATTGAGGAGTCCGGTTATCGCGTTGCGCTGATCCATGACGAGGCGCGGGACGTCGACTTGTCCCTTCGCTATTTCGCCCCGGCGACGGATGGGACGGGGGCTTCGCGTCGGCCGTTCATCCTTATCGCCCCGCCGCTTTCCGGCTCCGTCTCCGTGATGACCCGGCTCTGCGCCGCGCTTACCGAACGCGGCTTTTCGGCAGCGACCTTTTCTCATGTCGGCGCAGATATACCCGCATATCTCCCGGATGGAGCGCGCGCGTATCCATCGGGGCGGACGTTCCTCGCGGGGGCGGGCGCCTTCGTCTGGGGACGGCGGTACGCCGTAGCCAACCGCGCCGGCTCCGCCATCGAGCGGGAGCGGGCGGCCGATATCGCCTTCATCGTCAAGCACGTGCGGGACGCGGCCGTGCGGGAAGACCCCCCGTACGGAGCCATCGATATCGATCGGATCGTGGTGGCTGGATTCGGCTCGGGCGGGGCCGCGGCGACGATCTACGCCGCGTCTTCCGAGGCCGCGTCGATCGCGGCTGCGGTCGCGGTGGAAGGGCCCATCCTTTCCGCCCTCCGCTCCGAGGGAAACGGGAGCGCGACCCCCCACGCGGAGGCCGCCGGTTCAATTCCTCCCGCGATCGCGGAACTCTTCGCTCGCTTCAAAGTAGAGCGGATCGTCGGTACGGGCTCCGTGCCGGCCCCGACGGTCCCGACGCTCTTCCTCGTATCCGATCGCGTGGCCGAACCGGCCGATCGCGATGGACGGTACGTCACCGTACTTCGGGCCTTGCGGACCGCGAAGGTGCCCTGCGCACTGGCCTCGGTGGACGGGGCCGGCCCCCTCGACTATTCCGACATCGGGCAGGAGTACCCGCTCTATGCAGCCATGATGCCGGGGCTTAAAAGACAGCCGCGCGCCCCAGGCTTCTTCGTCATGAAGGCCGCGGACCTGATCGCCAATTTCGTGGCGGTGACCGTCCCGCAGGTCGAGGGAACGCCGCGCCTCACCCGCACGGCGCTTGGCGAGGAATTCCGTGTCGAAGCCGGCGGGTCTTGGACAGCTGCCGACATCGCCGCTATACTTCGGCCATGACGAGCGCGGCGCTGGACCGCTACTTTCGCGGCCATTTGGATATAGACGGTTTTGCCGGAGTCGACGTTTCCCTCAACGGGCTCCAGGTGGATAACGACGGCGCGGATATCCGAAAGGTCGCCTTCGCGACGGATGCCTGCCTGGAGACGTTCGAGCGGGCGGCGGCGATCGGCGCCGGGCTGCTCTTTGTCCATCATGGCTTGTTTTGGGGCAAGCCCCTGGCGGTGACCGGCGTGCACCGGCAACGGCTCGCCTGCCTTTTGGCGAAGAACGTGGCCCTCTACGCCGTTCATCTGCCCTTGGACCAGCATCCGGAGCTCGGCAACAACGCAGCCCTCGCCGCCCTGCTCGGCCTCCAGTCGCTCGAGCCGTTCGGCCTCTACCACGGCAAGAAGATCGGCTACAAAGGCAGTTTCGCCGAACCGATCTCCGTGGAAGAGGCCTCCAAACGCATCGGCTTCATGGATCGTCCGCCCGCCGCGGTGCTGCCCTTCGGACCTCGGCTGAACAAGACCTGCGCGGTCATATCGGGGGGAGCCTCCAACGAGGCGCTCCAGGCCATAGACGAGGGGATAGATTTGTACGTGACGGGAGAAGCTTCCCACGAGATATATCATCAGGCTCTGGAAGGGAAGCTCAACCTGATCGCGGGCGGACATTACTCCACCGAAGTGTGGGGCGTGCGCCGCATGATGGAGAGGCTCGCCCACGATACGGACGTTGAGGTAGAGTTTATCGACGCGCCGACGGGCCTGTGAACGGCGCGACGAATGAGGGAGTTCGAGGTGGTAGGAACGCGTAGGACCAAATTGGTGCCCTTCATCCTGACGGCGATCGTGATCGCGTTGGATCAGGCGACCAAGGCTTTCATAGCGATGAAGTGGCCGGGGGACGGAGTATTCATTAGCGACGTATTCGGCAACGATTTCTTGTGGATCATCCATGTGCGGAACAAAGCCATCGCCTTCAGCATCGGGGACGGCCTACCCGACGCCGCCCGTACCGTCTTGTTCGTCGCGCTCCCCCTCTTGGTCATCGCGGGGCTCGTCTGGTACTACTTCAAGACCGATGATTTCGTCGGCGCGCAGCGTTGGGCCGTCGCGGGAATCGTCGGCGGCGGGCTCGGCAACCTCATCGATCGCATTTTCCGGCCCGACGGCGTGGTGGATTTCATCAGCGTCAACTTTTACGGGCTCCTGGGCTTTTCCCGGTGGCCGACCTTCAATCTCGCGGACTCGAGCGTGGTGGTATGCGGTATCCTGCTGTTCGCGAGCGTCCTATTCGCGCCCCGAACCCGCCGAGAAGAGGAGCGGACATGAGCAAGAAGACGAATACGGTTCTTTTCCTGATCGGAGCCACCGTTTTCAATATCGCGACGACGGTGGTTTGTTTCCTGGCGCTGCTGATCTTGTACGGCAAATTTCTCATTCCGGTACTGCCGCAGGAGATCGCCGTGTGGGGTATGCCGGTGATCTTCGTGGGATCGATCGTGGCGGCCTTCGTCATCTATCGATTCGTAATCGATGCCCTGATGAAGAAAATCGATGTGGAAAAGCACTTCGATCCGCTGTTCCTGCCGCGCAGGCCCCGGCGGAAAGACTGAGGCGTCAGTATCCGTCCGAGAGGGTGCGATTGACGTCGCGCTGATACAGTTCCTGGTAGATATAGCTGCGCGTCTTGAGCTTTTCCTTGATCTCTTTGGAGAACGGCATATAGCGCCAGAATATTCCGCGGACCTCTTTTTCGAGCTTCTGGATTCCGTCGCTTTCTTTGGTCATCCAGAGGATATAGTCCTGGATGAAGTATTCCTTGACGTCGCCTTTGAGCTTCTTTGAGACGAACCACTGGTAGTAATTGCCGGTCAGGCCTTCCTCCATCCAGTAGTACGAAGCCTTTTCTTTCGCGACCTGCCACCGAAGGTCCGCCACCGCCGAGAGGACCGCGATGGGAAGGTTTTTCGGATACATGGGAATCGCGATCCGGCCGCGGCTCGTGGCCCGGTTGAACCGATCGAAGGGTTCCCAGCAAACGCCCGTATCGCCGAAGGTCGGCAACAACACGACGTACGGGACGATGCGGTTGAGCTTGTTCCTGTAGGAGCGGCAGAAGACCTCCGGATCGATGCTCTCGATCCAGGAAAGTTGGGTTACCATGTTCTCCCGCGTCGCGATTTCGTTCGGCGTGCTGCGGAAATACTCGCGGGTCAGTATCGGGAAGTGGTTGCCCTGCCTCCCGATGGTGAGCTTGGCCATCTGCTTGACGGTATCGAACTCGGTCTCTATGGATTTCACGTCGACGGAGGCGGCCGCGCCCGACTCGCGGACCTTCTCATCGAGGGTGGCGACGTCGGCGGTCGCCTGTTGAAGTTCCTCAAACAGTTTGTCGAATTCGCGGTCTACGCGGATGAGGCTCTTCATGATCTCTTGGATCTCGGCGAACGAACGACGCTGCCCTTCCGAATAGACGGAGCCGACGTCCGGGTATGCGGGCACGGGCGTGTGTTCGGCGAGCGATTTCGCCTTTTCGATCAGCGCAGCCTCGTATGAAGCGCGCTCCTCGTTTTTAGCTTTGAGCATGTTCCGCGCGCCGTCGCGTTTGCCGACTGCCTTCTCGTGGAGTTGCTGCAGGTGATTCTGCTCGTTGGTCTTGGCGATCCGGACTTCATCGGTCGCCGAGTTCTTGAGGACGCCGGTGCCGACCGCGCGGAACCACTCATCCAGATAATAGATGGGTTGGGAGAGCGTGTTCTCCACCACGACTTTACCGAACAGCGCGCGGTCTTCCGCGGAAATGAGCGTGGGATGCAAAATCCCGAAGCGTAACAGGTACCGCTTGGGCTCCGGCAATTTCCCCGGCGTCTTCCGCGCGACGCCGGCAAGGAAATCCCAGAACGCGGGGATCATCTGCTGGCGGAACACCGCGCGGTCTTTCGGGTCCTTGGTGGCGATGTACTTCTGCAGGATGCCGTGGACGCGCTGGGCGGGGTCTCCCTCGCCGGTTAGGGTCTTCTTGTAGTACTCCGGATCATCGAAGGCTTTATGCGGAGTTTCCTCAAGAAGCTTGGGGATCTTGGGGAAGCCGTTCGCGGCGAGATCCACTTCCACCGCATCGACCGGCTCGGGCGCGGCAACCTCGCCGGCGCCGAACAGCTTGCTGAAATCGGGCCGAGCGGACGGAGGAGTCCCCGAAAACGAAGACGGCGCCTTGTCGGCGCCGATCAACGCGGCGATTTCAGGATCAATATCGCCTTGGTACATATTGGTTTGGCTCATTCAGGAATGGCTCGAAAAAGTCTGGAGGTGAGGGGAATTGAACCCCTGACCTTTTGAATGCCATTCAAACGCTCTAGCCAACTGAGCTACACCCCCAGAAGGTGACTGGACTATAGCCGAACGCGTCGGACGTGTCAAGCGAAGCGACGCAGGCCCCGAAAACCCATATGCTCAGTATAGGTCAGGGTAAACGCCGAGTAAAGCGACTTTATTCGCTTGGGATCCCGCGGTACACTGGCGGCCGTGATCATCAGCGCGTCGAGAAGGACCGATATTCCTCGTTACCACGCCGCGTGGTTCCTTGACCGCATCGATGCCGGTTCCGTGGAGGTCGTGAACCCCTTCAATGCGCGGCAAGCGCGAACCGTGTCGCTGGCTCCTGCGGACGTGGACTGTCTGGTGTTTTGGACGCGCGATCCGCGTCCGCTGCTGCCGAGCCTGGCGGACTTGGATGCGCGCGGGTACCGGTACTACTTCATGATCACTTTGACGGGCTATCCGCGGGAACTCGAGCCCCGCGCTCCCCCGGTCGCCGAGATCGTCGACGTCTTTCACCGACTTCAGGACGCGATCGGAAGCGCCCGGGTCATCTGGCGGTATGATCCTCTCTTCCTCTCCAACGTCACCGACGCGGCTTTCCACCTGAGGAACTTCGGCGCGCTCGCCGGGGCGTTGTCCGGATCGACCGAACGGGTCGTGCTCAGCGCCTACGATGAATACCGCCGGTCCAAGGGCCGCGTGGCGGCGCTCGCGGGGCAGGGCATCGAGGCGCGACCCGCCCACGACGCGGAGGGGCGACTCCTGCCGGAGGCGCGGGAACTCCTGGGCGCAGCGGCCTCCGTGGCGAGAGGCGAAGGCTTGATGCCGGCCTCGTGCGCAGAAAAAGACGATCTCAGCGGACTGGGTATCGAAGCGAACGCGTGCGTGGACGGCGAACTGATACGGCGGCTTTGGGGCCTCCCCAGCCATGGGAAGCAAGACCGCTCTCAAAGACCCGCCTGCCGTTGCGCGGCGAGCGTGGATATCGGTACCTACGGCACCTGTCCGGCCGGTTGCGTCTACTGCTACGCGACCTGACCACACGGCCCCTACTCTGGAAATAAGAAACGCTACGAATATGAGGCCACTTTCGCTATATTCGAACCGAGGGTAACGATGCGTAAAGAGGCCAATCCCGCGTACGTGTGCGTGGTGAACGACGTCGAACTGTCGGAGCGGCTGACGCCCCTGCAGTTCGCCGTCACCCGGAAAGGCGCGACCGAGCGCCCGTTCGACAATGCCTATTGGAATAATCACGAGGAGGGCGTCTACGTGGATGTCATAGACGGTACGCCGCTCTTCGTTTCCACAACCAAATACGATTCCGGCACCGGTTGGCCGAGTTTTTGGGAACCCCTCGATCTGGATGCGCTCGACCTCGTGGAAGACCGTTCCTTCGGCATGGTGAGGACCGAGGTCCGCGCAAAGAAGTCGGGAGCCCATCTCGGCCACCTGTTCGATGACGGCCCGGAGCCGACGGGGAAGCGCTACTGCATGAACTCGGCCTCCCTCCGCTTCGTCCCCGCCTCGGAGCTGGAACGGGAGGGCCTCGGGGAATACCGGGAGTTATTCGAGTAGACTTCTCTCTTCACGAACCGAGACGGGAAACGCCCTCGTCACCTGCGGATGAGGGCACACAGGGCGCAGGCTCCACCAGTGTTGGGGGGAGCGCGTGATACGCCCTTAGGGCGTGTTCCGGTTGGAAGTCATCGACTCGCCGCCATTCGGCGGCGTGGCGGAATCGCCGAACCCGCGGCTGGTAAGTCCCGGAGCGGGCTCGCTGAGAC
>JAEXTK010000079.1 GCA_023406985.1 Spirochaetota bacterium | reverse complement strand
CGCCTGCGCCGCGCGCCAGCGCGGTAAGCGCGCCTGAGGCGCGCGCCAGCAGGCGCCCCGGGCCGGAGCGGCGCGCCAGGATGGCGCGACGCGGAAGCCAAGTCCCGTTCCCGGCAAAAAATAGTTGCTACGGAGAAATCCGGAACGGGACTTGAAGGGCGCCTGCGCCGCGCGGAAGCGCGGTAAGCGCGCCTGAGGCGCGCGCCAGCAGGCGCCCCGGGCTGGAGCGGCGCGCCAGGATGGCGTCGGACCGGAGGTCCGCCGCGAGCAGGCGCCCCGGGCCGGAGCGGCGCGCCAGGAAAGACCCGGGGAGAAAGTCCTTCGTTATTCGATCCTACGCACGGCCTTGAAGAGCGTTTCGCGGGAGATTTCCATCCACACGGGGCGCCCGTGGGGGCACCGCGGGATGGGGAGCTCGAGGGCGGCCGCGGCGAGCGCGGCGGCGGTGCCGTCGTCCAAGACGTCGCCGTCCTTCACGGCGCTTCGGCACGCGAGCGTGGCGAGCCAACGGTCCGCGAAGTCTTCCCCCGCGGATCGCAGCTCCAGGATCGCGCGCACGGTCTCGGCGTCGCTGAGCCTCCAGGCCTCGGGCGTCGCTTCCAGTCTCCACGACTCGGTTCCGTCCCGTTCTACGACGAGGCCGAGTTCGGCGAGCTTTTCCCTCCGCGCCGCCAAGAATTCGTCCTCGGCTTCCGAATCGGTACTGAAGGGATAGGGGACGAGAAGCTCCTGGGCGGCCGGCGGCTTTTTCCGATAGCGGTCGTAGAGGAGACGTTCATGGGCCGCGTGCTGGTCGATGAGGTAGAGCCGATCGCCCCGCTCGGCCAGGAGGAACAGGCCGAAGGCCGCGCCGAGGTAGCGGACGGACGTGGATGCCGCCGTTGGATCGGCCTGGCCCGGAGCGCGGGGGGCCGCGGCCCGCCCGGGGAGGGGAGCGAAGGACGGGCGCGCATCGAGGAGGGCTTCCATCGCGAGTCGCGAGCCGCCCCCGTCCGGCGCACCGCGCCCCGCGCCGTCCGGATACGGCGTCCGCGCCGTTCCCGAGGGACGGACGCCGCCCGCGTAGGGACGCTCGGTCTCGGCGGCCTGGGAAGACCGGTCCGGAATCGAGAAGAGGGCTGGGCCCGCGAGCTCCTGCCCGCCGCGCTCCGCGTCGGCGAGCCCTCGTCGGCGCATGAAATCGCGCAGGGCTTCCGTCGCCGCATGGTGGATGGCGGCGGGGTCCCTGAAGCGTACTTCCCGCTTGGCGGGATGGATGTTGAAGTCCGCGAGCGCGGGATCGATATCCACGTACACGGCGCCGATCGGGTGGGTGCCGTTCGGGAACCACCCCTGGACTCCGTACTCGAGGGCCTGGATGAGCGCGAAATCCTGGATACGCCTGCCGTTGGCGATCACGTATTGCAGCCGCCGATCCCCCCGGAACAGTTCGCTTCCGCCGACGACGATGGACAGGGAGAAACCAGCGCCCGCGGCCGCGATCTCGTGGACGAAGGGCGTGTCCCGGTCGCCGAGGAATGCGGCGACGAAGCGTTCTTTCCGGGTCGCGACCGGAGGGAGGAAGAGTTTGAGCGCGCCGTCCTGCACGAAGCGGAAGCCGATTTCCGGAAAGGCGAGAGCCTTGTCGACGAGGGCCTGCCGGCAGAGCGTCCCCTCGGCCGCGTCCTTCTTGAGGAACTTCTTGCGCGCGGGGACGGCGTCGAAGAGGCCGAGGGCGCGGACCGTGGTGCCGCGGGCGCGGTGGGCCTGCTCTATGCGGGGGGCGGCCGCGCCGACGGTGCCGGGGCCGACGGCGAGCTTCCAGGCCTCCCTGCCGTCCCGGCTCGTGAGGATCTCGAGCCGCGAGACGGCGGAGACGGCGGAGAGCGCTTCCCCGCGGAACCCGAGGGTTTCGGCGGTTTGCAGGTCCTCTTCGGTCCTGATCTTGCTCGTCGCGTGGGGCAGCCAGCAGAGCTCCAGGTCTTCCCGCGACATGCCGTAGCCGTCGTCGATGACCTCGGCGCTCCGCGCTCCGCCGCCCGCGATGGCGACTTCCACGAGGGAAGCCCCCGCGTCTATCGCGTTGTCCACGAGCTCGCGCACGAGGGCCGCGGGACGGTCCACCACCTCCCCGGCCGCGATCTTGCGCGCGACCTCGGGCGGGAGGACCCGTACGCCGTCCGTTCCGGGCGTGGGCATCGCGGGCCTATTCCTCGTCCGCGAAGAGGTCGAGCTCTGGCTTCTCGTCGCGCGGCGCGTCGGCGCCGTTCATGAGGAGCTGGATCTTTCCTTCGATCTTGTCGAGATCTTTTTCCAAGGTCCGCGCGAGCTTGATGCCTTCCTCGAAGGCCGCGAGCGCGTCGTCGAGGGGCAGGTCGCTCTTCCGGATGCGCTCGCCGAGTTCCTCGAGCCGGGAAAGGCGTTCCTCGAAATTCTTCATGCTTCCTCCTGGGAGAGGACCTCTTCGGTCCGCGCGACGATTCTACCTTTGAACGGTCTGATGGAGAGCCGGGAACCGAGGGCCACGGCCGCCGCGTCCCGCACGACCTCGCCGTCCGTCTCGTCGACGACCACGGAGTACCCGCGGGCGAGTATGTCCTGGGGATTGGCCGCCTCCAAGGCCACGCGGGCGAGCTCCACCCGGCGCCGAACGTCGCCCACGCGGTCCGCGAGGGAGTCGAGGAGGGCTTCCTTGGCGTCGTCGAAGCGGGCGAGCCGCGGCTGCAGGATGGTCCTGAACCGGAACTCGAGGTCTTCCGGGGCGAAGGGGGCGGCTAGGAGCCTGGCCCGTTCCAGCCGGGATTCGACGGCGCGCCGGAATTCGAGGGCGAGGCCGCGCACGCGGTCGGCGGCCTCCGCGCGGCTTCCGCTCACGAGTTCGGCGGCGGCGGACGGCGTGGGCGCGCGGAGATCCGCGGCGAAGTCGGAGAGGGCCCAATCGATCTCGTGGCCCACCGCGCTCACCACGGGGATGCGGGAAGCGGCCACCGCGCGCACGACGACCTCCTCCGAGAAGGGGAGCAGGTCCTCCAAGGAGCCTCCGCCGCGGCCGACGATGAGGACGTCGGCCAGGTTCCAGGCGTTCGCCTGTTCGATCCGGGCGGCGATGATCGCCGCGGCCTCCGTTCCCTGCACGGGAGCGGGCAAGACGACCACGTCCACGCCGGGCGCGCGCCGCCTGAGGATCTGGAGGATGTCGCGGAGGGCCGCGCCGGTGGGGCTCGTCACCACGCCGATCCGTTCGGGATAGCCGGGTATGGGCTTCTTGCGCGCTTCGTCGAAGAGGCCTTCGGCGGCGAGCCGGCGCTTCCGTTCCTCGAGGAGCGCGAGGAGGTCGCCGACGCCGGCGCGCTCCATCGACTCGCAGACGATCTGATACGTACCGCGGAGGGCGTACACGGAGAGGCTGCCCCGCACGCGCACGAGCATCCCGTCGGCGGGCGCGAAGGAGAGGCCGCGGAAGCGGTTCTTGAACATCACCGCGGAAATGGCCGCCCCCGAATCCTTGAGGGTGAAGTAGAGGTGGCCGGTGCTGGAAGGCCGGCAGTTCGAGATCTCGCCCTCCACGGCCACGCTGCCGAAGGTCTGCTCCAGGCACGCACGGATGAGCTCGGTGAGCTGCGATACGGTGAAGCGGCTTTCCTCGGTCATGGCGCGAGTATATTCGAGGTCTCGGCCGTGCGCAACGCTATTCCCACGTCGGCGCCGTGCCGATACTATTCCCAGACATGAACGCCATCGCAGTCCTTTTCGCGGGCAGGCTCGCTCCTGCCGCGTTCGAGAACCTTCCCCCCGGCCGCGACGCGCTCTCCCTCGCCGTGGACCGCGCGTTCTCCTTCCCGAACGTGGGCGAAGTCGCGCTCCTCGTCGACGAAGCCTTCGTCCTTCCCGACTCGATCGCGAACGTCCGCGTCGTCCGTTCGCCGCGCTGGGGCAAACGGGGCGTCCTAGACGCGCTCGCCTCGCTCGCGGAGGAAAAAGAACTCATCTATTACGGTTGGGCTGATACGCCTCTCCTGGATGCCGAACTCGCCGGGGCGATCCGGGACCGGCACCTGCGGTATGCCGCCGAGTATTCCTACGCCGACGGTTGGCCGTACGGCTTCGCGCCGGAGATCCTCCATCCTTCCACCGCCGCCGCCCTCGCTTCCCTCGCGGGAGACGACGAAGGGCAGGTGGAGCGCGATCTCCTGTTTTCCGTGCTCTCCAAGGACATCAACGCCTTCGATATCGAGACCGAGATTTCCCCGGTGGACCTGCGTCAATACCGGTTGACCCTCGCCGCGGACTCCAAACGGAATCTGCTGCTCCTCCGCGGCCTCATGGATGCGGGGCTCTCCCGCGCCGCAGACGCCGAGCGCCTGCTCGCCGAACGCGCCGACCTCCTCCGCACGGTGCCCGCCTTCTACGCCATCCAGGTCGCGGGCGGCTGCCCCCAGGCCTGCGCCCTCTGCCCGTATCCGGTGGTGGGGGCGTTGGGAGGAAAGACTATCCTGGAGCGGCGCGATTTCCTGGACCCCGCCAAATTCGAAGCCCTCCTGGACTCCATCGCGGAGCTCTCGGGCGACGCGGTGATCGACATCTCGGTCTGGGGAGAAAGCTCGCTGCACCCCGAGATCGAGCGGCTCGCCGCGGCCGTCCTCGCGCGGCCGGGCCTCTCCCTCCTCATAGAGACGAGCGGCATAGGCTGGCGGCCGGGAGCCGTGGAGGCCATCGCGGCGGCGGCCGCCCGCGCGGCGACGCGGCCCGCCCGAACCTCCGTCACCATGGCGGCCGTTTCCTGGATCGTCTCGCTGGACGCGCACGACAGCGCCCGTTACGCGGCGGTCCGCGGCGAAGGCTTCGCGGAGGCCGCCGCCTTCGCCGAGAAGCTCATCGCGCTCTTCCCGAAGGACGCCTACGTGCAGGCCCTCAGGATCGTGAACGAGGAGGAGGACTTGGAGCGCTTCTACCGCGCCTGGAAGGCCAAGACGCCCAACGTCATCGTCCAGAAACACGACGATTTCGCCGGCTTCATGCCGTCACTTAAGGCGACCGACCTATCCCCGGTCAAGCGGCGGCCGTGCTGGCACGTCATGCGCGACTTCGTGGTGCTCATCGACGGGACCGTGCCCGCCTGCAGGGAGGACGTACGCAAGACGCGCGTCCTCGGAAACGCCTTCACCGAGCCGCTCGCGGACCTCTGGGCGCGGGGCGCCGACCTCTACGCCGCCCATGTCCGCGGCGAGTATCCCGGAATCTGCGCGAATTGCGATGAATACTATACCTACAACTTTTAACGATTCGCTCGCCTCGTATACCGTCGTCGGCGGCGACCGCCGCGGCGCCGCCACCGGCCTCTCCGCGGTCATCCTCAACCGGGGCGGCCGTTACCTCAGGCGGACCCTCTTCCAAGATCTGGAGAAAGTCGGCTTCGACCATATCGTATCGATCGAGGGGCCGCGCGAGACCTGGGACGTGGAGGAGCTGGCTTCGCGCTTCCCCACGGTCAAGTTCATCCTCCTCAAGGAGAACGCGACGCTCGGCACCCAGATCAACCTGGCGGCGGCCGAGATCCCGACGGAACGCTTCTTCGTGCTCTGGAACGACCTCCGCCTCATCCAGGGGGGCGGGGCGGCCCGCATCGCCGAGCGCCTCTCCGAAGAGGAGACCGCGGACCGGACGCAGGCGCCCGCCCGGCTCTGCACGGTGCCGCTCATCCAGAACGCGCGCTTCGAGACCTTGCCGACCCTGGTCGCGCCCGCCTTCTTCCGGGGCGGCGTCAAGACCGTCTCCTTCTCGGCGACCCGGGAAGGTACGCCGACGCTCTATCCCTTCGACGCCGCGGGAATCTACGACAAGGACCGTTTCGTGAAGCTCGGCGGCTTCGACGGGTCCATCGCGAGTCCCTATTGGCAGCTCATGGACTTCGGCTTCCGCGCCCAGCTCTGGGGCGAATCGATACGCTCCACCCAGCTCGTGAAGCTCGCCTACGACGGCGACGCGCCGACGGAGGACGCCACCGTCGACGAGAGCTACAAGGCCTTCTACCTCAAGAACCTCGCGCCGCTCTACCGCGGCGATTGCGCGCACGTGCCGCTCCGTCGGTTCCCTTCGTACCTGCTCCGCTCCGGCGCGGGACCGATGCAGGCCTGGCAGGAATTCTCCGAAGCGCGGCGCTGGGTGGAGACGAACCGTTTCCGATTCGCCTGCGACGCCCGGAAGGTGATCGAGCTATGGGAGACGCCCGAATCGTGACCGCCGTCATCCTGCAAGCCCGCCTCGATTCTTCGCGCCTCCCGAACAAGGCGCTGCTTCCGCTCGGCGGAGAGCCCATGATACTCCGCGTCATGGAGGCGCTCCGCGCGATACCCTGCGACGCGTGGGCCCTCGCCTGTCCGGCGGACGCCGAGTCCGCCTTCGCGCCGCTCGCCGAACGGGCCGGTTTTCGGCTCGTGATCGGGTCGAAGGAGGACGTGCTCGGACGGTACTGCGCCGCCGTCCGCGTTCTCGGGGCCGACCGGGTGATCCGCGCCACGGGCGACAATCCGTTCGTATTCCCCGACGCGGCGGCCGCGATCGCGCGGGAAGGGGAGGCCAGCGGGGCCGACTACGCGGCCTACGCGGGCCTGCCGTACGGCGCCGGCGTGGAGGCGGTGGCCGCCGAGGCCTTGCTGCGCGCCGAGCGCGAGGCGACTCTTCAGTCGGAGCGCGAACACGTCTGCCCCTACCTCTATACCCACGGCGACTTCTTCATCCTGCACCGGCCCGCCGCACCCGTGCGGTGGCGCCGTCCGTCTGTCCGTCTCACCGTGGATACGGCCGAGGATTACGCGGCCGCGCGGAAACTTTTCGACGCGCTCGCCGGCCCGCGGACCGCGGGTGCCCCGGTCGGCTGGCCGGTCGGCGGGGAAGCGGTGCTCGCGGCGCACGCGGAGGTCTGCGGATGAACGGGAACCGGCGCGTCCTCGTGGTCCCCGCGACGGAGGTCGGCCGCGGCGGCGGCCACCTCGCGCGGTCGGCGACTCTCGTGGCCGGCCTTCGGGAAAAGGGCGTGGACGCCTTCCTATTCCTCGGCTCCGACGGCCGGAGCCCGGCGGACATCAGGGCGGCGCTCGGCGATTTCCCGGCTGCGGCCCTCTATGGGGGCGATCCCCGGACCGAGAGTTGGACCTTCATCGTGCTGGACCGTTTCCGCACCGACGCGAAGGAATTCCACCGGTGGGCGGAGTGCGGCCCCGTCGTCGGGATCGACGAGGGCGGCCCTTCCCGGCGCGCCTTCGATTATCTCTTGGACCTGCTCCCCGGCCTTCCTGGCCGGAGCCCGGCCAACCTCGAGGATCCCGCGCTCCTCCCGCTGAGCGCGCGGCGTCGGGCCGCGTTCGCGGGGTCGGAAAACGCGCTCCCGATCCGCGTCCTCGTCAGTTTCGGCGCCGAGGACCCCGCGGGCCTCACGGGGCCCGCGGCCCGCTCCCTCGCGGCCATCCCCGGCCTCTCGGTCGACGCCCTCCTCGGTCCCCTGGCGGCCGAGACGCGTCCGCAGGAGGAGTCCGCGATGCTGGAGTCGGGCGCGCGCGTGCTCCATTCCATCCCGAACCTCAAGGAGCGGCTCGCGGACTACGATCTCGTGGTCACTGCTTTCGGCCTCACCGCCTTCGAGGCCGCCTGGGCCCGCGTGCCCGTCCTCCTCGTTTCGCCGACGCGGTACCACGAACGGCTCTCCCGGAGCCGCGGCTTCGCCTCCGTCGGCGTGGGAAGGGCGGCGGCGTTCCGCGCGGGAGCCTTCATCCTCGCGCCGTGCCGCGCCTTTCCCCCGACCCCGGTTCCCCTCCGCCTGCAGGAAAACCTCGCGCTCCTCGCGGAGCGTACGGCGGCCGCCGCGCCGCGGGAACGCGATCCGGGGCGACCCGCGGACGTGGCCTCCCTGGTTTCGACCTTCAGCTTCCCCGGCTCCGGCCGCTGCCCCCTCTGCGGTACGCGGCCCGTTTCGGGAGGCCGCGCGCTCGCCCGGTTCACCGACCGCACCTACCGGCGTTGCCCGACCTGCGGCATGCTCCATATGGTGCGTCCCGCGTCGCCGACCATCGTCTACGGCCGCGACTACTTCTTCGATGACTACAAGAAACAGTACGGGCGGACCTACTTGGAGGATTTCCCCCAGCTGGAGGCCGCCGGTGCCGCCCGCGTCCGCCGCGTACGGGAGCTGATCGGACGCGGGGAGGCCGGAGGGAAGGCGCCCCGCATCCTCGATATCGGTTGCGCCTACGGCCCGTTCCTCGCCGCCGCGAAGGCGGCCGGTTTCCGGCCCTTCGGCGTCGATCCCGCCGAGGACGCCGTGCGCTTCGTCCGCGAGGAACTCGGTCTCGAGGCCGCCGTCGGCTCCTTCCCGCTCTTCGATCCGGTCGCCGCGTTCGGAGGGGAAACCTTCGACGCGGTCACGTTCTGGTACGTCATCGAGCATTTTCCCGCGCTCGGCGAGGTCCTCGAGGCCGCCTCGGCGGCGCTCAAGAAGGGCGGGGTCCTGGCCCTTTCGACTCCCTCGGGCTCAGGCATCTCGGCGCGGGCCCGATTCGGGGATTTCCTCATGAAGAGCCCCGCGGATCATTGGACCATCTGGGAACCCTCCCGGACGGCCTCCTTCCTGGCGCGGTTCGGATTCGCGCTTGAAAAAGTTCACGTCACCGGGCATCATCCCGAACGTTTCCCCGGCCTCGCCGATGCGAGGAGCGACGGCTTGCCACGCCGGCTCGCCGACCGCGCGAGCCGGTTATTCGGCCTCGGAGACACCTTCGAGGCATACGCGGTGAAAAAGTAGGAGCGATATGGCCAAACGCATTCTCATACTCGGCGCGGGCGTGATGCAGGGGCCCGCGATACGCCTGGCCAAGGCGCGGGGCCTGGAGGCCGTCGTCGTGGACGCGGACGCCGCGGCCCCCTGCGCCGCCGAGGCGGACCGGTTCGAACGCATCGATCTCAAGGACAAGCACGCGCTCGAGGCGTTCGCGCGAAAACTGGCCGCCGACGGCGGACTTGCGGGCGTCATGACCGCGGGGACGGATTTCTCCGCCTCGGTCGCCTGGGTCGCCGAACGGCTCGGCTTGCCGGGCATCCCCCACGAGGCCGCCCTGGATGCCTCGGACAAGGAGCGCATGCGCAGGCGCTTCCGCGAGGCGGGCGTGCCCTCCCCGAAATTCGTCATCCTGTCGGCCCTTCCGACGGGACCCGCGACGATTCCCTTCGATTTCCCGGTGGTGGTCAAGCCCGTGGACAACATGGGCGCCCGCGGTTGCCGGCGGGTCGACGGCGAAGCGGAATTCGCGGGCGCGGTAGCCGACGCCCTCCGTTATTCGCGGACGGGAAGGGCGATCGTGGAACAGTATATGGAAGGCCCGGAATTCTCGGTGGATGCCCTCGTGCACGGGGGCAAGATCACGATATGCGGCCTCGCCGACCGGCATATCTTCTTTCCTCCCTACTTCATCGAGATGGGCCACACCATGCCGACTTCGGTCGACGCGGAGACCGCGGCGGAGCTCCTGTTCGTCTTCGAGCAGGGGGTGCGCGCGCTCGGCATCATGGAAGGCGCGGCCAAGGGGGACATCAAGCTCACCGCCGGAGGGCCGATGATCGGCGAGATCGCTGCCCGGCTTTCGGGCGGCTACATGTCGGGCTGGACCTATCCGTACTCCTCGGGCGTAGAGCCGACCGCGGGGGCCATCGCCATCGCCGTCGGCGAGGCGCCGAAGGACCTCGAGCCGAAGATGAACTGGACCTGCGCGGAACGCGCGTTCATCTCCATCCCCGGGGTCGTCCGTTCCATCGAAGGACTCGAAGCGGCATCGGCGGAGCCGCACGTGAAGGACCTCTTCCTGCGCGTCTCCCCCGGATCTTCCGTATCCTTCCCCGAGAACAACGTATCCAAGTGCGGCAACGTCATCGCGGCAGCGCCGCTCAGGGAGGAGGCGGTCGCGGCCGCGGAGCGCGCGGCCCGGCGCCTGCTCATCCGTCTGGAAGCCCCCCATCCCGTGACGGAGGCCTTCCTCGGGACCGGTCTCCACGGGCGGCGGTCCTTCCCGCCGGACGCCTTTTCCCTCCCGGCCTCCCTCCGCGCCGCCCTGGAGGAGTTCCCCGACCCTGAGCCCTCGGCGGCTGCGATCAGGGAGGGGCGGCTCGCCGTGCTCGCCTTCCCCGCGCTCCAGTCCGCGGAAAGCGCGGATTACGTAGGGCGGAATGTCGAAGATAGCCTGGCCGCCGTGCGGCGGCTCACCGGCCTGCCGCTTCCCGTAGCGCGGGGCGCCGACGCCTCCCCAGGCGCCGTCATCGGCCGACGGTTCTGGAAGGCGATCTGCAGGGGCGGCTATCAGGGCGGCGCGTATCTCTTGGACGCGTTGGCTCGGGCGGTCGGGGCGGGGGAGTAAGCGCTCGTGCCGCGGTCCATCGGCGTGAGGATGTTGAGTCTTCCGCTCGCGCTCTTCCTGATCGCGCTGTGCGTCCCCGCGTCGGCGGCTGAGGACGCGGCGAAACCCGCCGCTCCGACTCCCGCGGGAGGGACCGCCTCCGCGGAAACCTTCCTCACCATGGACGAGGCCCTCGCCGAACTCGGCGCGCGGCTTCGCTGGGACCCGCTATCCCGGATGGGCGCTTTGGAATTCGGAGCGCATCGCCTCGTCTTCCGCGCGCTCGCGGCTCCGACCCCGGCCGCGGCCGTCCTCGACGGTAAGGAAGTCATCCGCGCTCCTTCCCCCTATTTCGCGGCCGACTCGCTCAGTTTTCCCCGGACTTTCGTGGAGGCGGTACGCGCGAGCGTCTCCCGCGCCGCGGAGCGGGACCATGCCCGGTTCCGCATCGCGGCCATCCTCGTGGATCCGGGACACGGGGGCAAGGATACCGGGGCCGTGGCCACCCATACCATCGACGGAAAATCCGTGGAGGTGGTCGAGAAGGATCTCGTCCTCAAGGTCGCCGTGGATTTCCATGCCAAGCTCGCGGCCGCGTATCCGGACAAGCGCGTGCTCCTGACGCGGAAAGGGGATACCTTCCCGACCTTGGACCAGCGGGTTTCGGTCGCGAATTCCGTCCCGCTCGCCGACAACGAGGCGATCCTCTTCATCTCCATCCACGCCAACGCCTCCTTCAATAAGCGGGCCCGGGGGTACGAGGTTTGGTACCTCTCCCCGGAGTACCGGCGCACGGTGATCGACGCCGACCGCTTCGCCGAATCGTCGGAGGTGTTGCCCATCTTGAACGCCATGCTGGAAGAAGAGTTCACCACGGAGAGCATCATGATCGCCCGTTCCATCATGGCCCGCTTGGACCAGACCATCGGGGGACAGAGCCCTTCGCGCGGCATCAAGGCCGAAGAGTGGTTCGTCGTGCGTAACGCCCGCATGCCGTCCGTCCTCGTGGAACTGGGCTTCGTCACGAATCCCGAGGACGCCCGCATGCTCTCCGATCCCCTGCACTTGCGGAAGCTTTCCGAGGCGTTATATAGTGGCACCGTGGATTTCGTAACCGCGTTCGAACGGTCCGGAGGGTTCACCGCAATCCGATGAGTGCACTATTGGCAGCCTTCCGCCGCTACGCTTCCGTCGCGCGGTATCGCCGCGGCTTCTACCTCCTGCTGCTCCTCCTCGTAGCCCTGATCGATTTCGCGGCCTCGGGCAAGACGTTCGCCACCTTCGTGTTCTACGGCGTGAGGAACGGCAAGCCTTCCGTGGAGATCCGGGCCCTGCCGCGTTTCGGCAAACGGGAACTCCGCGCCGCGCGCTACGTCGAGGAAGCGCTCCTCGGGAGCGAGTCGGTGAGCCTCGGGCGGCTTTTCCCGAAGGGCACGCAGCTCGAGTCGCTCCTGATCCGCGACGGAACGGCGTTCGTGGATCTTTCGGCCGCCGCCGCCTTGCCGACCGAGACGGAGGCGGACGCGCGGCGGTCTTTGGCGACCCTCGCCGCGGGGCTCGAGCGGAACTTCCGGAGCATCAAGTCGGTCCGAATTTTCATCGCCGGACACGAGCCGTTCGCATCCGATTTCGCGGAAACGGAAGCTTTTAGTCCCGCCTCAAAAAAAACAAAAAACGTTGACAAATGAAACCCTTCTCGTATAATTCCTTATGACCAAGGTTTATCGCGTGATCGAAAGGAGTTTTGAATGAAACGGACGTTCATTCTTGTTGCCATCGCGTTGCTCGCGGTTGGCGCGGTCTTCGCAGAAGAAGCCGTGCTCATCGACTTCTCGAAGCTCGCGGCCGACATTCGCCCCAATCAGGACAACGTTCCTCAAGACAACCGGGCGACCATGATGGATTATTCCAGCGTGGCCGGCGCCAGCTACACCGCGGACCAGAAAGCGGTGATGAAGACTTCCCTCGCCTTGGGCAACTGGGATGTCGTCCTCGCCTCTTCCTCGCGCTCCGTGACCAACCAGGCCAAGAGCTATACGCTCGGCGCGGACTCCAAGAAATACGGCAAGGTTCTCGGCGTCCGGGTTCATTTCCCGCTCGAGTCCTTCAATTCTTGGGCCCGCATCCAGCCGCCCTTCTCCATTCCCGCCTTCGAGCCGCAGTCTCAGGTCGCCGACGACGGCACGGTGCAGCCGCCGACCGCCGAGGAGCGCGCGAACAAGACGACCCGGTTCGAGAACGGCCTCGGCGTCGTGAAGAACGTCGGCGTCATCAAGTCCGTCGCGGTCAACGTCTACGGACTCAACTTCCCCCACGCGCTCTCCGCCATCCTCGTGGACGCCGACGGCGCCGAAACCCCCATCTTCATGGGTTACCTCAACTACGATGGTTGGGGCGAGCTCCGCTGGGATAACCCAAACTACGTCACCGAAGTTCGCAACCGCGAGCTCCGGATCTACCCGCTCTATCCGAAGGCTACCCCCTTCGTGAAGTTCGGCGGTTTCCTGATCCAGCGCGACGCGACCAATGAGGGCGGCGATTTCATCACGTACTTCAAGGACGTGAAGGTCATCTACGACCTCGCGGTCATCGATTCCGATCGCGATATCGAGGACGAAGGTCTGTGGAATATCGTGAAGGATCGCGAGAACGCCCGCAAGAACGCCGAGATGAATCGCTTCGGCGACGCGCAGGTCAACCGCTATCTGGAGCAGCAGAAGAAGGCCTCCGAGACCTCCTTCACTCCCTCCCCTGAAGCGGGCAAGTAATACGGCACTCGTCTAGGTAAGGGCGCCGTCGTGAATGACGGCGCCCTTTTTTTTCGATTTCGAAGCGGGCGATATGGTGGAAGAGACATGGTATCCTGACCGAGGGCTCCTGCAGAAGGAATTCGAGCGTTACGCGTCTACGCGCGCCCTGGTCGTGAAGGATCTGGAAGCGCGGGTGGAAGAGACGCTCCGAACCCTCAACCCGCGGCCGACCGTCAAAGGTCGCGCGAAGAGCTTCCAAAGCTATTTCAAAAAACTGGTCCGCATCATGCAAAAAACGAGCGACAAGACGATGGTCCCCCTCATCACGGACCTCATGGGCGTCCGCGTGGTCTGTCCCTTCATCGAGGACCTGCAGGCGGCGGAGAGCGCCTTGGAGCGCGCCTTCGAGGTGACGGAAGTGGAGCGGAAGGGCTCCAACTACTCGTTCAAGGAATTCGGTTACGAGTCGACCCACCTGCTCGTGAAGATACCCGAGGATATCCGGAAACGGCGCGGCAACTGCGGCTGCTCGGTCGTTGAGATCCAGATCCGCACCATCCTGCAGGATGCCTGGGCCGAAGTCGAGCACGAACTCGTCTACAAGGCCGAGTTCACGCCCTTCGACGAGCCCATGAAACGCAAGCTCGCGGCGGTGAACGCGAGCCTTTCCCTCGCGGACATCGTATTCCAGGAAATCCGGGATTACCAACGCCAGCTCAACCGAGAGCTCGGCAAGCGCAGGGAGACCTTCTTCAGGAAGATCGAGGAATCGACCGACGGCCTCCTGTTCCAGGAGGACGCGAAAGACGCGGAGGCGCGCGTCAAGCCGCTCTTCCGCCTGGAACCCTCCAAGGGCGGCGATTCCATAGACGACATGCTGCTGGACGCGCTCTACGCGCACAACAACGACCAGTTCGATCGGGCCATCGAGATCTATACGCGCATCCTCTCGCTCGACGCGAGCGATTTCGTGAAATCGGTCATCCATAAGCATCGCGGCATGGCGAATTTCGCCGAATCGCGGTACCAAGAGGCGATCACCGACTTCACCCGCACCCTGGAGCTGGATCCGTCCTGCTATAAGGCTGCGTACTATCGCGCGGTGGTGAAATCCGTGCTCAAGGAGTATACAGAGGCCATCGACGATTTTACCCTCGCGTTGAGCATTAATCCCTACCAGCACTTCGCCCTCTATCGACGCGCCCAGGCTTATTTCCACATCGGCGATTATCCCCGGGCCCTGGCCGATTGCGAGGATGCGCTGGCCGCCGAGCCGGAGTCCGACCAGGTGCAGCGCTTCAGGGAAATGCTGCTCAAAAAACTCAAGATGTAAGCCGAGAACCGGCGACGCCCCGTATTGACAGGGCCGCCTCTTTTTTGTATAGTGCCGCTCGTACACGAGTTATTCGCGTCTCCTTCGTCTAGGGGTTAGGACAGCGGGTTTTCATCCCGCCAACAGGGGTTCGAATCCCCTAGGAGATGCCGATTGAGAGACCCGGTAGCGATTACGGTCGTTATCGGGTCTCTCTCTTTATAGGGTATCGCCATGCGTGCCGACCGCCGACTTACCGACAATGCCAGAGCCTCTTTACGGGCGGCGATCCAGGATGCCGAAGGCAACGAAGTGTTCGCGCTCGGTTTCCTGGACGAGGCCGGCCTCGTCGATTCCGTGCAGATCGCGGCGCGCGGGCACGCGGCGGCCGTGCTGGCCCCCTCGCTCAATTACGAAAAGGCCGACGTCCTCATCCACAATCATCCTTCCGGTTCCCTCGCGCCGAGCGACGCGGATCTCGCCGTGGCGTCCCGCGCTGCCGAAGGCGGGGTGGGCTCCTACATCGTCGACAACGAGGCTGAGCACGTCTACGTCGTCGTCGAGCCGACGCCCAAGCGGACGCTCAAAGCCTTGGACGCGGATGCCCTCGTCGCCGCGATGGAAGAGGGCGGCGCCATCGCGCGCCGCCTGGAGAGGTACGAGAGCCGGCCGACGCAGCTCGAGTTGATGCGCCTCGTCTCCCGAGCCTTCAACGAGGACGCGGTCGTCGCCGCCGAGGCGGGGACCGGCGTCGGCAAGTCCTTCGCCTATCTTTTACCGGCCATGTCCTGGGCGGCGGCCAACGATGAGCGGGTGGTCATCTCCACCGCGACGATCAACCTGCAGCAGCAGCTCTTCGACAAGGACATCCCGCTCGTCTCTTCCGCCATGCGCAAGAAGGTCAAGGCGGCCCTCATCAAGGGGAGATCGAATTACCTCTGCCTCCGCCGCCTCGCGGACGCCCAGGCCGAACTCGAGCTGTTCCCCGAAGAAGGGCAGGATCTGGAAGCCATCGCCGCCTGGGCCGCGACCACCGCGACGGGGAGCCGATCGGAGCTCCCCTTCCTCCCCGATGAGGGGTCGTGGTCGAGGGTATGCTCCGAATCGGATACCTGCCTCGCCGCGCGCTGCCCGGAACGGGAACGCTGCTTTTTCCTCGCGCTCCGCCGGGAGGCGGCGGAGGCGAATATCCTCGTGGTCAACCACCATCTCCTCTTCGCCGATTTGGCGGCGCGGGATTCGGGAGCCGGTTACGACGGGACGGTCGTCCTTCCGCCCTACGCCCGGGTCATCGTGGATGAGGCCCACACCATCGAGGATTCCGCGACGTCGTTCTTCTCGGACGGCTTCGGCCGCCTCGGCGCGTACCGCCTCTTCGCGCGGCTGTACCGTCGCCGCCGCGGGCTGGAAACCGGCCTCGCGCTCCGACTCGCGGCGATCGCGGGCGCTGAGGACGCCGTGGACAAGATCGCCGAGGCGGTCCGACTCGCCCGCGAAGCCCTGGAGGCCCTGGACACCGCCGGTCTGCAGCTCATGGGAGGCGAGGGGACCTTCCGCCTGACCGGACCCAAGGACGGCTCGCTCAGGTCCATCCTCATGGAACCCCTCGCCGAGGCGCGGCGCAGCGTGGGATCGCTCGCGGGACTCGTACGCGAACTTCTGGACCGCATCGGCGACGGGGGGGAAGACTTGGCGAGCGCGGACGACGCCGCAGTCTGGGAAGCCAAGGCGGTGCTCCGCCGCGTCGAGAGCGTCGGTTCCGTCTGCGGTCATTTCCTGGAATTCGACGAACGGCAGGACCAGGTGTTCTGGATAGAACGGAGGCGGAGCTCCAAGGGGGAGGCCTGGGCCCTGTTCAACGCGACACCCCTCGACGTCGCGCCGTCCCTCCGCGACGCGCTGTTCGCGCCGAACCGCACGGTCGCCTGCGTCTCCGCCACCCTCACCGTCGCCGATTCCTTTTCCTACTGGCTTACCCGATCCGGCGTCGCGGAGCTGGCCGACAAGCCGATCCTGGACGGCCGGTTCCCTTCTCCGTTTCCCTATCGCAGCGCGGTCCTCCTCGGCGTCCCGACCGACGCCCCGTTACCGGAGGAGGAGCGGTACGGATCCTTCGTGGACGCTTCGGTACCGCGCCTCATCCTCGCGGCGGGGGGCTCGGCCCTCGTGCTCTTCACCTCGTACGAGTCCCTCCGGAGCTCCTACGCCGTCGCCCGCCCCCTGCTGGAAGAGGCGGGGCTCCGCGTGCTGAAGCAGGGCGACGACGACCGCGGCCGTCTCCTGGCCTCCTTCCTGGAGGACGAGACGAGCGTCCTGTTCGCGACGAATTCGTTCTGGGAGGGCGTGGACGCGCCGGGGAATACGCTCAGGCTCGTGATCATCTGCAGGCTGCCTTTCCGCAGCCCGAACGACCCCGTGTTCGAGGCGCGGCGGGAAGCCTTGGAGCGGAGGGGCGGGAACGCGTTCATGGACCTTTCCCTGCCCGAGGCGGTCATGAAGTTCAAGCAAGGCTTCGGACGCCTCATGCGCCGGTCCAGCGACCACGGCGCGGTGGTCGTGCTGGACGGGCGCCTACTCAAGAAGCGCTACGGGGAACTCTTCCTCCGCTCGCTCCCCGAGACGCGGCGATGCTTCGCCGAGTTCGCGGAGGTGGCGGCCGAGGTGGAGCGGTTCCTGGACCGCTGAGCCGCCCGCTTCGGATCGTCCGGCCGCCGAGCCGTTCGCGGCGGCTCGATCCAACCGCCGTTTCCCTCGAGGCGGCCCGGCTGCGATCGATCAGGCGTGGCTGTCGAAGACGGTCGCGCCCAGGGAAGAATCCTCCGCCTTGACGGTTCCGCGGTACTTTTCCAGGGCTTTCTTTTCGCGCTCGAGTTCGCCGAAGGAATAGACGGTGCGGCCGTCGTCCGCGATGGAGACGTCGGGGACGGCATAGGAACCGATCTCCTTGATGACGCGTTCCCTGGCCGCGCTCAGGTCCGCGGGCCGGCATTCGGCGGCGACCGGATCGAAATCGGCGGGCGAAGCCTTCGCGGGCGAATCCCAGACGCGGCGGTAGGCCTCCTTGCGGAGGTTTTCGTTCTTGATCCGCTCGTTCTCGGCCTTCTCGCTGGCGGCGCGGAGCGCGGGGATCAGGTAGAAGAGGGCCGCGAAGGCGAGAGGAACGACGCCGAGCCCGAGCGCCGCGAAGGCCACGGGGTCGGCGAGGGGAGAGAAGAGGGCGAGGGCTATCGCGTAGAGGTAGGTCCCGCCGGTGATCTGGGCTTGGCTGACGATGGGGCCGACCGCGAGCGCGCAGGTCAGGAAGTAGCCGCCGAAGGCGAGGTTTATGCCGTTGAAGGCGATGAACCAGCCGTTCATGTTGCGAGGATTGGAAGAGAAGGTCTTGAGCCGCTTGATCGGTGCGGAGAGCCCCGCGAAGGACCGATCGGTGCGGTCGGCTCGCTTGAGGAGGTCGTCGAAGCGGTAGACGACCGTCCCGTCCTCGGTGGCCTCCGGCGATCCGCCGAATTCCACGAGATAGGACGTGATCCGACGCTCGGCGTCGGCGACCGTGGCCCCGGTGAGGGCCATGAACTCGGGGAGGGCGATCACGCCGCGGTTGGCCTGGATGTAGGCGATCACCGCCTTGCGTTCCCGCGTCTCCCAGTCGGCGTTGGGGTCCCCGTCGCCGAACACGAAGGAGAAAACGGCCTGGTTGAGGGGCCGCCGCTTGGGCTTCGTGGCGTAGCCGCGTCGGCCGTAGGCGTAGCCGTCCATCGATTTGGTGAGCTCGGAATAGAACCAGATGCGGATGACGAGGTCGAAGATGTGGGAGACGAGGTAGAGTCCGCCGAGCCCGCCGCCGCGCCGCGAGGAAGACCGTTCGTCGCTGGAGCTGGAGGAGGACACCGCCACCGAGGCCACGAGGGCAACGAGGGCGATGGCCATGAACAGCACGAAGTAGCCGACGAGCATGACCATGATCCAGACTTTGAAGGCGGCGGTCCCGACGGCGACGGCGCCCTTGCCGAGGGCGGCGAGGACGCGTTTGGCCGTGGCGCGGAATCCGCGGTAGCGGCTCTTGAACCCGTCCGGGAAGGAGTAGAGGATTTCTCCCGATTCGGTCACCCGTAGGCGCGCGCCGTACTCGTCGGAGGCCGCGGGGACCAATTCTTTGACCTTTTCCAAGGGAAGCGCGGTGAGGGAGACGACGTCCGCGATGGTCGCGCCGTCGCGGCGCTTCTTGAAGGCGTCGACGATCTTTGAGTAGGCCGCGCCGTCGCTTATTTTCCTTTGCATGAGTCCTCCAGGCGGCGTATCCCGTTTCAATCCGGACAGGCCGGGGTGGGGTCCTTGAAATGGGATTTATACTTTTCCAGGAGCGAGGCTATGGTCATCCCGGCGAAGTAGTTATTCACCATGGCCGTCGCTTCGGCCCAAATCGAATACGAGACGCAATCGTTCATGTTTTCGCAGGTGGCGCCCTCGCCGCTGCACGGAGCGAGCGAGAGCCCCTCCTCGGCGGCGTCGAGCACCGCCTTCACGGTGAGCTCGTCCAGAGGGCGGGCGAAACGGAAGCCCCCTCCGGGGCCGCGGACGGAGTCCACGATCCCCGCCTTGCGGAGCTTGTAGAAGATCTGCTCGAGGAAAACGGGGGAGATGCTTTCATGCTCGGATAGCTCCCGGATGGAAACGGTGGAACCGTTTTTACCGAGTCGAGCCATGGCGAGCGAAGCCCTGAGCGCGTACCTACCGCGTGTCGTGATCCTCATGTGCATGAACCTCTGGATCGAAAGCTATTGATTACCATAAAGGAAAGCGATACCCTTGCGCAAGAGCATGTCCGAGGCGCGGTTGACAGTCGACCGCGCCGCATTGTACTTTATGCGGAGCGGCGGTCCGAACCGCGGACCGTAATCCAGCGAGCATGCCGCATGAGCGCGGCGGGAGAAGGTATCATGGCTCAGGCCAGTAAGAACAGCCGTACGACCAGTTCGACGCAGAAATTCTTCTGCTCCTGCGGCGGCGAAATCAAGATGAAGACGCTCTTCGAGAACGGCAAGGTCAAGAACGTCGCCGAGTGCGAGAAGTGCAAGCGCACCGAGCGTCGTCCCTCCGACTTCAAATAAGGCGTAGCCTTCGCGCGGATAGCGCGGCCTGAAAGCGGAAAACCGACCGGAGCCGCACGCGGCGTCCGGTCGCTTTTTTATGCGCCCCGGCGTTTGACCAGGACGCGAAAAGCCCTTCCTCTGAAAGAATTTGCTTCGTTGCGCATTGACAGGCACGAGTCGATCTGATAGGGTAGGGAGCCGAAATTCATTGAACACGGCACACGGTTTCGTGTAATTGGGGGTTTTCTTTTGGCTGGTAAGAAGTCGTCCGCTGAAAAGCGCTATCGGCAGAGCGAGGAGCGCAGGCTCCGCAATAAGGCCGCGAAGAGTGCGGTGCGCACGAGCGTCAAGAAGTTCGTCGCGTCCGTCCAGAAGAAGGATGCGGCGGAAGCTCAGGCGTCGCTTGCGGACATGATCAAGAAGCTCGACAGCGCCGCCCGGAAGGGCATCGTCAAGAAGAACGCGGCTTCCCGCAAGAAGTCCCGCATGCAGCGCTTGTACAACGCCCTCGCGGCGGCCCGCTCGTAGGTTCGCCCGCGCTTCTTTGCGATCGGCCGCCGGCCTTTCCTTGAGGGACGTCGCGCGGCTGTAGTTTCCATTCGCGTTAAGACGAGGTGGGGATGGCCGGAAATAAGCTCACGAAAGCCGACATCATCGATTCAGTCTTCGAGAAGACCGGGACGAATCGAAAGGACATCCATGCGGTAATCGATCTCTTCATCGATGAGATCAAGGCCGCGTTGACCGATGGACGCGTAGTGGAGCTGCGCGGTTTCGGCACCTTCGAGATCCGCGTCCGCAAGGGACGGAAGAAGGCGCGCAATCCCAAGACCGGCGAGCCCGTCTCGGTCGGCGCCCACGGCGTCGCCGCGTTCAGGCCCGGAAAAGAACTGAAGCAGGACGTCTGGAACATCACGAGCACCGCGGGAGGCTCGGAGGGCGACGGGGACGGTGCATGAAGCCGGCTCTCGGTCGGTGGCCCACCGAGGCTCGGCGGCTGTCCGGCGGTCGGCGCTCGATCGGCGAGACAGGAGCCATAGCGCTCGCCTTGGTCATCGCCTCCTTCCTGTTCGCCGCTTCCTTTCCGAATCCCTTTTTTCCTGAAGGACTGCCCTTTTTCGCCTGGATCGCCTTCGTGCCCGTCTTTTGGGCGGTCCGCCGCGCGTCTTTCCCCGGCTCCTTCCTCTGGGGAGCCCTCTACGGGTACGGCGCGTACGGCCTCTATAACTATTGGCTGAGCGTCTTCCATCCCCTGGCCGGCCTCATCGTCGGCTGCATCTACCTCACCTATTTCGCCGTCCTGTTTCCTCTTCTCAAGCTCGCGGATCGTCTGTTCCCGCGGCGCGGCTACCTGGTGCAGTGGCTGCTCTGGATGGCCTACGAATACCTGCGCACCAAGGGTTTCCTCGGTTACGCCTACGGCATCAGCGGCTATTCCCAATGGAACGTACTGCCGATGATCCAGATCGCCGACATCTTCGGCGTTTGGGGCGTTTCGGCCCTTGTGGTTTTCCCTTCGGCCTACCTCGCCGCGGCCCTCCGCGATGGCTTCGGCGGCCTCCGATCCTTCTTCCGCGCGGAGCGGCTGCCGGCGCTCGCGTGGGCCGCCGCGCTCGTCGCCGCGCTCGTCTACGGTTTCGTCTCCCCGGTCGACTATTCGGCCGCTCCGACGCGGAGGATTGCGCTCGTCCAGCCGAATACCGATCCTTGGAGAGGCGGCATCGAGGCCTACCGGGAGAATTTTCGGGTGCTGCGGCGTCTCTCGGAGGAAGCCCTCGCCCAAGAAAAGAAGCCGGACCTCGTCGTATGGTCGGAAACGGCCTTCGTCCCGCGCATCTATTGGCATTCTACGTACCGGGATGATCCCGAATCGTACGAACTCGTCAAAGAGCTCCTGGATTTCCTCTCTTCAACGGAGGTTCCCTTCGTGATCGGGAACGACGACGGAAGGAAGGAAGTGAACGCGGCCGGCATCTGGGATCGCGTGGATTACAACGCCGTGATCTTGTTCGAGCGCGGCGCGGAGAAGGCCATCTATCGAAAGCTCCATCTGGTGCCCTTCACCGAGCACTTCCCGTACGAGAAGCAGCTGCCCGCGGTCTACCAGGCCTTGAAGAACGCCGACACCCACTTTTGGAAGAAGGGCACCGAAGCGACGGTGTTCCAGGCGGCGGGGGTGAAGTTTTCCACCCCGATCTGCTTCGAGGATACCTTCGGCTATCTTTCGCGCCGATTCGTGGGGGGCGGGGCCGAGCTCATCGTGAACCTGACGAACGACGCCTGGGCCGCGAGCCTGCCCTGCCAGATGCAGCACGCGACGATGGCCGTCTTCCGCGCCGTGGAAAATCGGCGGTCGGTGGTCCGGGCGACCGCCTCGGGCCAGACCTGCGCCATCGATCCGAACGGGCGCGTCACGGCGATGGCGGAACCATTCATCGAAACGCAACTGACCGTCGACGTGCCGGTGTACACGGGAACGTCGACCCTCTATACCCGGTTCGGGGATTACCTGGCCCTGCTGTTCGTGGGCGCCGCCGCGGCCGCGCTCGCGGGGGGGGCCGCAGTCGCGATTTTCCGACGCATGGCCGCAAGGCGTTAGCGTCGCGGTCTTAGATTGACAAGGGACGGCGCCCGTAGGAAAATGGCGCCGAAGGGACGATCGTCCAAGTAAGGAAGGAACCATATGGATTCGCGTAAGAAGATACTCATTGTGGACGACGAGCAGATCAACCTCGAGTTCTTCGACGTGATGCTCTCGAAGCTGGGTTTTACCGTAGAGAAGGCCGAGAACGGCGTCGAGGCGCTCGAGAAGGTGCGGCGCTTCTCCCCCGATCTCATCATCCTGGACAACATCATGCCCAAGATGTCCGGGTGGGAAGTGACCAAGACCCTCAAGAATTCGGACGATTATAAGGAATTCCGCGACGTCCCGATCATCATGTTCTCCGCCATGGACGACGTGAAGGATAAGGTCGAGGGGTTCGAACTCGGCGTGGACGACTATATCACCAAGCCGTATAACTTCTCCGAGGTCCTCGCCCGCGTCCGCGCCGTACTGCGGAACCGGGAACTCTTCGCCCAGATCGCGGCGCGCGAGTCGCGGATCGAACTCGCCGAAGCGCTCAACGAGGACGTCCTCGATTTCGTCTCCTTCGCCGGCAAGAAGTTCGCCGCTGCGGAGAGCCTCGCCGCGGACGGCGCGGACGGCGCCAAGCTGGCCGCCCTCGTGCGCGAGCAGGCGGCGGAAGCGCGGAAGCGCATCGCGGACCTCGAGGCCCAGATGGCGCGTACGCAGGCGGAGCGGGAAGTGCTCAAGAAGAAGGAAATCGAGCTCAAGACCCTGGAGCGCCAGTTCCGGAAAGGCCTGCAACAGGGGTAAGGGTAGGGTCCATACGAGGGGTGCGCGATGATCGATGAACGAAAACGGACCGTTCTCCAGCTGTTCGCCGAAGGGCGCAAGCAGTATAAGCTCATGGACTTCGAGAAGGCCCTCCAATCGTTCGGCGAAGCCTTGAAGATCGACCCGGAAGACGGGCCCTCCAAGGTCTATTTCACTCGGTGCCAACACTACGTGGAGAATCCGCCGCCCGATGACTGGGACGGCGTGTTCGTCATGTCGACCAAATAGCGGACGGGATGATGGGGAAGAAGAACGACGGGGCCGATGGCTCCGGCTCGAAGAATGAGATAACCAGCGAGCGGACGAAGCGGGACGGCTCGGCCGTCACCACCTTCGGCTCCGAAACGGAGTTCCGCGGGACGCTCAAGTTCCGGGAGCCGCTCCGGATACGGGGAACCTTCAAGGGAACCATCGACGCGACGAGCGCGCTCTTCGTGGAGAAGGGGGCGATGGTGGAGGCCGACCGGATCGCGGTCACGGCCCTCACGGTCGCCGGCACCGTCATCGGCGAGGTGCGGGCCGTCGATAAGATAGAGATGCTCACGGGCGCGGTGGTCCGCGGCGACGTCGAGACGGCGCGCCTCCGGATCGCGGACGGCGTGCTCTTCGAGGGCCAATGCAGCATGACCCAGGTCGACGAGGACGTGGAGATTTTCTCCCGCCCGACCGAGGAGATAAAGGCCGAACTGCTCCATTCCCGCGGCGGTTTATGATCGCTCGCTTCGCGCCGCGCATCGCGTGGGAGCGCGGTAGGAACTCTCCCGCCCCGTACTTTCCGTCGGCGCGTGCGCGGGGACTCTCTCTTGACAGGGAAGGAAACCATCGTTATTATTCTTAAGTAATCCTTCCCCTCGTCAAGAAATAATCATTAATGCAGTTAACGTGCGATATTTCGTCGAGATATCCAATTCGTGACCATCCTCCCCGCTTCCTTCTTGAGGACGCGCGGTAATCGAAAGGCTGGAGTCCATTCATGGCAATCATCAGGAAAAAGCGTATCAGCGATGCCGAAACGGAGCGATCGTCTTCGCGTGATCAAGTAGAATTAGATCTCGCTTCCTCAGAGACGGTCGGTCGGGACGACGTACAGCCTGCCGACGTCAAGTTGGAAGCCGAGGTGGAGAGCCCCCTTTCCGTGGCCGGCGAGGAAGAAGGGGTAGAGATTGATGAGGGCGAGGACGAGACCGCCAAGGAACGTCCCGCGGGCAGGGTCGTCGTCCGCGCCCGCGCCAAGAAGCGGCCCATGCGCGTCGAACTCATCAAGGAGAACGGCGCCGAAGAGGATGGCCAAAACGGAGCCGAATCGACCCCGTCTCCGGCGAGCGCCGCGCGGCATCCGCACGAGCGGCCTCCCCTCGTGGCCACGCCGAGGGCCGCGGTCACTCCCGCGGCGGCGCGCCCGCTGCCCCCCATGCCGGACATCTACGGAAGGCCGGAGCCGAGAGGCGACCAGGACAACGGAAAGCCCCGGCTCTCCATCAACGAGCTCACGCGATCCAACATGATGGATCTCCGCGACCTCGCGGGACGGTACGGCATCAGCCACGAAGATATGGTGGCCTTGAAGAAGCAGGAGATCATCTTCTCCATCCTCAAGGCCCACACGGAGCACGGCGGCATCATCTACGCGTACGGCTCGCTGGAGATCCTTCCCGACGGCTACGGGTTTCTCCGCAGCCCCCAGAACTCCTACCTGCCCGGCCCCGACGACATCTACATCAGCCCGAGCCAGATCCGCCTCTTCGCCCTCAAGACGGGCGACACGGTCTACGGCCAGATTCGGAGCCCCAAGGAGGGCGAGCGCTTCTTCGCCATGCTCCGCGTGGAGACGGTGAACTACGACGATCCCGCCGTGGCCCAGAGCCGCATCCCCTTCGACAACCTCACGCCCCTGTATCCGAACCGGAAATTCGACCTGGAGACGACGACGGAAGAGCTCTCCACCCGGGTCATCAACCTGTTCTGCCCCATCGGCATGGGCCAGCGCGCCATCATCGTCGCCCCGCCGCGCACCGGCAAGACGATCATGATGCAGCGCATCGCCAACGCGATCACGAAGAACCATCCGGACGTCTACCTCATCGTCTTGCTCATCGACGAGCGGCCCGAGGAAGTCACCGACATGGAGCGGACCGTCCGAGCCGAGGTCATCTCCTCTACCTTCGACGAACAGGCGACGCGCCATGTGCAGGTGGCGGAAATGGTGCTGGAGAAGGCCAAGCGGCTCGTGGAGCACAAGAAGGACGTCGTGATCCTCCTGGACTCCATCACGCGCCTCGCGCGCGCCTACAACCAGACGGTCCCGACCTCCGGCAAGATCCTCTCGGGCGGCGTGGACTCCAACGCGCTCCACAAGCCCAAGCGCTTCTTCGGCGCGGCCCGCAACATCGAGGAGGGCGGGAGCCTCACGATCATCTCCACGGCCCTCGTGGAGACCGGCAGCCGCATGGACGAGGTCATCTTCGAGGAGTTCAAGGGCACCGGCAACATGGAAATCAACCTGGACCGGCGCATCTCCGACCGCCGCCTCTTCCCCGCCATCAACATCAAGAAGTCCGGCACCCGTAAGGAAGAGCTTCTCCTCACCGACGAGGAGCTCCAGAAGATCTGGGTCCTCCGCAAGGTCATCAACCCCATGGACGACATAGAGATCATCGAGCTCCTGATTGACAGGATGAAGAAAAGTAAGAATAATGAGGCGTTCCTGCGGTCGATGAACACCGGATCCGCAGCCATCGATTAATCGATTAGTATATCTTGTGGAGGATCGATAGATGAAAGAGGGTATACACCCCAAGTACGAGCTCACCAAGATCACCTGCGCCTGCGGCAACGTGATCGAGACTCGCTCGACCGTCAAGAACATCAACGTGGAAATTTGTTCCTCGTGCCACCCCTTCTTCACCGGTAAGCAGAAGCTCGTGGATACCGCCGGCCGCATCGAGCGCTTCCGCCGGAAGTACGGCATCAAAGAGTAAAGCTTCGGCAACGAAGTTCCGCCCTTACGAAAGGAGCCGCCTGAAAAGGCGGCTTTTTTCATGCCCGGAGGGTTCGTTCGAGGGAACGGCCGCGGGGGAGGCCGCCCGTTCGTGGCTCGGCGGCCCTCAAGACATCAGGGCTCGCGGCCGATGATCCGCATTTCACGGAGCTTCCAGAGGACGGAAATGGTGCAGGGGAGCGGCGGGCCTTCGGCGAGGAAGAGGAGGCCGCGGACCTCGGCCACGGGACCGTTCTCGTCCCAGCCCGTGTAGCGCAGGGAGCGGAGGCGGGCGGGGTCGAGCCGGGGCGGGCGTTCGCCGTCGGCGGGCCCCTCGGCGCTGTACGGGCCGACGCGGTAGAGGAGGGCGAGGTAGGCCTTTTCGTCGACCATCGGCCGGACGCGGCCCGAGTACTCGCGTTCACCCTGGGCGCGGAGGAAGGCCGCGTCCCGGTTCCGCACGGCCGCGGCGAGGCGTTCCAGGTAGGCCGCGACGCCGTCCGGCAAGCCGGCGAAGGCGGCGTTCCGCAGGCCGGAGGCATCGGGCCGCCCCACCGCGGAAGGCGCGGCTTTCCCCGCCTGCGCGGGCTTCTCCGCGGGGCCGCGGCTCGCGGGGGGCCCTCCGGCGCACGAGGCGGCGGCAGCGCAGAGCGCCGCCGCGAGCAGGAACCGAAGATACTTCATACCTCGAAAGTATAGCACGCGCGTACGGTGCGCCCCTTGAAGTCCTCGTCTACCACGCGGTCCCGCATGTCCGTGATCCGCGCGCCCGGGAACTCCCCGGTTTCCAACTTGAAGCCGCGGGCGTTCGTGGAGAACCAGAGCTTTCCCCCCGGCGCCGTCACGGCGAGGGCCGCCCCGACGAGGTCGCCGTAATCGCGCCGGACGTCCAGGGTTCCCGCCATCTTCTTGGAATTGGAGAAGGTCGGAGGGTCGAGGATGACGAGGTCCCAGGCCAACCGCGCCCGCGCGGCTTCGGCGAGGAAGCGGATCGCGTCGGCGCGGATGAGCCGATATGGCCTTTCCGTGCCGTGGACGCGAGCCGGCTCTCCGCCGCCACCGAACGCCTCGGGCTCCACCCGAACGGTCGCGAAGCCGTTGAGCGCGAAGTTCTCCGCGGCCCAGTCCAGGTACGTGTTCGAAAGGTCGACGGAATCGACCGCGGCCGCTCCGCCCGCCGCCGCGTGAACGGAGAAGGAGGCCGTGTAGCAGAATAGGTTGAGCACGCGTTTCCCGGCGGATTCCGCGCGAACGAGGCTCCTCGTCGCGCGATGGTCGAGGAAGAGGCCGGTGTCGAGGTAGTCCGAAAGGTTCACGCGGAAACGGAGGCCGCCCTCGGTCACGAGGACCTCGTCGCCGGCATCGGCGACTTTCTCGTACTGGTCCTGGCCCCGCTGGCGTTTACGCCGCTTGAGGTGGACCCGCTCGCCGGGAATGCCGAGCGAGGACGAGATCGCCTCCGTCATCGCGGCGAGCCAGCGGACCTCCTCGGCCTCGTCCTTCTCGTAGGGCCGCTCGTAGAGCGCGAGCGAGACGGCGTCGCCGTAAACGTCGATCAGGAGCGGAATCTCCGGAATGTCGCGGTCGTACAGGCGGAACGCGTCGGTCCCGATCCTCCGGGCCCACTTGCGGAGGTGCTTCGCGCGCTTGGCGAGCCGGTTGGAAAGCATCTCCGCCTGGGCGGACGTTTTCGCTTCGGTTCCGCCCTCACTCATCGCCGGTTTCGAGCTTCTTGGCGTGGAGCATGACGCAGAGCATCGCGTAGCCGGAGGAGAGATCCTCCTTCTGCACCACGACGCTCTCGGGCACCTTGAGCTTCACGTTGGTGAAATTCCAGATGGCGGTGATGCCGCCGCGGACCAGGGCGTCGGTCGTTTCCTGGGCGGAGGAGGACGGCACGGTGAGGATGGCCATCTTGACGCCGAGATTCTTCACCTGCAATTCGACCGTTCCAATCGAAAGGACGGGGACGCCGTGCACGTTGGTCCCGATCTTCTTGGGGTCCTGGTCGAAGGCCGCGACCACGTTGAGCCCGTGGAAGTGGAATTCTTGGTAGCCGATGAGGGCCGATCCGAGGTTTCCGACGCCGACGAGCACCGCGTCCCGGAGCGAGTCCCAGCCGAGGAAGTGCTCGATCGCCGCCACGAGGGCGTGGATGGGGTAGCCTTTCTTCGGCTTTCCGATGATACCGGTGATGGACAGGTCCTTACGGACCTGGATGGGCTCCAGGTTGAGTTCCTGGGCGATGACCGTTCCCGATATATACTCATTTCCGTCGCGCTCGGCTTGACGGATGATATGCAAATAGGAAGGCAATCGGCGGATCGAAGGGGCCGCCGCGATTTTCTGTTTGGCCATATCTCACCCTCTATAGAATTTGTTATATACGATACGGGAGATTCGATAAAAAAGTCAAGAAATATCGTTACTGGAAAAGGAAAAGGCCGAGGGGCACAGGGCAGCGACCGGGCAGTCCCCGCAGCGGGGGGCGCGGGCCTTGCAGTAGTCCCTGCCGTGCCGGTTGAGGACGTGGCTCGCCTCGGTCCAGCGCGCGCGGGGCAGCAGTTCCGCGATCTCCCGTTCCAGCCGCTCCGGATCCTCCGCGCGGGCGAAGGCCAACCGCCGGCAGACGCGGCCGAAATGGGTGTCCACGATGATGGCGCTTCTCCCGAAGCAGGCGGAGAGTACGACGCCGGCCGTCTTCCGTCCGACCCCCGGCAGCGTCACGAGCTCCTCCATGGTCCGCGGGACTTCCCCGCCGAAGCGCTCGACGAGGATGGCCGAGAGCGCGATCAGGTTGCGCGCCTTGGCGCGGAAGAAACCCGTGGGGTGGACGATATCCTCAAGTTCCGGAACCGGCGCGCCGGCGAGGGCCGCCGGGGAGGGGAAGCGGGCGAAGAGGGTAGGCGTCACGCGGTTGACCATGGCGTCGGTGCATTGGGCCGAAAGCACCGTCGCGACGAGGAGTTCGAAGGGGCTCCGGTAGTCGAGCAAGGGCACGAGGTCGGGATAGGCTGGCGCGAGGATATCGAGGACGCGCTCCGCGCGATCGCGGCGTTCGCCCGCCGTTTCCGAACCTGCCGCTGCGGCATCCATGGCCAAGAAGTCCCTCCAAGGGTGGAAATCGTGGAATCAAATATGGCATAATGGGCGGCGATTCGTCGACCTGGAGGCAGCAAGTGTACGACAGTGTGGAGCCCAAAGTAGATTTCCCCAAGATGGAGGAGGAGGTCCTCGCGTTCTGGGAGAAGAATGACATATTCCGCAAGTCCATCGCGCAGCGCGAGGGCGCGGAAGAGTACGTGTTCTACGACGGCCCTCCCTTCGCTACGGGCCTCCCGCACTTCGGCCACTTCGTTCCCGGTACGATCAAGGACATCATCCCCCGCTACAAGACCATGAAGGGGATGAAGGTGGAGCGCCGATTCGGCTGGGACTGCCACGGCCTCCCCGTGGAGAACCTCATCGAGAAGGAGCTCGGCCTCAACTCCAAGACCGACATCGAGCGTTTCGGCGTCGCCGAGTTCAACGAGGCCTGCCGCGCGTCCGTCCTCCGCTACGTGAAGGAGTGGCGGACCATCATGACCCGCGCCGGCCGCTGGGTGGACTTCGACAACGACTACAAGACCATGGAAAGCGATTACATGGAGTCCATCTGGTGGGTCATGAAGAGCCTGTCGGAGAAGGGCCTCCTGTACGAGGGCCACTATATCCTCCCGTACTGCCCGCGATGCGCCACGGTCCTCTCCAACCACGAACTCAACCTGGGCGGGTACAAGGACGTCCACGACCCGGCCATCACGGTCAAGTTCAAGGTTACGGGCGCCGCCCCGCTCTCTCCCGCCGCGAAGCTTTCGGGCCTCGCCGACGGCGAAGCCGCCGGCAAGGCCGTCGGCAAGGCCGTCGGCAAGGCCGCCGGCTCTACCTTCCTCCTCGCGTGGACCACGACGCCGTGGACCCTCCCCTCGAACCTGGCCCTCACCATGGGGCCGGACATCGAGTACGTCCTCGTGCAGGACGGGACCGAGCGCTACCTCCTCGCCGAAGCGCGCCTCGGCGCCTATTACAAGAAACCCGAAGACTACACGGTCATCTGGAAGAAGAAGGGGAGCGAACTCCTCGGCATCACGTACGAGCCGCTCTTCCCGTACTTCGCGTCCGCCGCGGAGAGTAACGCCTTCCGCACGTACCCCGGCGACTTCGTCTCCACCGAGGACGGCACGGGCATCGTGCACACGGCCCCCGGCTTCGGCGAGGACGACCAGCGCGTGCTCAAGGGCACGGGCGTCCCCACGATCTGCCCGGTGGACGCCGAGTGCCGCTTCACCGCGGAAGTTTCCGACTACCAGGGCCTCTTCGTGAAGGACGCGGACAAGGCCATCATGGAGCGGCTCAAGGCCGAGGGCAAGCTCGTCAAGCGCGAGCAGATCCTCCACGCCTACCCGCACTGCTGGCGCTGTTCGAGCCCCCTGATCTACCGCGCCGTGGGCTCGTGGTTCGTCAAGATCAACCCCGTGAAGCCCTCCATGGTCGCCCACAACAAGAAAGTGACCTGGGTGCCCG
>JAEXTK010000066.1 GCA_023406985.1 Spirochaetota bacterium | reverse complement strand
CGCGGAGGGGCGCGCGTGCCTCCGGGAGCTAATTTCAGTATATTAAAGGGATTGCCCCGGCAAAATACGTCTCCCGAGGTACGCTCCTTGTTCTCCAGCGCCAACCTTCTCCTCGCCCTCATCGTGTTCGCGGCCCGCGTGGTCGACGTCTCCCTCGGCACCTTCCGCCACGCCATGATCATCCGCGGCAGGAGGCTCCCCGCCTTCATCCTCGCCTTCTTCGAATCCCTCATCTGGGTCTACGCGGTATCCCGCGTGATCGCGGTGGTCACCGATCCGCTGACCGCCCTCGCCTTCGCGGCGGGCTTCGCGACGGGGACCGTGGTCGGCATCACCATAGAGAACTTCTTCAAGATCGGCGAACAGGTCATCCGCGTCTTCAGCCCCGCGGGCGAGGCGGTGGCGGCCGCGTTGCGGGAGCAGGGCTTCCCCGTCACGATGTTCCAAGGCCAGGGCCGCGACGGCAGGGTCGACCTGCTCTTCATCCAGGTCAAGCGGCGCCTCGTGAAGAAGGTATTCTCCCTCGCGCGCGTCGCCGACCCCTCCTGCTTCCTCGTGGTGGACGATATCCGGGAAGTCTCGCGCCTACGCTGAGGGCGCCTACGCTGAGGGCGCCTCCGAGAGCCGCGCCGGCCGGGGCCGCCTGAGGGCGGCCTCAAGCCGCCCATGCCGCGCGCACGCGTCCGGCCTTGACGATCGCCCGCCGCGTTCCGATATTCGGAGGATGAAACTCTATTCTTGGAACGTCAACGGCATCCGGTCCGTTTTGAAGAAAGACGCCCTCGCCCCCTTCCTGAAGCAGCACGCGCCCGACGTGCTCTGTCTCCAGGAGACCAAGGCCCAGGAGGGCGACGCGGTGCTGGACGCGGCGGGCTACCGCGCGTATTGGTATTCAGCCGAGAAGAAGGGGTATTCGGGGACCGCGATGCTCTCGCGGACCGAAGCCCTGTCGGTCCGCCGCGGCTTGCCCGAGGAGCTCCAGAAGAAGTATTCGATGGCCGGCGACGAGTACGGCGACCCGAACGCCGAGGGCCGCGTCCTCACCGCCGAATACCCCGATTTCTTCCTGGTCACCGTCTATACGCCGAACGCGAAGGACGACCTCAGCCGCATCCCCCTCCGCCACGAGAAGTGGGATCCCGCGTTCCTGGAATACTGCAAACTGCTGGAGCGGACCAAGCCGGTGGTCTTCTGCGGCGACCTCAACGTGGCCCACACCGAGCTCGACCTCGCCAACCCGAAGCCGAACGACGGGAAGAAGGGGTTCACCAAGGAAGAGCGCGCCGGATTCCAGGCCTTCCTGGACGCCGGCTTCGTCGATACGCTGCGGATGTTCAAGCAGGGCAACGGCTATTACACCTGGTGGAGCAACTTCGGCGGAGCGCGAGAGCGGAACGTCGGGTGGAGGATCGACTATTTCCTGGTCTCCGCCGCCCTCAAGCCGAAGGTGCGGGCCGCGGAGATCCACCCGGACGTGATGGGCTCCGACCACTGCCCGGTGAGCCTGACGCTGGACCTGTAGGCGACGCGGGCCGTCGGTTGCGGCGCGATAGCGGGGTCAGACCCCGCCGGCCACGTCGATGACGACGTTCCCGCGTTTGTGGCCCCCCTGCACGTACTCGTGCGCCAGGACGATGTCGTCGAGGCGGTACCGGCGGTCGATCACGGCTTTGAGCCTGCCCGTTTCGAGCAGGTCCGCGAGGGTGGCCATATCCGCGGCGAAGAGTTTCGCCGACCCGTTCACCGAGACGAAGCGACCACCCGGCGCCACGAGGCGCCGGCCGATGCCCGAAGGCAACTTGCCGACCGCGTCGAAGACGATGTCGTACGTGAAGCCTTCCTCCGTGAAATCGCCGCGCGTATAATCGATGACCCGATCGGCGCCCAACGACTGCACGAGCGCGCGGTTGGCGCCGCTCGAGACGCCGGTCACCGCGGCGCCGCCGCCCTTCGCCATCTGCACGGCGTAGGTTCCGACGCTTCCCGACGCGCCGTAGATGAGGACCTTCGCCCCCGGCCTCAGTCCCGCCTTCCGCAGGAAGCCCAGGGCGGTGAGGCCTCCGACGGGCACGGCCGCCGCCTCTTCGAAGGAAACGGTCGACGGTTTGAGCGCCGCGAACCCCGCGCTCGCCGATCCGCCGTCGGCCGGAACGACGGCGTACTCCGCGTAGCCGCCGAACCGGAATCCGAGGAAGGCGAAGACCGCGTCGCCCGGCTTGAAGCGGGTGACGCCGGCCCCGACCGCCTCCACCTCTCCGGAGATCTCGAATCCGAGGACCCGCACGCGCTTCGGCCTCCGGAGGCCGTTGAAGAGCCGCGCGACGAAGGGGTCCGCCGCGCGCATACGCCAATCTCCCGCGGTCGCGGTCGTCGCGCGGACCTTGACCAGGATCTCGCCGGCCGCGGGCCGCGGCTTCTCGATTTCCCCAAGCTTCAGGACACTAGGGGGACCGTATTCGCTGTAGATGACGGCTTTCATCGCGTGCCTCCGTTCACCTTACTGCCGCGGCGGAAACCGCCGATTCGCGTTGACTCCGCTTCCGGGCGGCGGTATATACCACTCCATGAAAGAACTCTTTTCCGTGTTGTCGCGTTACAATACCGAGACGAACCGCGCGATGTTCGCGATCCTCGCGGAACTGCCCGCAGCGCGCCTGACGGAGGACGTCGGCTCGTACTTCAAGTCCATCCTCGCGATCCTGAACCACGTGTACGGATCGGATTGCATTTGGCTCTGCCGGATGCGCCGCGGTCGCCCCGCGCTCGCCTCACTCCAGGACCCGCTGCTCGAAAGCGAGCCCGTCTGGCCGACGGCGGACCTCTTCTCCGATTTCGCCGCGCTCAGGCAGGCCCGCGAGAAGCTCGACGCGCTCTTGGAGACCTTGGCCGAAGAGCTCTCCGAGGCTGACCTGGAGTCGGTCATCGACTACCGGAACTCGCGCGGGGAGCGCCACCGCTACGTCTTCTGGCAAGCGCTCACCCACCTGTTCAACCACGACACGCACCATCGCGGCCAGATCGCGGAAATCCTGGACCAGTTCGGCGTCGCCAACGACTACAGCAACCTGTACCGAACGCTGGAGGAGGCGCCGGAGTAGGAGGACGATTCCGAGCGGGAAGCGGCGGGGCGGACCCGCCTCCGCTCACGAACGCGGGCCGGGGCCCCGGATCATCGCGAGGACCTCCGCCACGGACTTGCCGTCGTAATCCCGGCCCTTCTCCACGCTCCACCCCTTCTCAATGTTTTTGAGGATGTTCCCGATGAAGGAGGCCGCGCCGTCTTCCTGGATGCACCGGGCGAAGGCCTTGATCTTGGACCGGTCGCCCTCCGAGTAGATGCCCTCCGTGCAGGCGGCGAGGCCGTCGCACTGCCAGCACCCCTCGAGGCCCCGCGCTTCGCAGCACGTCTTCTGGTAGCAGCCCTCGTCCGAGCAGTTTCGGTCGCACCGGTTGTTGTCCGTCTTGCACCCGTCGCACTTTTCCGCGAGGAAACAGAGGGGGCAAATCAGGCCGCAGTAGGCGATACCGGCAATGAGACCTTGTGCGTTGTTCATGAAGGTATTCTACACCGGGATCGCTGCCGGATGATGTCAGGGAGCCGGAGGAATTCCGCCCGCAACGCTCGACGACCGCCTCACCGAGGCGCGAGGGAGCGTCGTCCATGACGCTGCGGAATCGCTGAACGATTCCGCGCCTATTCGGTGGAACGCCATCCTTGGCGTTCAGAGCCCGACCCGCCGCGAGGCGGGACGCGCCCCCATCTTCAGGCTCTGCCCCCACGCCGCGCCCTATGCTATCTTCCCTCCCGGGAGGAACCGATGGACGGACGGAACCGCAGCGCGATACGGCCGGGGCTCAGGGTCCAGGTAGTGCTCAAAGAGGATCAGCGGACGGGGAAGCGGACCGAGGGGATCGTGCGGGATATACTGACGAACTCGCCGACGCATCCGCACGGCATAAAGGTGCGCCTGGAATCGGGCTTGGTGGGCCGGGTGCAGGAGATACTGGAATAGCTGCGCCGGCCTGCGGCGTCCCGACTCCCGCGTTCCCGGCGCCGGATTCCGCTTCCGGCGGGAGCAATTTCGGCAGTCTTGAATTATTATTATACGAGTAATATTTGAGCTGCGCTGCGGAGGCGGAGATTCTCGCGGGAACGGAGGCCGGCATGGATATCGGAGCGTTTACGGTCAGCTTGGCGGTGAGGGACATCGAAAAGTCCTTCGCTTTCTACTCGAAACTGGGCTTTACCCAGCGAAGCGGCGACATCGGCCAGAAATGGGTGGTCCTCCAGAACGGCGACGCCGTCATCGGCCTGTTCCAAGGGATGTTCGAGAAGAACATGCTCACCTTCGTGCCGGGGTGGAACCAAGAAGGCAAGGAGCTGGACAGGTTCACCGACATACGGGAAATCCAGAAAGCCCTCAAGGCGCACGGAGTGCCGCTGAAGGAAGAGGCGGATGAAAGCGGCAGCGGCCCGGCCTATTTCACCCTGGAAGATCCCGACGGCAATCCGATCCTCTTCGACCAATACCGATGAGAAAGATCGTCGTACTCGAACACCTATCCCTGGACGGCGTCATCCAGGCCCCGGGCGGGCCGGAGGAGGATCCGAGCGGCGGCTTCGCGTACGGCGGGTGGTCGGCGCCCTACGCCGATCCGGCGCTCGACGCGGCGCTCGAAAAGATCATGGGGTCGCCCTTCGACCTCTTGCTCGGGCGCACGACGTTCGATATTTGGGAGCCGTACTGGCAGACTCACGCGGAGGTCTGGCCGGCCGTCATGCGGGCTACCAAATACGTCGCTTCCAACACGCGGACCTCGTCGGAGTGGCGGCCGTCCGTCTTCTTGAGCGGGAATATCGCGGAGAAGATCGCCGCCCTCAAGGAGGGGGACGGACCGGATCTCCACGTCTGGGGCAGCGCCGATCTCGTCCAAACGCTCCTCGCGCACGACTTGGCGGACGCGCTCTGGCTCATGATCTACCCGCTCACCTTGGGCGGCGGGAAGCGGCTCTTCGCGGGCGGGACGATGCCCCGCGCCTTCACGGTGACGGAAAGCGCCGTCGGCGCGAGCGGCGTCATCTGCGCGCGGTACGAACGCGCGGGAGAGGTCGCGACCGGGAGCTTCTGACGCCGCCGAAAAATCGAACCCGGAATGGAGGAGACGCGCGACATGTCGAGGAACACCGATACCGTGAACGCGTACCTGGACGGCTTCCGCGCGAACGACCACGGGAGAATCCTGTCCTGCCTGACCGACGACATCCGGTGGACCGTCTTCGGCGCCTTCCGGCTCTCCGGCAAGGAGGCCTACGACGCGGCCATCGACGGGGCGCCGGAGTTCATCGACCCGCCCGAGCTCGAGGTCGTGCGTATGGTGGAGCAGGGCGACGTGGTCATGGCCGAGCTCTCCGGAAAAGCGCGGCGCGCCGCGGGCGGGGAGCTGCGCATGACCATGGCCGAGGTCTTCGTCATGCGCGACGGCAAGATCGCGGAGCGGCGGGCCTGGGTGATCCCCCTCGCGGAGAACGACTACCGCTGAGGGCGGGGCGGCGGCGCGGGACCCGGACACGGAAAAGGAGTACGCGACGACATGTTCATTCCAGCGCACTACGAACAGGGGGACCCCGACGTCCTGCGGCGACTGATCAGGAGCCATCCGTGGGCGTCCATCGTGACCGCCCGGAACCGGACGCTCGACGCGACCCATATCCCGCTCATGACGGACCCGCGGGCCAAGGACGCGTTCGTGCTCATCGGCCACGTGGATCGGAATAATCCGCTTTTCACCGAGGCCGAGCCGGCGGAACGGGTCTTGGTGATCGTCCGCGGATTTGACGGGTACATCACCCCGAATTGGTATCCGGGCAAGCTGCGGGACGAGAATCAGGCGCCGACGTGGAATTACGAGGTCGCCAATCTCCAGTGCGACATGGACGTCATCGACGACGAGAAATTCGTCCGCGGCTGCATCGCCAAGCTGGTCACGCAGCAGGAGGCCGATCAGCCCAAACCGTGGAAGATGACGGACAGCGACAAGGAATTCATCGATGAAAACCTCAAGAAGGTGGTGGGCGTACGCCTGGTCGTGCGGAGCTGGTCCTCGATGTACAAGCTGAGCCAGAACCGGAATCAGGAAGATTTCCTGGGTGCCGTGGACGGCTTGCGCTCCGCCGGCGAAACCCGCTTGGCGGACGAGATGATCCGGCACTACCCCGGGTAGCGCCCCGCGGCAGGCACGATCGTCGGGGCCGAGCGGCCCTCGCCGGGCCCGGTCGCGGCGGGAACGGGTCCGGATGCGCGGCGGCGCGGTAGCCGCTCACCGGACGGCGTCATCGCCGGCCACTCATCGCTTCCATGCCACCAACAGCCCGTCCCGGATGGGCAGTATCGTGGAGATCCACCCCGGATCGGCGGCTACGAGGCGCGTGAGCTCGCGGATCGCCTCCGTGGAGGCGCTCCGGTCCTCTCCGTCGAAGACGCGACCGTCCCAGAGCGCGTTGTCCACGATGAAGAGTCCGCCGCTGCGGAGCTTTTCGGCGACGAGGGAAAACGAGGAGGCGTACGCCTCCTTGTCGATGTCGTTGAAGATGAGGTCGAACGTTCCCTCGGTCGCCCGCAGCGTCTCGACGGCCTCGGCGACGTGGTAGCGCACGAAGGAGCCGTAGCCGAGCGCGGCCAAGGAGGTCCGCGCCCGCGCGGAGAGGGCGGCATCCCAGACCACGTGGTGGACCTCCCCTCCCCCGTTCTCGGCCACCGCGCGGGCGAACCAGGCGGTGGAATAGCCGAAGCCCGAGCCCATCTCGAAGATGCGCCGCGCCCCGATCATCCGGGCCAGCTGGTAGCAGGCGTGGCCCGCGGCCGGCCCGATGATGGGGAAGTCGGTCCGGCCGGCCTCGGCCTCCATGGCTGCGAGGACGGCGGGCCGGTCGGGCACGAGGCCCGCGAGATGCTCCTGGACGCGGTCATAGGTCAGGCGGCGTTCGTTCACGGCGGACTCCTCGCGGGCGCGGGGCGCCCGATTCCTCACGGGCGCGGGGCGCCCGATTCCTCACGGGCGCGGGGCGCCCGATTCCTCGCGGGCGCGGGGCGCCCGATTCCTCGCGGGCGCGGGGCGCCCGATTCCTCTTCGCGGGCGGCCGGGCCGCCCTTACTCGCTGTTCACGATCCAGGCGGAGAAGGTCGTGATCCACGCGCGGAAGCCGGGTATGTGCTCGGCGGGGAAACCGAACTTCTCGGGGGCCGTCGCGAGCACGGGCTCCCAACAGGCGAGCCAGTGCTCCCGTTCCTTCCCGGTGATCCTGAACCGGAGGTGGCGGTAGCGGATCATCGGTTTCCCGTGCTTTTCCTCGTAGAGCGGCGGGCCCCCGAGGACGGTCACCCAGAAGAGGGCGCTGTTGTCGGCGGAGGCGACGAGCGCCTCTCCCGTAGGAAACAGATGGGCGACCGGCGACCGGCCGAGCTCATCGTAGAACGCGCGTATCAATCGAATCACGCCGTCGGTACCGAGCGCCCGGTAGATCGCCGGGTCCGGCCGCGGCTGCGGGGGCGGTTTCGGAAAGTCAGGCCACATGCGGAGAATATACGCACGCGCGGGTCCGGTCGGCACGTCTTCTTTATCCGCCTCCGCGGGCCGGGAAGCCGCCGGGCGAGGGCTCCGGCGATGCGGTAGTTATCATACGCTAACATTTTTAGAGTTATTTGACTTTGTGGATCGAAGATATGATAATTAGTACCATTCTCATAGAGATAGATAGCACTTCCACGAAAGGAGTCGACGATGAAAGCGCTCGCCGACATGAAGGTTTCCGTAAAGTTGGTCCTGGGGTTCAGCATCGTCATCCTCGTTTTCCTCGGCATCGTGGGGATCAGCATGTTGAGCTTCCGCGCGGTGATGCAGGCGACTAATTGGAACGAGCATACCTACGAGGTGATCCAACAGGGCAAAAACATGCTCACGTCGCTCGTCAACATAGAAACGGGTTATCGGGGCTACGTGATCGCCGGCAAAGAAGACTTCCTGGATCCCGTGAAGAGCGGGAAAGCCGATTTCGATGCGGCCTTCGCGATGATCAAGAACTTGACCGCGGACAATCCGGCCCAACAGGAGCGGCTGGAAATACTTCGCGGCGCCAAGGATTCATGGCTCAAGAGCGAAGTCGACGCGACCGTGGAAAAACGCCGGGCGGCGCTGACCGATGAAGACCGCCAAGGCGTATTCGAATGGATCGCGCAAGCCCATGGCAAACAGGCTATGGATGGCATGCGATCGCTGCTCGCGGAGATCTCCGCGACGGAAGAGAAGCTCCTCGCCGAACGCAAGGAGTCCATGCTGCGAGAGCAGGCCACGACCATGCGCGTCATGTTCGGCGGTAGCGGCTTTGCCCTCGCGCTCGCTATCCTCATCATCATCGTTATTTCACGGGCCATTCGCGGGCCCTTGGCGAAGGGATTGGATTTCGCCAGGGCGATCGAGACCGGCGACCTCACCCAACGCATCGCCCTTGACCAGCATGACGAGCTCGGCAACCTCGCCTCAGCGCTCAACAATACGGCCGAGAAGCTCAACGAGATCGTCGCGCAGGTAAAACTCACCGGCGACAACGTGAGCGTGGGCAACCAACAGCTCTCGCAATCGGCGCAAGAGATGTCCCAAGGAGCGACCCGACAAGCGGCCTCCGCGGAAGAGGTATCCTCTTCGGTGGAGGAGATGGCCTCCAACATTAAGCAGAACGCGGACAACGCGGTACAGACTGAACAGATAGCCCAGCAGTCAGCGAAGGAAGCCGCGGAATCGGGTAAGACGGTTTCCGACGCGGTGACCGCGATGAAGATCATCGCGGAAAAAATCACCATAATCGAGGAGATCGCGCGTCAGACCAACCTGCTCGCGCTCAACGCCGCGATAGAAGCCGCGCGCGCGGGCGAGGCGGGCAAGGGATTCGCGGTCGTCGCGAGCGAGGTCCGCAAGCTCGCGGAACGCAGCGCCCAAGCCGCCAGCGAAATCACCGCGCTCTCATCCACCACCGTGGACAAGGCCGAACAGGCGGGTTCCATGCTCGTCCGCCTCGTGCCGAACATACAGAGGACGGCCGACCTCGTGGCCGAAATCCGCGCGGCCTCGGACGAGCAAAGCAAGGGCGTCGAACAGATCAACCAGGCGATCATGGATCTTGACAAGGTGATTCAGCAGAACGCGTCAGGTTCGGAGGAAATCGCCTCCACGAGCGAAGAGATATCCGCCCAAGCGCTCAAGCTGCAGGACGCGATCTCCTACTTCAAGGTCAGCGAGTCGAGGCTGGCGCTTACGGAAGCCGCCCGAGCCTAAGGGAAACACGGACGCCGTTCCCTTCGCGGCCGCGCTGCCCCTCGGCGCGGCGCCCGGTTCGGGTCAATACCGGGCGAGGCCCTCGTCCATCTCCAACTCCGCGGCGGCTTTTTCCGGCCATCCGCGCTCGCGCAGGGGGTCAAGACCGTTCCCGGCCGTCAGGCCCGCTTCCCGGACGCTGCCCGATTCCGTCCAATGGTCGGCGGGAGCCAGCTCGTAGATAGGGCGGTCGTTCACGTAGACCGCGAATGAATAGAGGTTCCACCAGGGCAGATCGGGACCGTACTTTTCCAAGCTCAGGCGGATCCAGATTTTCTTCACGCGCCAGACGGGGAGGGCTTCGTAAGCGTACAGGTAATAGGCGTCGCGGGCTCCCGCCTCGAAGTCGTCGTAGCCCTCCGTCTCCAGTCTCCATTCGCGGGAGGTGCCGTCGTCCCATTGCATCCCGAAGTAGACGAAATGGTTCGTGCCGCCGCCATCCAAAACGGTCTTGGCGCCGCCGCCCGTGGTGACCACGAGGCGGAGGTTGCCGATGGCGCGGCCGTCGGCTACGCCGGCGTACGCCATCCAAGAGTCCGAGAACGGGGCGTAATCGCCGCGGGAGGCGGCCTGGAGCAAGGCGACCGAGATCGCGTTGGCCTGGCCCCAGGCTTTCGCGAGCCGCTTCTTCCGGGAGCTCAGGCGGACGTCGCTCTCGCCGAACGCTTTGCCCGGCTTGGCCATCTCCGTCTGGCTCTGGCTGAGCGGCGCGTACATGGACATGCCCCTGCGCACCGCGTTGACCACTTCCGTGAGTACGGGGTCGGCGGCGTTGGGCACGTCGTCTTTGCCCGCCAGGAATTCGCCGTAGAGCTTTTCGGCCAGCCGCATATTGTCCGGGCCGAAATAATCCCCGTACCGGGCCGCGTTCGTCGCGCTCAGGGTCTCCAGGTAACTGAACCGATCGTCGCCGCCGGCGAGGATCACCTTTCGGTTTACTCGATCGACGAGCTTCTCGATACAACCGTCGGCCGGGACGGTCAGCCTTCCGAATCGGGGACCGTCCACGAAACGCGCGTACAGCTTGGTCGCCTCGTCGTCGGAAGGATCCTCGGTGAAAGGCGCGTAATCCTGGGCGTGAAGGCGGGCGATGTCGTTCCAGATCACCGTATCGGCCCAGCCTTCGAGCTCGCCGTGCAGCTTGTGGTCGCTCGCCGTATCGAGGTATACGCCGGCCTCGGGGTTCACCAATACGCCGTGCGCCGCCATGTCTCCGGCGACGTGCGTGATCCAGCCCGCGGCGAAGGCGATGAGCCGGTCATCGTCCGTAGCCAACGCTTCCCGCATGAGCTCCCTGCAATACGCGCCCACCGAATGGCAGTGGTACGCGTCGAACCAGCCGACGCGTTCGATGAGGTAGGTCGGAAGGTAGGCGGCGAGGTCGGGGCCCATGCTGCCCCAGGCGAGGCATTCGCTCCGGTTCCGCATGGCCGTCGCGATCCGGTTCCCCGCCGGGAGGCTCTCGGCGACCCGCGAAGCGAGCGCCCAGTGGGCGCCCGGTTTAAACGCGTGGACCTCCGCGGGAAGCGCGAGGATGAAGACGAAGATCGAAAGGGCCGGGAGAATAGCCGTCCGCATGTTGCGCGTATCCGAAGAGGGGGCCATGTTTTTCCTTTCTTTAGCTAAGGGCGATGACCCAAGTATACGCGCTCTCCGCCGCAAGTCGAACTTTTTTCTCCCGCCCTCCCTCAGGTCCTCACGCGGGCGCCGTGATGAGGCCGAGGGCCTGTCTGAGCGCGCCGAGGTGCCAGGCTCCGTGGCAGACGAGGGCGAGGCAGCCGGTGAAGAAGGCCTCGTCGCCGAAAGGCGCGGGGGAATCGAGGACCTTCCGGATCGCCGCCGCCCGCTCGCCGATCCTGAGGACGAGGGCCTGCCACTCCGCCTCCGTGACGGTCCGCGTCGCCCAGCTGCCGCTCCAATCCGCGGCGGGGTACGGCTTTTCGCCCGAGACGATCCTGAGGGCGAGCGAAAGGTAGTAATCGACGTGCCCCGCGTGGGAGGCCGCCGTCAGTCCCCCGCCGCCCGCGAGCGGCCGCGAAGCTTGCTCCGCGCTCACGCCCGCGAGGAGCCCCGGAAAACCGCTCCGTTCGTCCCCGTCGGTGAACCAGGAGGAGCCGCCCGTATATGCCTCGTCGTAGAGCGCGAGTACGCTCTTCATGATCGCGTCGTGTGGAATCATTTCGTTCTCCTTCTGAAGAGGAGTATACGAAACCTTCGTGTCAGAGGACGTCATACTTTCCGCGGGGGAGGAGAAAAAAGCGGGAGCGCCGATGTCCACGTTCGAGTTCGGTCGTGGCGCCCCCGCGACGGTAAGGAAGGTTATTGCTTTTTCGCGTACTTCTTCATGTCGAAGTAGACGGCGATGATGATGATGAAGCCCTTCATGAGGAGCTGGTAGTAGGAGTCCACGCCGAGGTACGTCATGCCGTAGTTGATGATGCCAAGCGTGAGGACGCCGGCGAGCATGCCGCCCATGGTGCCGACGCCGCCGTTCTGGGAGATGCCGCCGACGGTCACCGCCGCGATGGCGTCGAGCTCCATGCCGTTGGCGGTGAGGGCGTTCGCCAGCCCGAGGCGCGCCGAGAGGAGGACGCCCGCGATGCCGTAGAGCACGCCGGCGTAGAGGTACACGAGGACGAGTTCCTTCTCAACGTTGATGCCGGAGACGCGGGCGGCCTGGGGATTGCCGCCGATGGCGTAGAAGTTGGTCCCCTGCCGCGTATGCCGCAGCAATATCCAGACGATGACCGCCGCGACGACGACGTACAGCGCGAGGTACGGCACGGGCCCGAGGCTGCCCTGGGCGAGGTTCTTGTACGCGTCCTTGAGACTGCCGACGACCGCGGCCTTGGGGTAGATGAGCTGGACGCCGCGGGCGATGGAGAGGGTACCCAGGGTGGCGATGAAGGGCGGCAGCTTGCCGTACGCGATGAGGAGCCCGTTGATGAGGCCGAAGATGGCGCCGGTGGCTATACCGGCCACGGCCGGGAGCCAGAGGGGGAAGTCGACGCCGGGGTAGAGGGCGGCGCCGTAGTCGACGTTCTGGGCGAAGCTGGCCGCGACGCTCGCGATGAGGCACACGACGTAGCCGATGGACAGGTCGATGCCGTGGGTGATGATGATCATGCCGACGCCGAGGGCGGCGAAGGCGCGCACGGACTCGGCGATCATGAGGTTCTGGACCGAGTCCCAACGCATGGACTTGCCGCCGGTGAGCGCCGCGAGCACGAGCGCGAGGACGACGAAGGTGAGGTAGTTGGTGTACTTCCCCGCGAAGGCGCGTACGGACTTGATGCCGAGGGGTCCCGCTTTAGTTTCTGCCATGTTGCTCTCCTATGTACGGCTTGAACGACGCGGCGCCGCTCACGAGGCGGCGGCGCCGCTCACGAGGCGGCGGCGCCGATCGCGGCGGCGCCGGCGGTTTCGAACTGGGCGGCGAGGCGCATGATGCTCTCCTGCGTCGCTTCGGATTTCTCGAGGGTACCGGTATGGCGGCCCGCGCAGAGCACCATGATCCTATGGGACATGCCGATGAGTTCGGGCATCTCCGAGGAGACCATGATGATGGATTTTCCCTGCTTCGCGAGGTCCGCCATGATGGTATAGATCTCGTACTTGGCGCCGACGTCGATGCCGCGGGTGGGTTCGTCCATGATGAGGATGTCGGGCATGGTCATGAGCCAGCGGCTCACGATGACCTTTTGCTGATTGCCGCCCGAAAGGTTCTGGATCTCGGTGCCCATGGAAGGCGTCTTGGTACGCAGGGCTTCGTTGAGCTTGACGGTCTCTTTCTCGATGTTGCGGTGGGCGAGGAGCCGGACCGCGTTCCGGTACCGGGCGAGGGACGCGATGGCCGTGTTCACGGTGACGGAGAGGAGGGGGAAGATGCCGGAACCGCGCCGGTCCTCGGTGATGAGGCCGATGCCGTGCTTGATGGCGTCCTCGGGCGAATCGATGCGGACTTCGTTCCCGTCCACGAGGATGCGCCCGCGCGCGACGCCGCGGAGCCCGAAGATGGCTTCCACGAGCTCGGTCCGCTGCGCCCCCACGAGTCCTCCGATTCCGAGGATCTCGCCTTCGCGGACCGTCAGGCTCACGTCCTTGAATGACCGCGGGTTCGTCGCCGTGAGGTTCTTGACCTCCAGGCGGACCTTGCCGGGGACCGACTCCACGGACGGGAACCGATGGGTGGTATCGCGGCCGACCATGAGGCGGATGAGGGCATCCTCGTCCAGGTCCGTCGCCTTGTGGGTGGCGATCATGCGGCCGTCGCGCATGACCGAGACTTCGTCGGCGATGCGGAAGATTTCGCTCATCTTGTGGGAGATGTATATGACGGCGACGCCGCCGGCGCGGAGGTCGCGGATGATCTTGAACAGGTGGTCGGTTTCGTTCTCGGTGAGGGAGGAGGTGGGCTCGTCCATCACCACCACGCGGGCGCCGTAGGAGACCGCCTTGGCGATCTCGCAGGCCTGCTGCTGGGAAATGGAAAGGCTGCCCATGCGGGCCGCCGGATCGATATCCATGTCGAGGCGCTTCATGAGCGCGAGCGTGTCCTCGTGCATCTTGCGGTGGTTGAGGAGATGCAGGGGGCCGATGGGGATGACGGGTTCGCGGCCGAGCCACACGTTCTCGCTGACGCTCCGCTCGCTCACGTTGGAAAGTTCCTGGTGGATCATGGAGACGCCCGCAACGAGGGCGTCCTTGGCGCTGTGGAACTTTACCTGCTTACCGCCGAGGACGATGTTGCCGGCCTCTTCATGATAGATGCCGAAGAGGCATTTCATCAGCGTCGACTTGCCGGCGCCGTTCTCTCCCATGAGCGCGTGGACCGTGCCGGGCCTGACGCGGAGGGAGACGCCGTCCAAGGCGAGTACGCCGGGAAAGCGCTTAGTGATGTCGGTCATCTCAAGGATGTACTCGTTGTCCATCGTATCCTCTAGTGATCTGGATTCGGAAAGGGGCGGGCCCGCGACGCGGACCCGCCCCTGCGGAGGAACCGTCCGTCTCTTACTTCATGAAGGACTTGTAGTTGTCCTTGGTGACGGCCTTGAAGGGAACGAGGTAGCACTGGGCCACGATCGCCGCGTCGTTGGCGGGCGCTTCGTCGGTCGGGGCGGTGATGGCCTTGAGGCCCCACGCGACGGAACCGATGGCGCTGCCCTTGGTGGCCATGGTGTAGGCCAGGTCGAAGGCGGTGGAGGACTGGCCGACGGAGTCCTGGAGGACCGTCGCGAGGAGCTTGTTCTCCTGCATGGACTTGAGGGCGACCTGGGTGGCGTCGACGCCGAGGACCGGCACGCGGAGGACCGTTCCGTCCCCGTCCACGTCCTTGGTCGGATCGGCCGGATCGTCGGTGTACTTGTTGGTCAGCAGGGACTCGACCGCGCCGAGGGCCATGCCGTCGTTGTTCGTGATGACGATGTTGAACTTGTCGCGGTAGGCGGCGATCCAGGCGTCCATCTTCTGCTGGGCCTCATCCGGCTTCCAGTTGGCGGTGTCCTGGGCGATGACGTTGACGGTGTAGCCCTTGGCCTTGAGGCCCGCGAGCACGGCGTCGGTGCGGTACTTCTGCGCCGGGTGTCCGAGCTGACCGAGGAGCATCAGGGTGTTGATGGTCTTTCCGGGGGCGAGCTTGGCGGGGTTCTTCTTGAAGTAGGCGTCGATGATGTCGGCCTGGATGGCGCCGGCGACGGACTCGGGGGAGGAAGCCAGGAAGAAGTTCGGGCCGACCTTGAGCGCGGCCACGGAGGGCTGGATGTTGGAGAACGCCGCGCCGCCGCCCTTGGCCTGGATGGCCTTGGCCATCTGCTCGGTGACCTCGGTCTGGGTCGGGACGATGACGAAGTACTTCACGCCCTGGGTCAGGAGGAGGTTGAGCTGATCGAGCTGGTTCGCCTGGTCGTTGCGGGCGTCCAGGAGCTTGAGGTCGACGCCCTTCTCGGCGGCGATCTTCTGGAGGTTGTCGGCATAGTCGCGGACGAACTGCTCGTCCAGGTTGCGGATGAGGGCGCCGATCACGACCTTGCCGCCGCCGGCTTGCTGTCCGGCCGCGAAGGCGAACGAGCCGGCGATGAGGAGAACGACGAAAACAGCCAGTGCTTTCTTCATAACACACGCTCCTTTGAAAACGGTTCGGACCCGCGTTTCGGATCCGGCGGATCCTTCGTAAGTCCGTGTTCAGTGTCCCCCCGTTTCTCCGAACGCGTAATCGAGGATTGCGTACAAGAGGTGGAGAATTGTGCACTGGCGCCCCGGATGACAGGGCGCCGCGCCTCTCCTATACTCCTTCGTATGCCGACCTCCGGCGTTCCGCTACCGACCCTCAGACGCCTCCCCTTTTACCTCCGCGTCCTCCGCGAGCGCGAAGCCAAGGGCGACCTCTGGCTCTCCTCCGAGACCTTGGCCAAAAGGCTCGGGCTCGGCGCCATCCAGGTCCGCAAGGACCTCGGCTCCATCGGGGCCGCGGGGAAGGCCAAGTACGGGTTCCCCGTGGCGGAGACGACGCGCATCGTGACGCGGTTCCTGGACACCGAATCCTTCTCCGAAGTCTTCCTGATCGGCGCCGCCGAACTCGGCGCGGCGGTGCTCGCCGACGAGAACATCGCGCTGCACGGCTTCAGGGTCGTCGCGGTTTTCGAGAGCGATCCGGTGCTCATCGGCTCGCTCCTCAAGGGGCACCGCGTGCTTCCCCTCTCCAAGCTGGGCGATCTCTGCCGGCGCATGGGCGTGAGGATCGGCATCCTCGCGGAAAGCGCGTCCGGCATCCGGGCGGCCGCCGACGCCATCGCCCGGTCGGACCTGGCGGGAGTCCTGGACGTGACCGGGTTCGCCGTCCCGCTCCCCGACCGGCTCGTCGTGGTGCGGGAAGACTTCGGCGCGCGGCTCGCCGCCCTGGCGGGAGAGCTCGGCGGCAAGCGATCCGTAGTGTCCTGAAGATTGGGGAAAACGGCTGCCGCGGCCGTTAGCGGGGCGCGACTTCGGCGGGGAACAGGAGGCGCTGGTTCTCTTCCTCGTAGAGGTTCGACTTCTCCACCACGTTGGAACCGGTGTCCAGGTAGCCGGCCTTGCGCGTGCCCCGCAGGAGGTCCAAGGCCGCCTGTACGGCCAAGTAGCCCATGTTGAACGGCTTCTGGACCACGGTCGCGGCCATGAGGCCGTCCTCGATATACGCCACCACCTCGTTGGAACTGTCGAAGCCGAGCATGACGAGTTCCCCCGCGCGGTCCGAAGCGGCCACCGCGCGGGCGGCGCCGAGGGTCGTCGGGAGGTTGAGCGTCACGAGGGCGCGGATGTCCTTCCGCCGGGAGAGGAGATCGCGGGTGAGCTCGTAGGCCTTATCCTGCTCCGACTCCGAGTAGAGCGTCTCCACGATGCGGAGCCGGTCCGCGACGGCGGCCCGGAAACCGCGTTCGCGCTCGATGGCGGTGGAGCTCGTCGCGACGTACGACATGAGGGCGATGGGCGCGTCCTCCGGGAGGCGCGCCTTGGCCACCGAGCCGAGCTTGGAGCCCGCGAGGAGGTTGTCCGTCCCGATGCGGATCTGCGCGTCGTCGCTGGAGAGGAAGGAGTCCATGCCGACGAGGGGGATGCCGCGCTTCCGCACTTCCGCGGCGAAAGGGATGAGGCGCTGCACGTCCGAAGCCGCGAGGACCACGGCATCGGGCTTCCGCTCCAAGGCCTCGAAGGCCAGGCGGATCTGCCCGTCGATGTCGCTCTCCTTCTCGGCGGCCACGATCTCGTAGTCCACGCCCAAGTCGCGCGCGGCCGAATCGACGCCCTCGCGGAGCGACCGCCAGAAGAAATTCGTCTCCAGCTCTTGGGTCTTGATGATCACCGCGATGCGGTACTGGGCCGGGCGGGCCGCGCGGCCCGCGGCGGGGGGCCCGAAGGCCGGGGCCG
>JAEXTK010000304.1 GCA_023406985.1 Spirochaetota bacterium | reverse complement strand
CCCGCCCCTACCCTTCTTAGACGGGAGTCCTCGATGCCGAGTATCGCGATGAAACGTCCCTCGCTCTTCCTGTCCCGGCTCCGCGCCCAGCGCCAGCTCGCGTGGATGTCCATCCCCCTCGTCCTGTACGTGATCCTCTTCACCTACGTCCCCCTCGCGGGTTGGGTCATGGCCTTCCAGAACTTCAAACCCGCCAAGAGCTTCGGCCAGCAGGAATGGGTCGGCCTCCAGTGGTTCCAGTTCCTGTTCTCCGACGAGCAGTTCCTCACCACGATGCGGAACACCCTCGCGATGAGCACCATCAACCTGACGTTCAACTTCTCCTTCGCGATCGGCCTCGCCCTCCTCCTCAACGAGGTGCGGACGCGGTCGGTGAAGCGCGTCTCGCAGACCATCTCCTACCTGCCCCACTTCCTCTCCTGGGTGGTGGTGTCCGGCCTCGTGTCCAGCATGCTCTCCTCCGACGGCATCTTCAACGTCATCTTGGTATCGATGGGCGCGATCAAGGAACCCGTCGTCTGGCTCGGCGAGCCCAAAGCCTTCTGGTGGATCGTCGGCTTCACGAACGTCTGGAAGGAAGTCGGCTGGAATACGATCATCTACCTCGCGGCCATGGCCGCGATCGACCCCGCCCTCTACGCGGCGGCGGGGGTCGACGGTTGCGGCAGGTTCTCCAAGATCCGGCACATCACGCTGCCGGGCATCAAGAGCACCATCGTCGTGCTCCTCATCATGAACCTCGGCTGGATCATGGAATCCGGCTTCGAGCTCCAGTACCTCCTGCGCAACGGCATGAACCAGGACTACTCGTGGAGCATCGACATATACGTGGTCGATTACGGCCTCAAGCTCGGCAACTATTCGCTCGCCACGGCCGGCGGCATGTTCAAGAGCCTCGTGAACATCGTCCTCCTCCTGACCGCGAACGGCGTCGCGAAGAGCCTCGGAGAGGAGCGCCTCATATGAAACTCAAACTGGGGAACAAGCGGTACCTGAGCGTCCGGAGCCTCGCCGAGGACGCGGCCTTCAACGCCGCGAAGGCGGCCATCCTGGTCGCGATGGTCCTCATCACCCTGTACCCGTTCTGGAACACGGTGGTCGTGTCCTTCAACCACGCCACCGACACGATCCGCGGCGGCGTCTACCTCTGGCCGCGGGCCTGGACCCTGGCCAACTACAAGGCGGTCTGGGTCACCGCCAACATCCCGAGCGCCCTCTTCATCTCCGTGTCGCGGTCGTTCGTGGCCACCGTCCTCAACCTGTTCCTGACGACGATGCTCGCGTACGCGCTGGCGCGCCGGGAATTCGTGCTCCGCAAGCCGCTCACGCTCATCGTGGTCCTCTCCATGTACGTCAACGCGGGGCTCTTCCCCAACTACTTCCTGATCCGGGGCCTCCACCTCAACAACTCGTTCTGGGTCTACATCATCCCGAACCTCATCGGCGCCTTCAACTTCATCGTGATCAGGACCTTCATCCGGACGATACCCGAGAGCATCTTCGAATCGGCGCGGATCGACGGCACGAGCGAGTACGGCATCTTCCTCCGCTTCGCCCTGCCGCTCTCCAAACCCGTGCTCGCGACGGTGGCCCTCTTCGTGGCGGTCGGCGCGTGGAACGCCTGGTTCGACACGGTCCTCTACAACTCCAGCAAGCCGGAGCTCTTCACGCTCCAGTACCAGCTCATGGCCCTGCTCCAGGCGTCCCTGAACCAGTCCAAGAGCGCGGCCGACGTCGGCGCGAGCGGCATGGCCGCCAACCTCGGCGCGAGCATCGTGAGCCCGCTCTCCATCCGGTCGGCCATCACGATCGTCGCGGCCGTGCCCATACTCCTCGTGTACCCCTTCCTCCAGAAGTACTTCGTGGTCGGCCTCAACGTGGGATCGATCAAAGAGTGATGAGTGTCCCGAAGATTGGGGAAAGGCGCTTCGATCCTGACCGGGGCCCGCCGCGGCGGGCCTCGGTTCACAGGATCATCTCGTCCACCGCCTTGCCGCCCGGCACCATCGGGAGGACCTGCTCGTCCGAGTCGATGAGGGCTTCCACGACCGCGGCCTTGCCCGACGCGACGACGGCCAAGGCTTCGTCCAGGGCGCGGGAGAACGAGGCGTCGTCCGCAGCTCGGAAGCCGGAGAGCCCGTAGGCCTCAGCGAGCTTCACGAAATCCGGCGGACGGTGCAGGTCGGTCTCCGCGTAGCGCTCGTCGTAGAACATGGTCTGCCACTGGCGCACCATGCCGAGCACCCGGTTGTTGAGGATCACGACCAGGACGGCCAGCCCGTAGTTCGCGGCCGTGGCGAGTTCCCCGCAGTTCATGCGGAAGGAGCCGTCCCCGGTGAAGAGGACCACGGGACGGCGGGGGTTGGCGATCTTGGCGCCGAGGGCGGCGCCGAGGCCGAAGCCCATGGTGCCGAGCCCGCCCGAGGAGAGGAAGGACCGGGGCCGGGAGAAGGGATAGAACTGGGCCGTCCACATCTGGTGCTGGCCCACGTCCGTGGCCACGACGGCCTCCTCCCCGAGGCGGCGCGCGACCTCCTCCATGAGGCTCTTGGGATGGAGGGGCGTCGGCCGCGAGTGGGCCTCGGGCGTCCGCTTCTTCCACGCCGCCACGTCGCCGTTCCACTCCGTCTCCACGCGGCCGGAGAGTGTATCCATGATCGCCCGCAGGGCGAGCTTCAGGTCTCCGACGACCCAGCGCTCGGACTTCACGTTCTTGTTGATCTCGGCCGGATCGATGTCCAGGTGGAGGATCTTCGCCGCGGGGGCGAACTTGTCCACCCGGCTCGTGACGCGGTCGGAGAACCGGGCGCCGATGGCGACCACGAGGTCGGCCTTCTGGACCGCCAGGTTGGACGCGACGCTGCCGTGCATGCCGATCATGCCCGTGCAGAGGGGATGGTCCGCGGGGAAGGCGCCCATCGCCATGAGGCTCAGGGCCACCGGCGAGGAGAGGCGCTCCGCGAGGTCGCGGAGCTCGGCGCAGGCGTCCGCCATGACCACCCCGCCGCCCGCGTAGAGGAGGGGCCGCTTGGCGGCGGAGAGGAGCTCCACCGCGCCGTCGATCTCCGCCTGCGCCGGCACGTGGAGGCGCGTGCGCGCCGCGAGCCGCTCCGCCC
>JAEXTK010000293.1 GCA_023406985.1 Spirochaetota bacterium | reverse complement strand
GGGCCCGCCGCCGTGGCCAGGACCAGGGCCGCGAGAAGGGTGCGGGGGGCCGCGCCGCGCGCCGCCGCGCCGAAACGATCGCGCGCCCTCATCGTTCCAGGTTCCTGAGGCTGAAGGTGGAGTCGGGGATGGCGACGTCCAGCTTCACGTCGTACATGCGGAAGAGGGTGCGGCTGCCCTTGCGGAGGAGGTCGCGCATCTCTCCCTCCACGGGAAAGCGGCGCTTCCCGATGAGCTCGGCGCGGATGAGCTTGTACTCCTTGAGCTTGGCGCCCGAGAGGGCGAAGAGCTCATAGTGGAGGAGGTCGCCCGTCTCCGTATCGATCCAGAGCTTCTGCCGCGGATAGCTCTCCGTCTTCTTCTTGGCCGCGAGGTCCAGGAGGTAGGCCTGCCTCCCCTCGTAGGCTTCCGTGCCCGCGAGCGTCGGGACGTAGCGGGCCGACAGTTTCTCGTTGTCGATCGTATCCTCGTACGACATGTCCGAACCCATCATCGATTCCTTGAGCAGATGGCCGGAGATGAGCATGACCTCTTCGGTATCGGGCGAATACACGTAGAGCCGTCCGTCCTTCTTGAGGTACTTGGTCCCCTTGTCCTCGGGGTTCACGAACTCCACGAAGCTGTCCTGTTCGCCGTTCCCGGCCGCCTCGAACTTCTTGACGAAGCGCTTGCCCTGGTACTCGATGATCATCTCGCCCTTGTAGGCGATGCTGTCGTACACCTCGTTCTCGTCCACCTTCGCGAGCAGCTCGGCCGCGGTCGGGGCGGCCGCCGCAGGGAAGGCGATCAACGCGAGCGTCAAGACGGCGGCCGCCGCCGGGAAGTTCATGCGGGGAATACCGCGAAACGTATCGTTCATATCATTCTCCTTGTGCTGCGATGGCCCGGCCTCAACGGCGGAGGGCTTCCACGGGTTCGATGAAGGCGCTCTTGAGCGAGGGGATGAGCGTGCACGCCCCCGAGACCGCCACCCCGAAGAGGAAACTCCGGCCGATGCCCGCGGGCGAGAAATCCAGGAAGATGGTGCCGGAGACCGGCATGTCCTTCATGCCGCCGCCGGTGAAGACTTGCATGTCGATGGGGAAGTAGGACCCGATCCGCGTCACGAGGCCCCCGACGGCGCAGCCCGCGAGCGCCCCGAACACGCTCAGGAACACCGCCTCGAAGAAGAAGACGAGCACGATCTCGCGCCGGGTCATCCCGAGCGCGCCCATCATGCCGATCTCCTTGATGCGTTCGTGGATCACCATGAGGACCGTGTTGATGATGAGGAAACTGGCCACGATCTGGAACACGCCGAAGATGATGAGGAACATGAAGGAACTCTGCCGCATCATGGCGACCCAGTAGTTGTCCCCCCATTCCCGCACGACGTGGCCTTCTCCCAAGACCTTCTCCACCTGGACCTTGATCCGCGCGCTCTCGCGGGCGTCGTCGGCGTAGACGAACAGTTGCTGGGTTCCGCCGTCGAGCACGAGGATGCGCTGCAACCGGTCCAGGGGAAGGAGGACGACGTCCTCGTCGAATTTGCGGTAATCGAATTCGAAGATGCCGACGATGGCCGGGCTCAGGTACTTGTCCGAGAACTGGGCGGATACGGTCTTGAAGGGTAGGCGGTCCCCCACGCCGAGGCCGGTTTTCCGCGCCATCTCGGCGCCGATCATGCACTCGTTCGCCCCCGCCGCGGGGAAGCGCCCCGAAACGAGGCCGTCGTCGCGGTCGGTGAGGTTGAGATGGTTGACCTTCCGCTCCTTTTCGATGTCCACGCCCCAGAGGAGGGCGTGCTTCACGTTGCTGTCGAAGAGGGTCGCGTAGGCGGTGATCCGCGGCAGGGCGGCCTGCACCCCGGGGATGGCCTCCAGCTCGGCGACGAGTTCGTCGGAGGCGCGGCCGCCGGCAATGGGGAACTGGACCGGGTAGTATTCCCGATCCTCCTCGAACTTTTCGGTCACCGCGTTGACGTGGCCCGTCTCGTAGGTCCGCACGACCTCCTCGATGCCCGTCATCATGCCGTCCATCCAGGATCCCATGAAGATGTTGAAGAAGACGGCGATGGCCACGGCGACGACGCAGAGCGCGGTCCGCCGGCCGTTCCGCCAGATGTTCCGGTACGCTATCGTGACGAGGGCGGCGATTCCGCCGCGCTCGGTTACGGTCTTTTCCATAGAGGACTCCTATTCGAACCGCAGGCTGTCGGTCACGGGCATCTTGAGGGCCCTGCGGGTGGGCAGGATCGCGGCCGCCGCGGAGAGCAGGGTCGCGAAGACGCCGGTGAGCGCGATGGCCGGGGGATTCCAGGCGGATCGGAAGAACGCGGTGATGCGGTAGCCGAAGTCGCCGCCCAATTCCTTGGACATCGCCGAATAATCGATGCCGTGTTCCACCATCGGGATGTTCATGAGGCACCCCGCGACGATGCCGACCGCGGATCCGAGGGCGCCGATGCAGGCGGCCTCCAGCACGTAGGCCAGGAGGACCTGGCCGTCCGTCATGCCGAGGGCGCGGAGCATGCCCGTCTCCTTGGTCCGTTCCAGGATGGCCATGAGCATGGTGTTGGCGATCCCGATGAAGGAGAGGACGAAGAGGAAGAAGATCATGACCCGCGAGGACACGTTGTCGCCCGCCGCGGCCGCGAGGTAATCGGATACATAATCGATCCAGGGCCGCACGACGAGGCCTTCCGGGAGCTTCCCCCCCAGGCGGGAGGCGAGGGCCGCCTCGATCGCCTCCGCCGACTCGTCCCTGCCCGGCAGGCGCGCGTCGTCCGCGCCGGCCTTCCGCACGAGGAGCTCGGTCGCCGCGCCCTGGAGCATGAGGCCCGATTCGTCCTGCAAGGCGTCCAGGGGCAGGAAGGCGACGTTGCCGTTCGTCTTGGGGTTGGGCGAGTTGACGACGCCGACGACTACGGCGTCCACGAGCTGGTTCACGTGCCGTACGGCCCCCGAGAAGTCGATCGCCAGCAGATCCGCGAGTACCGCGGCCACCTCCGCCTCGTCGACGGCGACGAGGCGGTAGTCCCCGGTGATCTCGTCCGCCGCGTAGGCGGCGCGGAGCCGCTCGCGGGCGCTCCCTTCTAGTTTCGCGAGGAGTTCCCCCTCGAACTTTTCCTTGCGGATGATTTCCGGGGCGGCCTTGAGGTCGATGGTGGTGGCGATGCGGACATCCATGCGGCCGGATTCCGAGAGGATGCGCCAGAGGCGGTCGAGTTCAGCGGCGGTCGCGCCCTCCTTGAGGGCGAGCTTCTCCGCCGCGAGCGAGCGCAAAGCGGGATCAGGGTTGGAAAAGGCCTGCTTCTTGGGCGGCGGCGGCGGCCCGTAGAGGCTCCGGACGAAGGCCGCGTCCTCCGCGGTCGCGGCCGCGGCGAGGAGGTCGTCCTCGAATTCGTCGCGGGTGGGCCGGGTCGGGATGCCGACGCGGAGCTTCTCCGCCGCGAAGGTGCCGATGGCGATTTCGCGCTTTCCCGCGGCGGGGAAGCGGCCGGACTCGAGGTAGGCGGGGTAGCGGAGGAGCTTCGCCTCCCGCTCCACGTCCACGGCGTTGAACACGATGGGCGCGGTACCCGAGCGGGAGTAGAGGGTGCCCGTGAACACGAAGCGGGGCGCCGAATCGTACCCCGCCGCGGCGAGCGCGGCCGCGAGCTCTTCCCAGCCGCCGAAACTCTCGTACATGGGCAGCTCGTCCTTCTTGTCGAAGTACGCGGCCTTCTGGACTTTCGCGGCGCCGATCTCGTAGGAGACGATGTTCCGGCGGGAGTCCAGGTTCATGCCGAGCAGCCACGCGTCCATGAAGATGTAGAGGGCGACGCTGATGGCCACGGCGATGGTCGTGATGATCGTCTTGACCTTATGCCGCGCGAGATTGCGGAGCGCCATCCCCGCGAGGTCCCGGAACGCCGCGGCGGTCATCGCGCGGCTCCCGCGGCTACGGCCTCCGCGCCTGCCGCGTCCCGCACCGTCTCCGCATCCACCCTTCCGTCCTTGAGGAGCACGAGGCGCCGCGCGTACTCCATGACCATCTTGTCGTGGGTGGAGAAGATGAAGGTCGTGCCCGCGGTCCGGTTGAGGTCGAGCATGAGCTCCAGGATCTCCTTGCCGGTCTTGGAGTCCAGGTTCGCCGTGGGCTCGTCGGCCAGGATGAGGGCCGGCCGCTTCACGAGCGCGCGGGCTATGGCGACGCGCTGTTGTTGGCCGCCCGACATCTCCTTGGGCTTGCGCTTCCCCATGTCGGCCAGGCCCACGTCCGCGAGCGCCCGCTCCGCCCTGCCGCGCGTCTCCTCCCGGTCCACGCCGAGCAGCGTGAGCGGCAGGGAAACGTTCTCCAGGGCGGTCAGCACCGGGATGAGGTTGTAGGCCTGGAAGATGAAGCCGATGCTCCGCCTGCGGAGCAGGGCCAGGTCCTTCCGGCTCAAGGACGCCACGTCGGTGCCGTCTATGGAGATGGAGCCCGCCGTCGGCGTGTCCAGGCAGCCGACGAGGTGCAGGAAGGTCGATTTCCCGCTCCCCGAGGGGCCGGCCACGGCGGCGAACTCGCCCGCCTCGAACGAGAGGCTCACGCCCCGCAGGGCGTTCACCGTAATCCCGTTGAGGGAATAATCCTTCACGAGGTCTCTTGCGTTAACGACGGTCATGGCCGTCCTCCTTGGGTTCGGAAGATACATCCTGCGGCCGCCCCGGTGCGTTACTGGAGGGTTGGCCGGCGCGATTCCGCGGCCGCTTGCCTTCCGCGTGGAGCCGCGTCTCGGTGAGCGCCTGCAGGCCGAAAAGGTCCTTCGATTTCAATTCTTCGGTGATCGAGTTGGGGACGAGCATCATGGAATTGCCCGCCTTGAGGCCCTCGTTGAGGATGGAGAGGGTCTTGAGCTTCATGGCGAGGTCGTTCTTTTCGTAGATCTTGGCCGCGGTCTCCAGGCGATGGGCGATCTCGATCTCCGCCTCGGCCAGGAGCACGCGCCCCATCTTTTCCCGCTCCGCCTGGGCGAGGCGGGAGAGGGAGTCCTGCAGCTGCTCGGGTATCTGGATATCGGTGATCTCGATGTGCTGGACGGTGATGCCCCACTCGGTGGTCTTCATATCCACGTCCGCGCGGATCTGGTTCTCGATCTCGTTCCCCTGCTCCAGGAAGGCGGTGAGGTTGTTCCGGCTGATGGCGGCGCGGAGGGCCGTCTTGGCGGACAGCACCACGGCCTCCTCGTAGTCCTGGACTTCCAGGACCGCCTTCTCGGCGTCCCAGACGAGCCAGAAGCAGAGGGCGTCCACGGTCACCGTGACCGAGTCCCGGGTCAGGGTGGTCTCGGCGCTGAAGTCGGTCACCCGGATGCGGAGGTCCACGGTCTTGGCCGCGCGATCGGCGAAGGGCAGGAGCAGGTAGAGCCCCGGCCCCCGGACGCGGTGGAAGCGGCCGAAGCGGAGGACGATGGCCCGCTCCCATTCTTCCAGCTTCTGGACCGCCGGCGCCAGCAGGGCGCCCGCCGCGGCGAAGGCGAGGAGCAGGCCCGAGTCGACGAGGGCCCACGCCGCGCCCGCGCAGGCGACCAGGATCAACAACTTCACGGCGGTGACCCAGCGGGGGAAGAGCGACATGACGGCGACCGTGGCGACCGGCGTCGCGACGAGGGCGCCGAAATCGAGGGCGGACGGCCGCGCTCCCGCGAGGAGGCGGGCGGCCAGCGTGAAGACGACGAGGGCGCAGAAGAGGATGAGGCCGACGGCGTTGATGGAGAAATCAACGCGGCGTTCGGGGCGCCGGGGGTTATGGACGAGAGGCTCTTCGCTGTTTTTCCGAAACGACCACATGTCAGTCCTCCTTGAACTCGCGGACGAGCCGGATCGCCTCGTCCCTGTCCGCGCCCAGGGCCTCCGTGTCGCGAACGAACCGGGCCACGACCTCGGCGAGTTTCTTGGCGCGCGCGTCCTCGCGCTCAGGTCTCTGGTCCGAGATGTACGTCCCGCTGCCGACCTGGGTGACGACGATGCCGCGTATCTCCAGCTCGCCGTAGGCCCGGGCGATGGTGTTGGGGTTGATCTTGAGCTCCACGGCGAGAGCCCTGATCGTCGGCAGCCGATCCCCCGGTTCGAGCTTCCGCGCGAGGATGGCGCGCTCGATCTGCTGGATGATCTGGCGGTAGAACGGTACCCCGCTCGACGCGTCCAGGCCGAATGCCACGCCTCGGCTCGCGATTGTACTATTCATCTAGTACAATGCTAATTGAACTAGTACAATGTGTCAAGCGGTCGGAGCCGCCGTACTTGCCGCGCCCCGCGGCATAGCCTACTCTTGGATTTATGACACGCTTGGAAGCTCTTTTACGGACGGCGCCCGAAACGCGGCCCATACGGGACGTTTTGCCCATACGGGAAGATCCCGCGGGCGCGAAGGAAGCCGTGCTCCTCCTCCACGGGTTCACGGGGAATCCCTCGGAATTGTCCGTCATCGCGGCCTCCTTGGCCGCCGAAGGCTACGCCGTCTCGGCGCCGCGCTATCCGGGACACGGGACCAGCAGGGCCGACCTCATGCTGACCCGGGCCGAGGACTGGGCGCGGCGGGCCTTCGACGCGTACATGGACCTCCGCGCCGCGTACCCCACCGTCCACGTGGTCGGCCACTCCATGGGCGGCCTCCTGGCCACGGCCGTGGCCGCCGCCTTCGGCGCCCCCAAGCTCGCGCTGCTCGCCCCGGCGTTCAAGGTGACGGGCCAGAACCTCACGCTCGCGCGGCTCGTAGGTCTGGTGCGGCCGGTGCTGCGGCGCGACCGGCCCCTCGCCGCGGGGGACCGGGGGGACCCGATCCGGGAAACCCTTCACGGCGAGTATTGGGCCGACGACCTCGTGGCTCCCGCCGCCGAGCTCGGCAGGCTCATGCTGGCCTGCGGTAGCCGCCTACGCGACCTCCGCTCCCGCGTCCTCGTGATCGTGGGAGCGGAGGACCCCGTCGTTCCCGCGGAGGTGGCCGACCTGGTCCGCCAGCGGGCCAAGGCAGCCTCGTCGTTCCAGGCCGTACGGCTCGCCGGCGCGGGCCACCTCTTCCCCTTCGACGAGCGGGCGCACGAGACGGCCGCCCTCGTTCGGGACTGGATCAAGACTCCCTAGGGGCGTCTGTCGGCGCCGGCGTCGATCCGCCGCGCCGATCGGCCGCCGGTCCTTCAGGCCGGGGTCTTGCGGAGTCGTCCCCCGAACACGTGGAGGGCGAGGCCCGCGAGTACGAGGCCGGCCGCCGCGGCGTCGAGGACGGAGAAGCGCTCGCCGAGCACGAGGGCGCCCGAACTCACCCCGAAGATGGGCACGAGGAGGGAAAACGGCGCCACGCGGCTCGCGCCGTAGCGCATGATGAGCTGGTTCCACGCGCCGTAGCCGAAGAGCGTGGACAGGAGGACGAGGTAGGCGAGGGCGCCGATGGAGACGGGCGCGAGGCCGGAGAAGGCCGCTGCTATGGCCTCCTTTCCTTCCAAGGCGAAGGAGAGGCCGAGGAGGGGCAGGGGCGAAAAGAGGCTGGACCAGACCATGAGCGAGAGGCCGTCGGTCTTGGGCATCCGCCGCGCGACGACGTTCGCGAGCGCCCAGAAGAAGGCCGCGAGGAGGATCATGGCGGTGAGCCCCGCCGTCAGGGCCGGGGCCGGCCCGCTGCGGCCCGAGAGCGCGATGAGCGCGAGGCCGCCGCCCGCGACCGCCATGCCGGCGAAGTTGTGGATATGGAGCTTTTCCTTGAGCGCCGCCGCGGCGACCAGGGCGGTGAAGAAGGCTTGGGCCTGGAGAATTATGGAAGAGAGGCCCGCGGGAGCGCCGAGCTTCATGGCGGTGAAGAGGAGGCCGAATTCGCCGACGCCGAGGAGGAGCCCGTAGGCGGCGAGCGATAGCCAGGAGGCTTGGGGTTTCTTCACGAAGAGCAGGGCCGGGAAGGCGCTCAGCGCGAACCGCAGTGAGGCGAGGAGCAGCGGCGGGACGCCCGCGACGCCGACCTTGATCACGATAAAATTGAAACCCCAGATCGCGGTCACGAGGACGACGGCGCCCAGGGCCACGGCGGAGAACGAGGACTTTTCGGTTTGGTTCATCATGAACCTTTTATAGCCTCGTTCCCCGCAGCGGCGCTACCGTCCCGCGCGCTACCGATCCGGGGCGAGGGCGGCCATGGCGGCGTTGAGGGCCTCGGTCCGCTCCGCGTTGCGTTTCCCGGCTTCCGCAATCCGCCGAGCCTCCTCGCCGATGGCCTGCATCGCGGCCAGGTCGGCGGAAACGCGGGAGGAAAGATCGCGGAAGAAGGGCAGCATCTCCGCGAATTCGGCGTCGTTGCTGCCCGAGATCGCGATGATCTCCTTGAACGCCGCGTCGAACCGCTGGGAGGTGCTGAGGAGGTCGCGCACCTTGCCGTCGATGAGGTGCGCCCCGCGCGACATGCCGGAGAGGCGGTCGAGGAGTTCGCCCATCGCCTCCGCCACTTCCTTGGCCTCCCCGACGAGGGTGCCGAACTGCGCCTCCGCCTCCACGTTCGCCTGCCCCGTACGTCCGAGGGAATCCCGGTTCGCGGCCACCACCGCGGCGATGCCTTTGGTCTCCTCCGTGCTTCGCTCCGCGAGTTTACGGATTTCGGCCGCGACGACCGAGAACCCCCGTCCCGCGTTGCCCGCGTGGGCCGCCTCGATGGAGGCGTTCATGGCCAGGAGGTTGGTGCGCGACGCCACGTCCTCTATGAGGCCGACGAAGGTCATCTCGCCCTGGATGCTCTCGCCGAGTTTTTCCAGGGCCTTCGTCACCTCGGCGCGGCGCTTGACGCCCTCTTCCGAGGCCGCGAGCAGGGCCTGGACCGCGGCGCGCCGCTGCTGCGCCATGGCCTGGGCCGCGGCTATGGCCTCCGACACGCCGCCGACCGCGCCGTTCGTCTCTTCGATCGCCCGTTCCTGGGCGCCGAGTATCGTCTCGCTGTCGGAAGCGGTGTTACGGAGCTTTCGGTTTTCTTCCGCGAGTTGGTCCAGGCGGGCCTGGAACGCCGCGGACAGGGACTCCAGCTCCTGCATGCTCCGTTCCCGTTCGACCGTCAGGGCCTCGATCTTCTTGGATATGGCCAACAGCTCCCTGCCCACGTCCAAGCTGGACCGGGCCGCCGCCACCGCCTGCTCCATCCCCGCGGCACGGGCCCGGGACCGTTCCGCCTCGCTCCGCGCCATGTCGATGGCGTGGGAGAAGATGCGCGAGCCGCGGAGGGAGAGGAAGCTCGTGAAGGCGAGCATCATGGTCGTCTCGACGAAGGCCGTCGTGGAGAGGCCGCGGAGGTCCGCGTGGGCGGGCGCGAGGCCGAGCAGGACGAATACGAGCACTTGGGATCCCGCGTTCAGGACGAGGTTCGCGATGATGGAACTCTTGTCGCGGGCTATGACGAGGCCCAAGAGCTGGGAGAGGATCAGGTAGAAGGCGTATTTATAGATGATCTCGGGATTGTAGACGGGCAGGACCAGGGTGGTCGCGAGGAAGACCAGGTCGAGCAGGACGAGGTAGAGCGCGACGCCGAGGTCGTAGCGGCCGCGGATGGCGAGGAAGAGCGGGGCCAGGATCACGGGGAGGAAGACGAACTCCATGACGATGATGGCGGGCTCGGCCCCCGCGAATATATCGATGGTCCCGATGACCGGAGCGAGGGCCGCCGAGAAGAGCGAAAGGGCGGCGAAGATGGTCATCTTGGACCTGAGCTCATAGTCCGGATTCGGGTAATGCTTCAGCAGGCGGTCGACGAACATATTTTCCTCCGGATTTTATACCTGTCGGCACGGTTCAATATAACGCTCCGGCGGGTTCTTCTAAAGCGACAATTCGAAAATGAAGACGGCGCCGCCGTCGTTGGCGGCGCGCATCGAGCCGCCGAGCTGCGCGCTGAGGGCGTTGAGCAGGGTCATGCCGAGCGAGGGGGCCGTGGCGGGATCGAAGCCGGCGGGGAGTCCCCTTCCGTTGTCGCGGTAGACGAGGGAGACGGGTCCCGCGTCCGTCCGTTGGACCGTGAGGCTGATCCTCTTTTCCTGCGTCGCGGTGAACGCGTGCTTGATGGAGTTGGTGAGCAGCTCGGAGACCATGATCGCGATGGAAATCGCGGCGTTCATGGGGAGATCCAGATCGGCGATGGAGTAGGCGGCGTCCACGTCGGCGTCGGCGAAGTCCTCCAGGATGTAGCGGCAGAGACGGGGGAGATACACGTCCAGCGAGGGCAAGGTCATCCCGTCGGACCGGTACAGCTCGTCGTGGATGATGGAGAGGGCCATGATCCGGTGCTGGATTTCCTTGAGGGTATCCTGCAGATTCTCGGGGCGCCCTACCTGCGACTGGAGGCTGATGTAGCTGGTCAGGATGTTGAATTGGTTCTTGAGCCGATGGTGGATCTCCCGGAGCTCCATCTGGCTGGCGGATAGGCGTCTTTCCAGGTCCTTGTAGAGGAGGAGGTACCGGAGATCGGATTCGATGATGTCCTTGAAGCGCTCCATCAAATCGATGAACTCGGCGGAGAAGGAATTCGCCTTCTCGTCCAGCATGCAGAAGGTGCCGAAGAGTTCCCCGTCTTCCCAACGGATGGGGACGCCCAGGTAGGCGCGCATCCCCAGGGCGGCGTGCGGGTTGTTTTTCCAGTAAGCCGAGCTCTCGGTATCGGCGACCAAGAGGCGCCGCTGGGTCCCGGCGACGGATTCGCAAAACATGCCGATCCCGAGCTTGTCCTTGTCGTCGCGTTTGTAGGGATTTCCCGCGGTCCGGCTCGCGACGAATATCTCCAGGTCGGTGGTCGTGAGATGGGTGATGAGCCCGGTCGGCACGTGCAGTATGCCGGCGACGAGGTCGACGACGCCCTGCCATCGTTCCTGCACGGCATCGGCGACTTCGGGCTTTCCCGAGGAAATCGGAACCGTGACGAGTTGTTGCGCTCCCTGGATCTTCACGTACGCGAATAGACCGGCATCACCCATCGGGGCACCTCGACTGTTTTTTAAAAGTATCGTATCCGCTCAGCCCGGCGTCAATGAGAGTCCGGATCGATGGTATAATCCTCCGGGTTATGTACAAGGTCTTGATCGTCGACGATGAAGAGATCATCCGCTGCGGACTCGCCGATCGGGTGGACTGGGCCGCCGTCGGTTTTCGTCTCGTCGGAGCCTGCGCCGACGGACGCGAGGCGATGGAGGTCGCGGGCCGGGAACAACCGGACGTGGTGCTCACCGATATCTGCATGCCCGTGGCCGACGGCCTGGAGCTCGCGCTCTGGGCCCAGGAACATCTGCCGCACGCCGTCGTCGTCATCCTCTCCGGTTACGACGAGTTCGAATACGCGCGGGAAGCCATCCGGCGGAACGTGGCCGAATACCTCCTGAAACCCGTCTCCGCCAAGGATATCCGCGCCCTCTTCCTGCGGCTCAAGGAGCGCCTCGATTCGGGGAAGGCGGAGCGCGACCGAAACCAAAACCTGGAAGCGCTCGCCGAAACCGCGGAGCGGTTCCGCCGCGAACGAGCGCTCGGAGCCCTTCTGTCGGGCCGTCTCTCCGACGAGGAGCTCGTCGCCTGGCGCTCCGTGGAGAGCGCCGCCCTGTCCGCCCCCGTCTACGCCGTGCTCCTCGCCGAAATCGACGGGGGGCTGCCCCGCGCGGACGCCGACGCGGCGCTCTCCGCCGCCCTCGCGGCGCTGGAGGACGCGGTCCGCGGCCGGCTGGAGACGGCGGTCTTCGCGTACGAGTCCGATCGGGACGGCGGTACCCGCCTGGCCGCGTCCTTGGTCTCGGCGAACGACGAGGCTTCGCTCCGCGAAGGGCTCAGGGCCTACGCGGAGATCGCGGCGGCCCGGCTCCGCGCGGCCGCGGGGCCGGAAGCGCTCCTCGCGGTCGGCGGCATCGCCGCGGGCGCGGCGGGAATTCCCCTATCGCGATCCCAGGCCGAGGAAGCCTTGAAGACCCGCTTCCTGAAGTCAGGCGACGGGCGCCCCGTCCGGTGGGAAGACCTCCCGCCCGACACGGGCGGCGATCCCCGCCTCCGCCGCTCCGCGGAACGCCTGTCCCTCGCGCTCTCGTCTTCTCGGGAAGACGCCCTCGCCGCGGTGGAGGAATTCGCCGCGGCGCTCCGCGCCTCTTCTCCGCGGCCTGACCGCGCGGACCTGGAAACGCGGCGCCTCGTCTTCGCGCTCCTGGATGCCGCCGAGGCGCTCGGCATCGCGCGGGACGACCTGGAAGCGCTCGCGGGGATCGACCACACGAAACCCTTCGCCGGCATGCGGAGGCTCGAAGACCTGGAGCGCGCCATGGCCGCGGCCTGCGGGGAGATCTCGTCCGCGCTCCTCGATCGCCGCGCCGATCCCGCCGCCCGCCGCGCCGCGGAGATACGCCGCTCGGTCGCCGAGCGGTACGCTGAAGCGGACCTCAGCGTGGGGATCCTCTGCGACGAGCTCGGCATGAGCCGGAGCTATCTCAGCAAGATCATGAAGAAGGAGTTCGGGGTGGGCTTCGTGGAGTACTTGGCCGGTTATCGCGTGGAGCGGGCCAAAGAGCTGCTCCGGTCTACCGACAAGAAGCTCGCCGAGATCGCCGACTTGGTCGGCTACGCCGATCACCGTTATTTCGGCGCGATCTTCAAGCGCGAGACCGGCTTGACCCCGACGGAATTCCGCGCCGCTCCGTGAGCGCCGCTCCGTGAGCGCCGCTCCCTGAGGGCGACTCGCTGCGCGCCGCTCCGCGAGCGCCGCTCCGGGAGCTCCATCCCCGTTGTCGCAAACTCCCCCCAAGAATGGCGGAAACATGCCGCCCGCGTATCCCCGGCGCCGCTATCATTGAACTCGTTCCGGGGCGCTCGGCCCCGAGGGAGGAGCCATGCAGAAGATCACCCCGTTCCTCTGGTTCGCGGACGCGGCCGAAGAGGCCGCGCGGTTCTACGTTTCCCTGTTTCCGGATTCCGGCATCGATTCGGTGGTGCGCTACGGAAGCGAGGGCCCCGGCCCCGCCGGTTCGGTCATGACCGTGGATTTCCGGATCGGCGGTCAACGCTTCACGGCCTTGAACGGCGGGCCGGTCTACCGGTTCTCGCCGGCCGTATCCTTCGTCGTGAGCTGCGCGGATCAGGCCGAGGTGGACAAGTACTGGGACGCGTTCGCCGACGGCGGCACGCCGAGTCAGTGCGGCTGGATCGACGACAAATTCGGCGTCACCTGGCAGGTCGTGCCCCGCGCGCTCATCGAGATGATGGAGAGCGAGGACGCCGCCGCGAAGGGGCGGATGACGGCGGCGATGTTCACGATGCGCAAGCTCGTCATCGCGGATCTCAAGGCCGCCTTTGAAGGCCGATAGACCCAAGGCGGCGGGCGGCCCCCCCCGGCCCGGGACGCCGCC
>JAEXTK010000285.1 GCA_023406985.1 Spirochaetota bacterium | reverse complement strand
ACCGCCCGCAAACGAAGATCAGCGGCGCTACCTTCTAGCGCTCCAGTTTCCGGTACACGTAGCGGTGCGGGCGGTCGGCGGAGGCGCCGAGCTTCTCGCGCCGCCATTCGGCGTATTCGGACCAGTTGCCGTCGAACCACACGACTTCGCCGTCTTCAAAGGAAAGGATGTGCGTCGCGACGCGGTCGAGGAACCACCGGTCGTGGCTCACCACCAGCACGACCCCCGCGAAGGAATCGATGGCCTCTTCCAAGGCGCGCATCGTGTTGACGTCCAGATCGTTCGTCGGCTCGTCGAAAAGCAGGACGTTGGCGCCGTCCTTGAGCATGAGCGCCATGTTGAGGCGGTTGCGCTCGCCGCCGGAGAGCACGCCGACCTTCTTCTGCTGGTCGCCGCCCGAGAAGTTGTACCACGAGCAGTACGCGCGCGAATTGACTTCCTTGGTGCCCCCGAGCTTGATGATGTCCAGGCCGTCGGAGAGCTGCTCCCACACGGTCTTTTCGGGGTCGAGCCTGCCGCGCATCTGGTCCGCGTAGGCGATCTTGACCGTCTCGCCGAGCTTGATCTCGCCGGAGTCGGGCTTCTCCGCGCCGGTGATCAGCTTGAAGAGGGTGGTCTTTCCCGCGCCGTTCGGGCCGATGATGCCGACGCAGGCGCCCGGCGGGACGGTGAAGTCGAGGTCCTGGAACAGGACCTTGTCGTCGTAGGCCTTCGAGAGTCTCTTGGCTTCCACGACGACCTGGCCGAGGCGCGGACCGGCGGGAATGGTGATCCGGTTCTCCTTGACCTTCTCCCGTGCGTCGTCCTGGAGCAGCTTCTCGTACTGGGCGATGCGGGCCTTGCTCTTCGCGTGGCGTCCCTTGGGGCTCATCCTGATCCATTCGAGCTCGCGTTCCAGGGTCTTGCGCCGTTCGCTCTCGCCCTTCTCTTCCTGCGCGAGCCGCGCCTGCTTCTGCTCGAGCCAGCTGGAATAGTTGCCCTTCCACGGGATGCCCTCGCCGCGGTCGAGTTCGAGGATCCAGCCCGCGACGTTGTCCAGGAAGTAGCGATCGTGCGTAACCGCGATGACGGTGCCTTCGTACTGCTGGAGGTGCCGCTCCAGCCAGGCGATGGTCTCCGCGTCCAGGTGGTTGGTCGGCTCGTCGAGGAGCAGGATATCGGGCTTGCTGAGGAGGAGCCTGCAGAGCGCCACGCGGCGCTTCTCGCCGCCGGAGAGCACGTCCACGACTTGGTCGGAAGGCGGACAGCGGAGCGCGTCCATGGCCAGATCCAGGCGGCTATCCAAATTCCAGCCGTCCACCGCCTCGATCTTCTCTTGGAGTTTGGCCTGCTTGTCGGCGAGCTTGTCGAAATCCGCATCCGGCTCGCCGAACGCCTCGCTCACGGCGTCGAATTCCTTGAGGAGGTCGACGATGTCCTGGACACCCTCGGAGACGACTTCCTTGACGGTTTTGCCGTTCTCCAGGTAGGGCTCCTGCTGGAGGAAGCCGATGGTGTAGCCCGGGCTCGCCGACGCCTCGCCGACGAATTCCGTGTCGACGCCGGAGAGTATCTTGAGGAGACTCGACTTGCCGGAGCCGTTGAGGCCGATGACGCCGATCTTGGCGCCGTAGAAATAGGAGAGGCTGATGTCTTTGAGGACTTGCTTAGTACCGTGCTTCTTGGAAACGCGGTACATCGAATAAATGATCTTCTTGTCGTCTACGGTCGGTGCCATGGACGGGAGTATAGCCGAAAAGTCCGCCCATGGGGAGGGGCCCTGCGCGCGGTGTCCCCGCGTTCCTCTAGCTGATCATCCAGACCGCCCACCAGTGCGCCACGGCGCCCGCGAGCACGAAGGCGTGCCAGGTGACGTGGGTGCCGCGGCGGATTTTCTGGCGGTACCAGATCGTGCCCAAGGTGTAGGAAAGGCCCCCCGCGATGAGGAGGACGATGCCCGCGGTGGGGATCGAACCGACGAGGGCGTTCCAGCCGAGCACGATGGCCCATCCCATGAGGATGTAGACGGCCACCTCGACCTTCTTGAGGGCTTCGACTCCGACGGCGTAGAGCGTGATGCCGAGGACCGCGAGGCCCCACTCCGCGCCGAAGAGCGTCCAGCCCCAGGCGCCCCTCAAGGAAACGAGGCAGAAGGGCGTGTAGGTGCCGGCGATGAGGATGTAGATGGCCCCGTGATCCAGGACGCGGAGGACTCGCTTGGTCCCCTCGTGTTGGATGGCGTGGTAGAGGGTGGAGGCCAGGAAGAGGATGATCATCGAGGCGCCGTATATCGCGTAGGCGGTTACGGCGCGCGCACCTGCGGCTGCGCCGCCGAGCCTGCCCGTGCCGCGGAGGACGAGCATCACGAGCCCCGCGATGGCGAGGAGGGCGCCGATCCCGTGCAGGATGGAGTTGGCGATCTCCTCTCCGGGGGTCTGGAAGGGAAGCGGGGTGCGCGTCTTTTGCTGCTTCATCGAACGATCCGTCCTTTACCTTGGTTTCTCATTCCGACACCGCCCCCGCGCCACGGGTTGCGGTATTCGCTTCCCACCTGAGCGTTTCTCCTGAGTCTTCCTCGCCGAGGGCCCGGACGAGGTAGGGCAGGGTCTCCTCGAGCGCGGCCCTGAGCGTCCAGGGCGGGTTCAGGACGACGACGCCGCTCCCGCGCATGCCCCTGCCGTCTTCCCGCGCCCGCTTGACGCGGAGTTCGGCCGCGCAACGCGCTCCCGCGGGGAGGGCCATGATCCGCTCCGGCAGGGCGCGCGCGTCCTCCCTCTCCAGGATCGGGTACCACACGACGTAGATCCCGGTCGCGAAGCGCCTGAGCGCGTCGGACAGCGCCGCGACCACCGCGTCGTAGTCGTCCTTCACCTCGTACGAGGGATCGATGAGGACGAGGGCGCGCCGCGCGGGCGGCGGCAGGAGGGATCGGAGGCCGGAAAGCCCGTCGGCCTTCCGCACCTGGACCCGGCGATCTTTCCCGAACCGCTCCTCCAGCGCCGCGTGGTCCGCAGGATGCAGCTCGAAGAGGAAGGCCCGGTCGTCGCCGCGGAGGAGGGAGGCCGCGATCGCGGGAGAACCGGGATACGCGTCGCGTCCCTCCCTCTCCCGAAAGGCATCCACGAACGCGAGATACTCGAGGACCGCGCGCGGCGCCTCGCCGCGATCCGCGGCCGCGAACGCGCGGAGCCGTTCCGCTCCGTCCCGCCATTCCTCCCGTTCGGCCGCGTACCCCGCGGTGAGCGTGAAGGCGCCGGCCCCCGCGTGGGTATCGACGTAGCGGAAGAGGGTCTCCTTCTTGCCGAGGTGGGCGAGGCAGGAGAGCAGGACGAGGTGCTTGAGGACATCCGCGTGGTTGCCCGCGTGGTAGGCGTGTCGGTAGCTGAGCACGGACGCATCATAGCGGAGAACGCGGGGATCGGCTACCGAACGCCTTGAGCTTGATGGCGTGGAGACAGGAATCCACCGTGCCCTTGGGAATCCCGAGTACTTCGGCGATTTCCTTGTTCGTCGCGTCCTTGCTCGCCCGCGCGAGCCGCGCCCGCATGGAGTCCAGGCGCTTCCTGCCCCGCGCCAACCGCAGCTCCATTTCCGCCTGATGCGCGGACCCTTCCGGCGCCGCCCGGAGGCGCGCCTCGAAGGCGACGCAGCGGTAATACTGGGAGGCCGCGCGCGTTTCGAGGTCCCTGATCCGTTCCTCCCGCGCGGTCATGCGTGCGCGCAGTTCCTGGAAATACGACCGGATCTGGACGGGGTCCATGCCGATCGCCGCGGCGAGCCGGAGCACGAAATCGTCGGAGACGTAGAAGCAGCACTTGAGGGCGAGCATGAGGACTTGGCGGGGATTCCGTACCGCCTCTCGGCCCGGTTCGGCGATCTCGTAGTCCGGTTCATCCTCGGCCGCGGCGTTGGTCGCGCGATCCAGCCAGCAGGCATGTTCGAGCGCGCGCCGATCGGCCTCCGTGGATCGGTATTCCACGGAGGACCAGCGGATCAGGGACGCGAGATACGAATCGAAGTCGGCTCCCTTTTCCCGGTAGGCGTCGATCGCGCGGTGCAGCCGCGGGTAGAGCCAGCAGAGGTAGTCGAGGCGGTCCTCCGCGTTCCACGAGGCGAGGCGGAAGCGGTGGGGATTGTCCCTGATATGGGTGAAGATGGCGCCTTCCAGCGCGGGACGATCGAGTAACCCTTCCGCGTAGCGCTCCAGTAGGGCCGACAACGGTTTGTCTTTCTTCATCGAATCCTCCTTTCCGACTTCTGGGCAACACCCCATATGCAAGGGCCGTGCCAGGCGGAAAGGAGCGCCGGTGCGATAAACGATGCGTGGCTATCTTTCGGTATGGAAAATAGTTACGATTTCGGAACCGGAGCATGAGGCGATGAGGGCCGGGGAAGGGGGGCGGCTGTTACAATCGGTTACAAAAAGATCTCGGCGAAGGCGGCCAACAACCTCTGGCGGAGCTCCGCGATGGTCCCCGGCGCTGACAAGCCCGCGGCCTGTTTATGGCCTCCGCCCCCGAAGATCGCGGCTATGGCCGCGACGTTCACGCCTTCCCGCGAGCGGAGCCCGACGGTGCAGTTGTCGGCCGTCTCCTGCCGGATGAGCACGACCGCTTCGGCTCCCTCCACCGATTGCAGCAGTTGGTAGAGCGAGTCGGAGTCCCGGCCCTGGAGGCCGAAGCGCTCGGTGTCCTCCTGCGTTTCGTAGGAGAGGAGCAGCCTTCCCCCGAAATGCGCCTCCGCGCGCGCGAGGACGAGGCCCATGAGGATGCGCGAATTGAGGCTCTTGCCGCCGTGCATCGCCCGGAACACGCGCCGGGGACTCGCGCCCGCGGCGACGAGCCGGGCGGCGTACTCGAACACGACCGCGCCGTCCGAATCCACGTGGCGGAAGAAGCCCGTATCGGTGCAGAGGCCGAAGAGGAGGAGTTCCGCCTCTTCCTCCGTGGGAACGAGTCCGAGGGCCTCGATGACGGCGAGCACCATGAAGGTGACCGACGGCGCGGCGGGGTCGAGGAAGGCCACGTCCCCCGCGCTCTCCCCCGACGCGTGGTGGTCGACGACCGCGGTCGGCAACCCGGCGAGGAACGGGGCGAGGTCGCCGGTCCGGTCGGGCGTGGAGCAGTCCAGCACGACGACCTTGGCTCCCGCGCGCTGCGAAGGCGAGGGCTCGGCGGTGAAAAGGTCGGCGTACCGCACGACTTCGGGCCGTTTGAAGGGACCGGCGGAGCAGGGAACCGCCTCCGCGCCGAGTCGCCGCAGGACGGAAGCGAGGGCGAGCTGGCTCCCCACGCAGTCTCCGTCGGGCTCCTTGTGGCCCGCGATGAGGAACCGCTGCCCTTCCCTGAGAAAGGCGAGCAGCGCGGGGGGGACACCCACCGGCGTCACGAGCGGACTCCGCAGAGGAGCAGCGCCGTCTGCCGCTCGCCGCCCGAGACCGTCGTCCGGCCCGCGCGCACGTAGGCGTCGATCTCCGTGCGGACGCCGAAGCCTTCAAAATAGAGGCCGGGTTCGACGGAGAAGCAGGCGCCGTCCAGGAGCGTCCGGTCGTCGGGGAATTCCACCGAGTCGAGGTTGGCCCCCGAGCCGTGGCACTCGGTGTCGATCCCGTGTCCCGTGCGGTGGCGGAGGGCGGCGCCGTAACCGGCGGCGATGAGGCTCGCGCGCACCGCCGCGTCCACCGCGGCGCCGCTCGGCCTCCTTCCGGCCGACAGCTCGCGGTCGATGAAGGAGACGGCGAGGTCGCGCGCCTCCGTGACGGCCGCGAAGGCCGCCGCCACCTCGGCCGCCGCGCTCTCGCCGAATACGCCGACCCAGGAGATGTCGGCGTAGATCGAATCCGGCGCGTTCTCCTTGGCCCACAGATCGAGCTGGATCACGTCGCCTTTTCGGAAGACGCTGCCGTCTCCGGAGAAATCGTAGTGGGGGTCGCCCGCGTGGGCGGCGGCTGCGACGATGGGCGGGTGATCGGTGACGAGCGCCCGATTCGCCATGCCTTCCAGGATGGCCCGTCGCACGTCTCCTTCCCCGATGGCGGTTCCGGAGCGGTACGCCTCGTCGATGGCCGTCCAGACGTCGCGTACGATGGCGTAGAGGCCCCGGGCCGCCCGTTCATGGCTTTCGATCCCGCGCTCGTCGAGCAAGCCCTTGAGCCGCTGGATGAGGGGCGCGGCCGAAACCAAGGCGAGCCCGGCGCCGGTGAGCGCGGCGGCCGTTCCCGCGTCCATGAACGATACGATGGGAAGGCGTTCCGAGATGTGGGCGCCCCACCGCTTGGACGCGAGCGGCCGGAGCGCCGCTAAAAACTCCTCGCGGCTCGCATACACCGCCTTCCTTCCCGGGAGGCCGTCGAGGACCCCCCGCTCGATGGCGTGGACGAGGCGATACGGCTCGCCGTCCGCGCCCACCGCGTAGAGCCAGGGGCGCGAATTGGTGCGGTCCGCCGGCACGCCGAGCAATTCATCCGCAAGAGGGTCGCGGTGGTGGAAATTCCAAAAAAGCCATCCGTCGAGGCTTTCGCCACGGATGGCTTCCCGGATGCGAAGAAGAGTAGCTTCGGTCATCAGAATTCCAGTTTCAGGTCCTCGACTTTGAAGTTATCGTCGATGCTGGCGCCCTGCGGGAGGTTTCCCCAGGACGGGTGGTCAAAACTGCTGCGGACGTACAGGCGTAGGTGGTCGAACTTCCCCGACTTGTAGAAGACCGAGAGGTACGGCCAGACGGCGCCGCTGTGTATCTTGATGAGCTCGCCCTTGCCCGCGGAGTCCGCGAACCATTCCATGGGCAGGTACGTCCGGCCGAGTTCGTTGCCGCTCTTGCGATAGACGACCACGTAGCCGAGCCGGTGGGGATATACCTTTTCTATCGGCAAATTGAGGTAGTAAAATTCCGACCATTTATCACCGCTTTGGTTCGTGGGACGCGCGGCGTCTTGGGCGATGGCCGGAAGAACGAAGAGCAAAGCGAAGAGTAGGCAAACGGTTATACGAAGCGTCTTCAACTCGATCCTCCGTAACTAGGCTTCTGCTCTAGTATAAACGGCGGCCCTCGAGTCCGCAAGCGAAAAACCCCCGGAGAAGTTCAGACCCGACGGGGGGGGGGCCCGGCG
>JAEXTK010000283.1 GCA_023406985.1 Spirochaetota bacterium | reverse complement strand
GGGCCCGCGCCCCGCCCCACCCCTCGACTCCTTGCCGCGGGCCTTCTCCGTGCAGCTGGAGGCCCATCCCTTCATCGACCTGATATCCATGGGATTCATGGACGGCGAATACGCGGAGGCCCAGCGGATTTCGAAAGACGAGCTGCGCATGGGCCGCGCGGGTAGGGCCACGGACGGCGCCCTCGTGTCGTACCTGATCGGGGAGGACGGTACTCCGAAGGAGGCGGGACGGTGGGCCGCCTACGACCCGCGCCGCAGGCCCTGGTACCAATCGGCGCTCGGGCGGCTGGGTCTCCACTGGAGCGGACCCTACGCGTACGTCTCTACGGGCGAACAGGCCATCGCGGCGGTGAAGGTCGTCCGGCGACCGGACGGCATGGCCGTCGGCGTCGCGTCGGTCTCCCTCAGGCTCTCCGATTTCGCCCGCTTCATGGAATCGATGGATGAGATCGAGGGCGGTTTCGCCGCCCTCTTGGACCGTAACGGTACCGTACTCGCCTCCGGCGGCACGATTCCGGATCTGAAAGCCTTCGCCGAGGAGGCGATCACGATCGCCGTTCGGGACGAGGGAACGGTGCACCGCGGCGAATACGGCGGACGGCGGTTCCGGGTGGTCAGCGTCCCCTGCGGCACGGGCTACGATCTGGAGTGGTCGGTGGCGGTGGCGGTGCCGGAGGACCGATTCCTGGCTCCGCTCCGGCGCAACGACGTGAACATAGCCCTGATCTTCCTGGCCGCCTTCGCCGCGGCCCTCTTTTTGGCCTATCTCGTCGCCACGAGCCTCGCGGAGCCGCTGCGGCTCTTGAGCGCGGCGGCCGCCGAGCTCGGGGCCATGCCGTCCTCCCCGGCGCTGAACGACGATCTCCGCTCGACGCTCCGGAAGATCGCCCTCCGCAGCGACGAGATCGGGCGGCTGGCCGAGGCCTTCGGCCGGCTGGACGCGAGCCTCGCTTCCGCCTTCGCGTCCCTGACGAGCTCGCTCACCGAGAAGGAGGTCCTCCTCCGCGAGGTCCACCATCGGGTGAAGAACAACCTCCAGATCGTATCGAGCCTCTTGAGCCTCCGGGCCGGGGACGTGAACGATTCCGTCCTGAGCGCGAACCTGGAAGAGATCCGGGACCGGGTGCACGCGATGTCCCTGGTGCACGAGACGATCTACTCGTCGGGCGAATTCGCGGCGGTGCCCATGGACGACTACCTGCTCCGCGTGGTGCGGTCCCTATCGGCCTACGACCGCCTCGGCACCGCCGTTTCCTTTTCCGTGGAGGCGGGCGGGGTGGGCCTTCCGCTGGAGAAGGCAATACCCTGCGCGCTCGTCGTGGTGGAGCTCGCCACCAACGCGTTCAAGCAAGCCTTCACGGGCCGGGACAGCGGCGCGGTCGCGGTTTCCCTCTCCGAGGACGACGGTTGGCTCACGCTCGTGGTCGAGGACGACGGCATCGGCATGCGCGACGAACCTTCCGCGGGCGGCATGGGAAGGACCATCGTGGAGGCCCTCGCCGCGCAGCTCGGCGGCGCCCTCACCGTCGACACCGGCGACTGCGGCACCCGCGTCGCCCTCCGTTTCCCCGAGCGCGGGTAGGGCGGGCCTCCGCCGGCGCTTTTCCTTTGCCGGAGCGCCGCGCGCCGGTATCTTTCCGGTATGAACGCGCGCGTATGCCGGAGCCTCCTGTGCTCCGTTTTCCTCATCGGCCTGGTCGGTTCGGACGATGCCCGCGCCGACCCGTATCGGGGGCCCATCCTGGATGCCCATCTCCATTATAACGAGGAGGCTTGGGCCTCGGTTCCGCCGGACCGGGCCTTCGCCCTGTTCCGCGAGGCCGGCGTGGCGGCCGTCCTCGCGAACTCGCGGCCGAATGCCGGGACCGTGACCCTGGCCGCCGCGGACCAGGACGCGGTGGCGATCGTCCCCTTCGTCCGCCTGTACCGCAACCGCGACGACTACGGGACGTGGTTCGAGGATCCGTCGATTTACGAGATGGTGCTGGAGGAGCTTGAGGAGGGAACCGCGGCCGGCCCCTACCGGGGCATCGGCGAATTCCACCTCTACGACTCGGCCGACGCGAACGGGCCGACGGCCGCGCGGCTCATGGCGCTGGCCAAGGAGCGCTCCCTCGCGGTGCTCGCGCATACCGACGATGCCGCCGTCGACCTCCTGATGGCCCACGCGCCGGGCGCCACGATCATCTGGGCGCATACGGGAATCGAGGGTGCGCCGGTCGGCCGCGTGGAGGAAATGCTCCGCAGGTATCCGACCCTCTACGGCGAGCTCTCGTATCGCCCCGGCCTCACTCGCGGCGACGGAACCCTGTCCCCGGCGTGGCGCGACCTGCTCACCGCCTTTCCCGACCGCTTCGTGATCGGTTCCGACACCTGGATCAACCCGCGCTGGGAAAGCTACGGAGAGATCATGGCCGCCTACCGCGTCTGGCTCGGCGCCCTGCCTCCCTCCGTCGCCGCCCGCATCGCCTGGGGAAACGCCGCCGCCCTCTTCGGTCTGGGGTCAGACCCCGAGCGCTGAGCCCCGCCGCTCCCCGCTGATTCCGCGGCGCCAGCGCCCCCGCCGCTGTGGGGGAAGGGCGGGATACGCCTTAAGGGCGTGTTCCGATAGGTAGCGGTTGGACTGCGCGCTATCGCGCGCGACGTAATCGCCGAACCCGCGCCGCTTTTCTCCGGAGCGGGCTCGGAGAGACCGCGACTTTAATGACGGACCGCCCGAAGGGCGGAGCGGGCGAGGAAGCCCGCCCGAGGGTGAGGCGCGATTCGATGAGCGCCGATCCGTCAGGGAGCCGCGGCGTCCATGCCGGCGCGGGACCCGAACGAAAAAGGGG
>JAEXTK010000274.1 GCA_023406985.1 Spirochaetota bacterium | reverse complement strand
GGCGTGGGGACAGAAGGGAGGGGTGAACAAGGATATCCTCCTGGGGAATCGGATATCCTCAGTACGCCCTCACAGCATGTAGCGCTTCTATTCCGCTCTACTTTTCCCCAATCTTCGGGACACTAATAATCCCTCCCGTGTAAAGAGAGCGGCCGTCTCCATCGGTTCAAAACGCCGCCCATCTATCCGGACGAACTCCCCGCGCTTTCGGTCCAGGCGGTAGTCGGCCGCCCAGGCAGCACCCCTTTCGGCGATCTCGGCGAGAGCGCGGAGACAATAGTCCAGCTCGGCGTTGGTCATCGTGGGATGGAGGGAAAGGCGGACCCAGCCGGGCTTATCGGTGAGGTCGCCGGAATCGATCTTGCAGGTGATCTCCCTGGACCGTTCGCGGTCCACGTGAAGGAGGTAGTGGCCGTAGGTACCGGCGCAGGAACAGCCGCCGCGGACCTGGATGCCGTAGAGGTCGGAGAGGAGGCGGACCACGAGGTTGTAGTGGAGGTCCTCGAAATAAAACGAGATGACCCCGAGGCGATCGCGCTCCCCTTCCGCGAGGATCTTGAGGCCCGGTATGGAGGCGAGGCCCGCGAAGGCGCGGTCCAGGAGCTCCGTCTCGCGGCCGCGGATGGCCGCGCATCCCATGAGTTCCTTGAGCTCCAGCGCGAGGGCCGCCCGGATGGCGCCGAGGAAGGCCGGGGTGCCCCCGTCTTCCCGCGACTCGATGTCGTCCACGTAGCGCCGTTCGCCCCAGCGGTTGGTCCAAGCGACCGTCCCGCCGCCAGGATCGTCGGGGACGCTGTTGCCGTAGATGCGGCTATTGAACACCAGGACGCCGGGAGAGCCGGGGCCGCCGAGGAATTTGTGGGGGCTGAAGAAGACGGCGTCGAGGCTGCCTTCGGCGTCGCCGGCCGGATGCATGTCGATCGGATCGTAAGGAGCGGAGGCCGCGAAATCGATGAAGGCGAGGCCGCCCGCGCGGTGCATGAGCCGCGCGAGGTCCCGGTACGGGGGTCGGACGCCGGTGACGTTTGAGCCCGCGGAGAAGGATCCGATCTTGAGCGGACGCCGCGCGTAGCGGGCGAGTTGCCGTTCCAGTTCGGCCGGATCCACGCGGAGATCAGCGTCGGGTTCCAGGACCACGACGTCGGCGAGGCTCTCCAGCCAACTCGTGTGGTTCGAATGGTGCTCCAGGTGGGTCAAGAAGACCACCGGTCGGTCGTCCTCGCGCAGGCCGCAGCCGTCGCGGCCGCAGAGTCCCCGGGCGCGCTCGGGAACGCGGAGGCCGAGGATGCGCTGGAGCTTGTTGACCACGCCGGTCATGCCCGAGCCCGCGGTGACGACCACGTCGTCGGGGCCGGCGCCCACGCGTAGCTTGATGAGCTCGTGGGCGGCCCGGTACGCGGCCGTCATGGAGGCGCCGAGGGCGCTCGACTCCGAATGCGTATTCGCGACGTAGGGGTACGCGAGGCTCCGGAGCCGATCCTCGATGGGCCCATACAGGCGGCCCGAGGCTATCCAATCGGCGTAGACGAGCGGAACCTCTCCCGCGGACCCCGCGAGCCGCTCCCCGATCCCGATGATGCCGTCTCGGAAGGGCCCGAAATGCGCTTCCAAGGGACTGGTCACGTACGGACCCTCGACGCGGCGCCGCTTCGGGCCACGCCGACCGGCCGAGCGCCGCCCGCAGCGGCGCCGCGGTCGTAGGCCCCGCGGACTTCCTCGGCGATGACGGCGAGGCCGCAGGAGACGTCGGCGTCCGTCGTGGAATAATTGATCCGGATGCACCGCCGCGGATGGTCCCAGGCCGCGCAGGCTCCGCCGTCGGCGAAGGTTCCGAAGGAGAAATTCTCGCCGGAGAGCACGAGCACGTTCCGCGCCTTGAGCCGCTCGTAGAGTTCGTGGGCCTCTATCGGCAGGTCCTCGAACCAGAGCCAGAGGAAGATGGCCCCCTCGCTCTCGTGGACGCGGACGGGCAAGCCGGCGAACAGCGCATCGATGGTCGCCAGGGCGGTCGAGCGCTTGGCGGCGTAGAAGGGCCGCACCACCTCGCGGCTCAGGGAGAGGATCTCGCCCGATGCCACGAGCGGTTCCACGATGGCCTGCCCCACCGTGCCGGTGGCGAGGCTCGCGATGGCGTTCACCGAGGACAGCGCGCCGATCAATTCCTTCCTGGCCACGATGATGCCGGTCCGGGCCGAAGGCAGGCCGATCTTGGAGAGGCTCATGGAGAGGACGGTCCACTCGTCCCACCGAGGCCGGGCGTCGCTGAAGACGATGCCGGGGAACGGCAGCCCGTAGGCGTTGTCCACGATGAGGGGGATGGAGAATCGCCGCGCGAGGGCCTGGAGCCGGTCGATCTCGGCGTCGGTGAGCACGTTGCCCGAGGGGTTGGTCGGACGCGAGACGAGGATGCCGCCGATGGAGTCGCCCTCCCGCTTGAGGAGTTCCTCCGCAGCGTCCAGGTCGGCGTAGTACTTGAACCGCGTATCGCCGCGGAGCTCGATGCGGGGTTTGAGGGACACGAAGACGTCCTCGTTCACGGCCTGGTCGGCATAGCCGACATACTCGGGCATGAGCGGGAAGAGGATCCGCTTGCGGCGGCCGGAGGAATCCGGCCCCGAGAGGAGGTTGAGCAGGTACCAGACCGCGATCTGGCTGCCGTTCGTCACGCAGACGTTTTCGCTTCCGACCTCCCAGCCGTACTCCCGACGGAAGAGGGCGGCTAGGGCCGTGCGGAAGTTCGCCATCCCGTCCGCCGAATCGTAGGCGCCGAGGAGGCGGCCGAAGCCGTCCTCGTCGCGGAGCAGGGTCTCCATGCGCGCGCGCCAGACCGCCTCCATGGCCGGGATGCGCGCAGGGTTGCCGCCGCCGAGCATGCGGAGCGGAACGGCGGACGAGGCCGCGGACGACGCCGCGGCCGAGGCGGCCGCTGCGGCGGCCGAGATGTCCTCCATGAGTTCCAGGATGCCGGTCTTCCGGGTGAACTTTTCGCCGAACGCCGAGAGCCTCATCTGCGGCCCTCCGCCATGACCGGATTGGAGAGGACGCCGATTCCCTCGATCTCGATCTCCACGACGTCGCCGTGATGGATGGGACTCACGCCGCTCGGCGTACCGGTGGCGATGAGGTCCCCCGCCTCCAGGGTCATGTTGCGCGAAATGTAGGAGACGAGGGCGGCGACGGAAAAGATCATGTCGGCCGTGGAGGCCGCTTGCCTCACGACTCCGTTGACCCGGGCCCCGATCGCGAGCTTCTGCGGATCGCGGATGGCGGCGGCGCTGACGACGACCGGCCCGACGGGTCCGAAGGTGTCGAAGGACTTGCCGCGGAACCAACCCGAGGTGTCCATCTTTTGGATGTTCCGCTGGCTCACGTCGTTGAAGCACGTGTAGCCGAACACGTACGAGAGGGCGTCCCGCTCCGAGACGTCCTTGCACCGCTTCGCGATGATCACCGCGAGTTCGGCCTCGTGGTCGGTGCGGCTCTCGCGGAACTCGTAGTGCTTGAGGAAGGAGGGGATGACGATGGGTTCGTTCGGGCCCACGAGGACGTTCGGCGTCTTGGCGAAGAGGACGGGTTCGCTCGGAACCTCAAGCTGCTTGAGGTCGAAAACCTTGCTCTCGGTGACGTGTTCGCGATAGTTGAGGCCGACCGCCACGATCTTGGACGGATTGATGTCGACGAGGCGGTCGGTTCCGGCGAGGGGTAAGCGTACCATGTGAGTCCTCCGTGCCGATATGCGGTTCCCGCATAGTAGCACGGAGGAAGGCCGCGCGTCAGCGCCGGTCGCTTCCCACCAGTTCGGAAGGGGTGCCGGGGGACTGCCCGCCCGCGGACTTCCCGTCGGCGCCCGTGCCCGCCCCGCCTTTCTCGCGCCGCGGCAGCCGCGGCTTCACCGTGATGATCCCGTCCTTTCCCTCCGCGACGAACACGGTGTGCGGCGGGCAGGTTTGCTCCAGCACGAGGAGCGAAAGCGGATCCTCGAGCTCCCGCTGGACCGCCCGGCGCATGGGACGGGCGCCGTACTTGGGATCCCAGCCCTTATCCACGAGGATGGCGCGGGCCGCCGGTTTCACCTCGATCCGGTACGCGCGTTCGGCGAGCCGCTCGGCGAGCTCGTCGATCTGGATGGCCAGGATGGACTCCACCTGGCCGCGGTCCAAGGCGTGGAACACGACGATGTCGTCCACGCGGTTGATGAACTCCGGGTTGAAGAGGCGCTTGAGTTCCGCGAGGGCGGCGGACTTGATCTCCTCCGCGCTCATGATGCCGGAGGAAGGATTGAAGCCGAGCCGCGCGTCCCGGGAGATCTCCCGCGCGCCCGCGTTGCTCGTCATGATGAGCACGGTGTTCCGGAAGCTCACCGTGTGCCCCAGGTTGTCCTTGAGCTCGCCCTCCTCCAATACCTGGAGGAGGAGGTTGAAGACGTCGTGGTGGGCCTTTTCGATCTCGTCGAAGAGGATGACGCGATAGGGATTGCGCCGGATGCGCTCGGTGAGCACCCCGCCCTCCTCGTACCCGACGTAGCCGGGCGGCGCGCCGACGAGGCGCGAGGCGTTGTGCTTCTCCATGTAGTCCGACATGTCGATGCGGACGAGGGCGTCCTCGCTGCCGAACAGGTATTCCGCCAGCCGCTTGGCGAGCAGAGTCTTTCCGACCCCCGTGGGCCCCAGGAAGATGAACGATCCCTGGGGACGGCGGGGCGAAGAGACGCCGGCGCGCGAGCGGCGTATGGCCGAAGCGATGGAGCGGACCGCGTCGTCCTGGCCGATCACCGCGCGGTGCAGTTCTTCCTCGATCTTGAGCAGCCGCTTCGATTCGCCCTCCTCCAGGCGTTCCAGTGGGATGCCCGTGGTTTCCGCGACCACCTGGCGCACGTCCTCCTCGTCCACCGTGGGCCGTTCATCGCGGGCGGCGCGTTCCCATTCCTCCCGCGCCGCGAGACAGCGCGCGCGGAGGGTCCGGACCTCGTCGCGGATCTCGGCGGCCTTCTCGTAGTCCTGGGCGGATACGAGGGCGGTCTTTTCCTCGGTGAGCCGGCGGATCTCCGCCTCGAACTCGGCGATCTCCGCGGGCCGGGCGTCCGATTCCAGCTTCCGCTTCGCGCCGGCCTCGTCCAGGAGGTCGATGGCCTTATCCGGCATGAAGCGGCCGGTCAGGTATCGCTGGGACAGGCGGGCCGCGGCTTCCACCGCGGCATCGGTATACGCCACCCGGTGGTGGTCCTCGTAGCGCTTGCGGATGCCGCGCAGGATGTGGATCGTCTCGTCGAGCGAGGGCTCGTCCACGAGCACCGCCTGGAAACGCCGTTCCAGGGCCGCGTCCTTCTCGAAGTGCTTGCGGTATTCGGAGAGGGTCGTGGCGCCGATGCACTGGATCTCCCGGCGCGAGTGCGCGGGCTTGAGCATATTGGAGGCGTCGATGGTGCCTTCGGCGCCGCCGGCGCCGATGATGGTGTGCAGCTCGTCGATGAAGAGGATCACGTTGCCCGCGGCAAGTATCTCCTTCATGATCTTCTTGAGCCGCTCCTCGAACTCTCCGCGGTACTTGGTCCCCGCGACCACCGAGGCCAGGTCAAGGGTCAGGACCCGCTTGGAGGCGAGGAATTCGGGGGCCTCGTCGCTCGCCACGAGGCGGGCCAAGCCCTCCACCACCGCCGTCTTGCCGACGCCCGGCTCCCCGATGAGGACCGGGTTGTTCTTGGTCCGTCGCGCGAGGATGCGCACCACGCGCCGGATCTCCTTCTCGCGTCCGATGACCGGATCGATCTTGTCGGCCCGCGCGAGGGCGGTGAGGTCCCGGGAGAACTCGTCCAGGATGGGCGTCCGCGACGGCGCCGCGGCGGCGTCGGCTTTCACCGCGTCCAGATGGGTGGCGGGCTCCTCGTCGCCCCGCTCTTCCCGGAACGGGTTGATGGACGCGTTCTCCATCTCCGCGCGGGACGATCCGTCGGCATAGCCGCCGATCTCCGCGTTGAGCCGGGTCCGCCCTTCGTCTCCGCTTGCCGAGAACGAAGCGGAGGCGCTCCGGAGCGAATCCGCGTCGATGGAGAAGCGGGAAAGGAAACGGCCGGTCGCCGCGTCTTCCTCGCGGGCCGCGGCCACGAGGAGGTGCTCCGTGCCCACGTAGTCGTCCCCGAGGGAGCGGGCCTCCTCCGCGGCGGCCTCCAGCATCGTGCGGGCGCGGCGGGAAGGCGGCACGTCCCCGAAGGTGAATCCCGCCTTCTTCCGCGGCGTCTCCCGTTCCAACTCCAGCCGGAATTCGGCGATATCTATATTGAGCGCTCCGAGCGCCTTGCAGGCGACCCCTTGGCCATCCTTGAGGATGGCGACCACGATGTGCTCCGGAAGCAGCTGATCGGCGTGGAATCGACGGGCTTCTTCCTGCGAGGCTACGGTAAGTATTCTCTGTGCGCGTTGCGTCAAGCCCTTGAACAATCCATCGTCCTCCCGTTCAACCTATATCGTAACGCGGGAGGACCTCCCGCACAAGCGCGGCCCGGACCGCGTCCAGGCGGACGTCCCCGGACGGGCCTCCCCGCTCCCCCCGACCGAGTACCCGCACGTGGCCGGTTCCGATGATCTCCCGCGCCCGGTCGATCTCCGCGTAGGGATCGGAAGAGCCTCCGCGTACGGGCGGCGCGACCCCGTAGGCCGTTCCCGCGCGGAGATCGGCGATGAGCCGCCGCGCTTCCGCCTCCGGAAGGAGACGCGCGCCGCCGAGCACCGCCGCGGCGCGCCAGGCGGCGTCCTCGAGCTCGGCGCGGCGGGAGGCGAGGAGCCGGTCGCGCGTCTTTCGCTCCCCTTCGATGAGCCCCGCGAGGGTCGCATGGAAGCCCGCGAGGAAATCATCCTCGCCGATGCCGCGGCCCGCGCGGCACGAGAGCTCCACGTAGGGGGAGGTTTGCCCGTCCGCCGCGCCCTCGGCGCTCGCCGACGCGGCGGAGTCGGGTTGGGCGCTCGCCGATCCCGGCGCCGCGGCCTCGTCCCGAGCGGGGTCGGTCTCCGCGTCCCGCCCCCACGCGGACACCCGCGGCTCGATCCCGGAGGAGACGAGGCCGCGCACCACCCGTTCCAGGACTCCCGCGGCGATGATGCCGGGAACGAATACGAGGGCCGAAACGCGGAGCGCGCTCCCGCCCTCGTCGAGGCGCGCGGTGAGATAGCCCAGGTCGGGGGTTGCGGCCCAGGATAGCTCGGCGTCCAAAACCTCGTCCACCGCCCGCGCGCGCTCCAGGGCGGCCTCGCCGTCGTTGCCGCTCGCGTAGGAAACGATGCGGAGGTGGTCCACGTCGTTTATCGCGAGCACCGTCGCGCCTCCGTCCAGGACGGCCAAGCCGCGGCCCGGATCGACGGAGGCGCCCCGCTCGGACCAGCCCCGCTCCGCGACGAGCAGCGTCTCGGCCTGGTCGAGCCGTTCCGGCAGGAGTTCGATTCGATCTCCCGCCGTCTTCGCGACGGCGGCGAGGATGCGGCTTCTCGTTTCCGCGGCTTCGGTGATGGAGGCCCGGTTCGGGAAGAGGGCGTCCTCCAGGTTGCGGCCGAGCCGCACCCACGCGCCGAGCACCACGTCCCGGTCGGGACCCCCCGCGCGGAACGGCGGCATGAGGAGGCGCTCGTCAAGCATGGGCGCCATCTCCACCGAGAGCCTTGATGCGGTCCCTGCATCGCGCGGCGGTCTCGTAGTCCTCGGCCTTGACGGCTGCCGCGAGCAGGACCTTAAGCTTGGCCAAATCCTCGGCGGCGGCTCGGCGCGCGGCGACCCGGAACGGAAGGCGCCCCGCGTGCGGGCGGAAGGAGGCCGACGCCGTCTCGGCGAGGACCGACCAGCAAGACGCGCAGGAAGCGAGGCCCCTCTTGCGGATGTCCGCGATGGGGGAACCGCAGCGCGGGCACCGGCGGCCCGCGTCTCGCTGCGCGGCGCCTTCCCGGCCGGGGGACACGGCGGAGAGGAGCTTGGAGAGGGACGCCGAGACGTCGCCGTCCAGGCGGTCGATGCCCCGGCTCTTCGCGCAGACGGCGCAGAGCCTGAGCTCGGTCTTGGTGCCCCGGCTCGATTGGTGGACGAAGACGACCGCCTCGTTTTCCCCGCAGATATCGCACTTCATACGGACCTCTCAATACTTCCTGAGGATGTCGTGAGGAACGAGCTTTCCCGCGCGCCGGGCGGGCGACCAGGCCGCCAGGGCCGAGAGCGCGACGGTGAGCGCGCCGATCGCCGCGATGACCGGCCAGTCCACGACCACCGGGATGGATTCCAGGTAATACTCGGGATCGAGCAGCTTAGGCGCGGACGCGCCGCCCGCGAACGCCGCGAGCGCGGCGTCGGCGAACGCGATCAGGCCGTTGATGTTGTACGCGATCAGGAGCCCCGCGGATATGCCGAGCGCCGCGCCGACCGTGCCCGCGAGCAGGGCGCCGAACACGAAGACGCGCGTGGTGCCGCGCCGGTCCGCCCCGAACCCCTTGAGCACCGCGATATCCCGCCGCCGCTCCACGACGAGCATGGAGGTCGCCGAAGCCACGTTCACCGCCGCGACGAGGACCACGAGGGCCATGATGAAGAGGAGGAGCTGGCGCGTCGATTCGAAGGAGCGGTACTGGGAACGCTGGAGCTCGGCCCAGGTATAGACCGAATAGCCCTCCCCCACGACGTCCGCCACGGCGGAAGCGGCGGCGTCCGCCCCGTCGTAGGGATCGTCTATCTTCACCGCCAAGAAGGACCGCGACGCTTCGTTCGCCAGGACGCGGAGGCCGGCCTCGTACGGGACGATGAACCAGAGCGCGTCCAGTTCGCGGTAACCGGACGAGACGATGCCGCGGACCTTGAAGGGCGCGACCCTCGGCACGGTGCGACCGTCCGGCGACGTCCGCGCGGTCATGAGCCGGACCGTATCGCCCGGACGGGCGCCGATCCTCCGCGCGAGCTCCTCGCCGACGAGCGCGTCGTTCGGCCCTTCCAAGAGGGCGGCGCCGTCCACGGTCTTGAGGTAGCGCCGGGTTCCCGCGTCCGCGAGGAAGCCGGGGGCCACCGCCCGCACCGTCGCGCCGGACTTGCCGCCCATACCGACGAGGATGCCGAGGCCCTGCCGCTCGGGCCAGGCGCCGCGTACGCCCCGGAGTGCCTCGATCGCGGGCGCCTCGGCCGCGATCTCCCCCCGGCCGCCGCGCCCGTAAACTTCCAGGTGGCCGGTACCCAGCTCCAGGTAGCGCTCGGTGATGCCGCGGATCATGCCGTCCGCGACCACGAGGGTCACCACGATGGGTACGAGGCTGAGCGCGATGCCGAAGGCCGCGCCCCGCAGGTACCGTCCGCCTTCGCGGCCCCTGCCGAGCAGGTAGCGGAAGGCGACGAAGAGGCTCGCGCCGATTTTCACGCGTCCCTTCCCTCGGCCCGTTCGCGGAAGGACCCGGCCTCCAGATGGTAGCGCAGGGAGGCCCGGGCCGCCACCCGCTCGTCGTGGGTCACCACGAGGAGCGTCTTGCCCCGCTTTTCCGCGCACGCGTAGAGGAGTTCCGCCACGAGGGCGCTGTTGGCGGGGTCCAGGTTGCCCGTCGGCTCATCGGCGAGCACCAGTTCGGGATCGTTCACGAGGGCCCGCGCCACCGCGACGCGCTGCCGCTCCCCGCCCGATAGCTGGGAAGGGAAATGGAGGGCGCGGTGTTCCAGGCGCACGTCGGCGAGCAGCGCGCGCGCGCGCTCCGTCGCCCGCTTCCGGGAGAGGCCGGCCACGTAGGCCGGCAGCATCACGTTCTCGAGCGCGGTGAAGTCCTTGAGCAGATAGTGGAACTGGAACACGAAGCCGACGTATTTTCCGCGGTACGCGGTCAGGGCCTTCTCGCCCATGGCTTCCAGACGGACGCCGCCGACGGAGACCGACCCCGAAGTCGCGCGGTCGAGGCCGCCGATGATGTTGAGCAGGGTGCTCTTCCCGCTCCCGCTTTCCCCGCTGATCGCCACCGAGTCGCCCGCCCGCACTTCCAGCGACAGCCCCCGCAGGATGGTGAGCTCTTCGGCGCCCGAAGGATACGTCTTCACGAGATCGGTGAGAACCACGAGCGCATCACTCATAACGCAGGACCTCCGCAGGTTTGAATCGGGCGACCTTCCCCGAAGCCAAGGCAGCCGCCACCGTCGCCGACGAGAGTCCGAACAGGAAGATGAGAGCCGCCTCGTGGGGCAGCACGCGGCTCGGAATCTCCTTGAGATAGAAGACGGTCGGGGAGAAGACGGCGAACGAATCCGCGCCGTGGACGTTCGGGCCCGCGAAGAGGGAAACGACGGCGTTCACGAGGGAAATGCCGAGGTTGACCGTAGTCTCGAGGGCGGAGAAGAAGGCCGCTATATGGGTGGTGATGAGGAGGGCGGGGATCATCCCGCACAGCGCGCCGGAGAGCCCGACGATGAAGCCGTCGCAGGTGAACACGAGGCGGATCGCCCCCTCGGAGGCCCCGACGGCCCTGAGCAGGGCGATCTCGTCGGCGCGCTCCATGACCGCGCGGCGTTGGGCCTGGAAAACGCTCAGGCCGACGACCACGAAGATGAGAGCGACCAGCACGAACATGAGGATCTTTTCCGTCCTGAGGGCGCCGAAGAAGGCTCGGTTGAAAGCGCGCCAGGTCACGATGCGCGCCGAAGCGACCCCCTCCATCCGGGAGATGGCGGCCGCGGCCGCAGCGTCGTTCCACCGATCGCGCAGCTTCACCCCGTAGACCAGCGGAACGTCCCCGCCGTGCAGCGCGATCGCGGCGTCCAAGGAAACGAAGGCCCACCCGAGGTCGTATTCGTAGAAGCCCGAACGGAACACGCCGGCGACGCGGAATTTCGCGTCTTCCGGCTCCAGGTCCGAGAGGGCCGTCCCGGAGAGCGACAGCAGGTCGATTTCGTCGCCGACGTGGAGGTCAAGGCCGCGCGCGAGTTCGGCGCCGATGAGCATGGCCCGGGGATCGGACAGATCGAAGGAGCCTTCCTCGAATACGAGCTTGGAGACGAGGCCCGGGTCCCGCTCGGCCGCGTCGGCGCTCACGCCGCGCACGAGGCAGCCGAGCTGGTTTCGCCGCGACCCGCGCGCGATGGTCTGGAGTTCCAGGAACGGCAAGGCCGAAAGCACGTACGGCGACGCGCGCAATTCCGCGAGCAGCCGCTCGTCCACGGCCGCCGCGGGCGCGGACTCCACGCGGATGTGGTAGGACGAGATCTCGAGGATGCTCTCTATGAAGCCGAGCTGGAACCCGTTCATCACCGCGAGCACGACGGTGAGGGCGAGGACGCCGACCGCGATGCCGAGCACCGCGAGCAATGAGGACGGCGACGATTTGTCCCTGCGGCGGGAGGAGATGTACCGCCGCGCGGCGAAGACGATCCAGGACGCGTCCTTCACTTTCCCGATCCTCCGTTCTTCCGCAATCGCTGCTCGGATACCTTGCGCCCATCGACCCAGACAGCCCTCAACACCGCGACGCCCCCCGAGTAAAGCTCTTCCGTTTCCTCGCCGCCCGACCGGCGCACCGTCCGCTCGAGGTTCCCGTCGCGATAGTTGCGCTCCATGAGGCGATTCCCCCCCTCATCGTACTCGTACTCGGTCCTCCGCGTCAGGCCGCCCGCGACGGTTTCGATGGACGCGATCCGGTTTTCCTTCCAAACCGTGCTCGTTTCCGACAGCACGTTCCCTTCCGCGTCCCGCCTGATTTCATGGAGGGCGCGGCCGCGATCGTCCAGGCCGGTCTCCACCGTCGCGCCCCCTTCCTCCGAGCGCACGACGGATCGGGGCCCCGCGGCCCCGGTCGCGTAGGTCGCGACTTCCGCGCTTCCGATCGGCTTCCCCGCCGCATCGAAGGCTTCCCGGCTGACGACCCTACCGAAAGCGTCGTAGACGGTCGTGATGCGGGATCCGTCGGCAGAGCGGAGGTCGAGGAGGCGGGGTAAGCCCCGCGGCGCCTCGAAGCGCGCGCCCTCCGTGACGGTTTTTCCGCCCTCGGTCCCGGCGGGATAGGTCCGCTCCACCGAGCGCAAGGCGCCCGAACGGAGGTATCGATAGGTCTCCACCCAAAGAGGCTTTTCCGCGTCGCCGACCACGGCGTACGCTTCGGCGCGGACGAGGCGATCTCCCGCATAGGCGTAACGGATCACCGTGAGCGAGCCGCCCGCCGAACGCCCCTCCTCGATGAACCGCCGCGAAGCGTCGTAGCGCTCGTAGCCGAAATTTCCGTCCGCACTGCGCTGCTCCGCGTAGCGTTCGAAGCCCGCCGCATCCAAGGCCGCCCAGCGGCTCCGGACTTCCGTCCCCTTCTCGTACAGGGTCTTCAATTCCAGGGAACCGCCCACCGGCACCGCCGCGCGGACCGGGGCCGGGGCCCCCTCCGCGGCGGCCGTCCGCACGGAGAGGGCGAAATCGAGCCTCCGGGCGACCGCCTCCGTCGTCCGCTCGAGCGCGATCCCCGAAGCGTCCGAGACGTACCACTCCTGGGCCCCCGCGGCGACCGCCCGGCCGAGGACGAGCGCCGCGACGAGCGCTCGCCGCATACGCAGCGCTCGCGGCATACGCAGCGCTCGCGGCATACGCAGCGCTCGCCGCTTCCCCTGCCCGCGCGAAGTCCGCTGCGGGAAGGGGACCTCAGTCCAGGCCGACGAACTCGCGCGCATACCGGACCGGATCGAAGGGGGCGATGTCCTCGTAGCGTTCTCCTGTACAGACGAAGGCTACCGGGAGGCCGAGGCTTTTCGCGAGGGCGAACGCCACGCCGCCGCGTGCGCTCGAGTCGTACTTGGTGAGCACGACCGCGTCCACGCCGACCGCTTCGTGGAAAATTTCCGCCTGGGCCAGCGCGTTCCGGCCGGTGGTGGCATCCACGACGAGGAGCTTCCGGTACACGGCGCCGTCCGCCTTGGCGGCGACGATGCGGTCGATCTTGCGGAGCTCTTCCACGAGGCCCGACTTGGTGTGCATGCGCCCCGCCGTATCGGCGATGATGAGGTCCGATCCCGCCGCGCGCGCCGCTTCGATCGCGTCGTAGATCACCGCGGCCGGGTCTCCTCCGTGCTTGTGGGCCACGACGCGGACGTCCAGACGCTCGCCGTGGATCTTGAGTTGGTCGATGGCCGCGGCGCGGAAGGTGTCCGCGGCCGCGAGCAGCGTCTTGAATCCGTATCGATCCCGGTACCAGCGGGTGAGCTTGGCCGCCGTCGTCGTCTTGCCGACGCCGTTCACGCCCAAGAGGACGAAGACGGCGAGTCCGCCCTGCCCCCCTTCCAAACCGGTAACTCCCCGCGCGTTCCGGAGATCGGCGAGCAGGATATCGGCCAGCTTCTTCCGGATCTCCTCCGCGTCCTCGATCTTTTCGCGCCGGCACGCCGCCTTGAGCGCGTCCACCGCCGCGGACGCCTCGGCCGCGCCGAGGTCCCCTTCCACGAGCGAATCGGCGAGTTCATCGAAAAACGCATCCTCATCGTCCGCCCTCAGGCCGAGCAGCGACTTGAGCCGCTCGGCGAATCCCTTCCCCGCCACTATTCACCTTCCCTCATTCGTATCCGATGTCTGCGCTACCGGCTCCGGCCGTACGAGCGGCGTCGCCCCCGCGTGCGCGGTGCGGAGATACTTCACGCACCGGACCGCGGTTTCCAAAAAGAAGCAAACGGTCGCGGTGACCGCCACGTTCGCGAAGGTATGGTAGGCGTCCGCGGTCGCCTCCTTGTCCGCATCCCCGCTCCAGGTGACCGCATCGTCGTACATGGTGGCCATGCCCGAAAGGAAGAACGCGACGGGCAACGTCACGGAAAAGCGCGCGAAGGCTCCGTAGAACTTCTTCCGCGCGTTCTCCACCGGCCGATCGTCCGGTCCGGGCAGGACCTTCAGGTCCATGACGAGCCGGCCCCCCCGGGAGACGACCGCCGACGCGCCCCGGCCGTCCGCGGTCGCGACCTCCACGTAGGCCAGGCGATCCTCCGGCACGGAGAGGACGAGGGGCGCGCTTCCCGCGTACAAGGCGCCGAGGCGAACCGCCACCTCCGCCGCCTCGGCGGTTCCCGCCGGCGCCATGGATTCCGGCGTCTCCGTTCCCCGCGCCTCCACCGAAAGGGAGGAGAGCGCGGCCGGTTTGAGGACGACGGAAACGGTGGTCAGCTCATCGCTCGCGAGGTCGACGGTACGTTCCGCGGTCTCGTGGAGCGGAGCGGAAACCTCGATCCGCGCGGGCGCGGGATACCGTTCCACCGGACCCGCCGAGCCGACGCCGAGGAGCTTTCCGTCCACGACGATATCGGCGTCCGCGGTGTCCGTACGGACGGAGAGCGCGGCCGGCGCGACGCCGGCGACCGCGGCCGTAAGCCGGCTCTCCAGTTCGGCGAGGGCGGCTTCGCGATCCTCGCTCGAGAACACGACCTCGTCCTCATGGATGACCCGCCTGAGGTAGCGGCTGTAGAGCTGGAGACGAATCCGGAGACGTCCGTAAAAGGGCGACACCGAGCCCGTAAGCAGGGCATCCAGGCCGTTCTCCGCGCTGAAGACCGGAATATCGACGGCCTTCGGCGGCGAAGGGAGCGCGCCGTCCTTGTTCTTTTCGGATAGCCGGACCGCGGCCTCGGCCTCGACGCGGGACCGCGCCGCTTCCGCGCGCCGGAGCTTGTCTTCCGCCTCCCGCACCGCGGCCTCGGCCGTCGCGAGCTCCTTGCGGTACTTCCACGTCGGGTTCCCCTGGTAGAGGAGGCCCGCGCGAGCGTTCCTCTTTTCGGCCAAAATCTTACCCGCCGCTTCCCGGGCGTCCGCGTCGGCGGAATCGGCGTACGCGCTGACCTCGAGCGGATCGCGGCGCCGGAGGCCCACCGATTCGATCGACCGCGCGAACCGCCGGGCGGAGGCCGCGCCGATGAGCCGCTGGCTGGGAGGCAGTTCCGCGACATCGAAGTCCGTCACGCAGAAGATCCACTCCTTGGACGCTTCCACCGTCGTCTCTTCCCCCGCCTTCGCGGCCTCTCCCATGGCCCGCGCGTCCGCGGCGACGAACGCGGCGAAGGGCAGAAGGAACGCGACAAAAAGTAGGGACGCGGCCGGATGGCGGGCCCGCGGCCGCCGCGTCGACAGGCGCCGAGTCGGCCGCCGCGTCAGCCCCCTGCGCCGCGCCACCGCCTCAATCCCCCTGCGCGGCTTTCCAGGCGAAGCGGAGATACTCCTCGATGAAGGGATCGATATCGCCGTCCATTACGGCCTGGATATTGCCCACCTCGACCTTCGTCCGGGCGTCCTTGACGAGGGTGTAGGGCTGGAAGACGTACGAGCGGATCTGGTTCCCCCAGGAGATGTCTTTCTTCTCCTGGGCGAATTTCTCGTTCTCCTTCTCTTTCTCCGCCCGGTAATATTCGTACAGGCGCGCCTTGAGCATGCTCATGGCCGTGGCGCGGTTCTTGATTTGGCTCCGCTCGGATTGGCAGGCTACGACGATGCCCGTGGGCAGGTGGGTGAACCGAACCGCGCTGTCCGTCTTGTTGACGTGCTGCCCGCCCGCGCCGCCGGAGCGGTAGGTGTCCACGCGCAGGTCCTCCGGTTTGATCTCCACCTCGATGGAATCGTCGAGGACCGGAAAGAGGTACACCGAGGCGAAGGACGTGTGCCGCCGCGCGTTCGCGTCGAAGGGCGAGATGCGGACGAGCCGGTGGACGCCCGATTCGCCCTTGAGGTAGCCGTAGGCGTACTCCCCCTCGATCTTGACGGTGGCCGACTTGATGCCGCCCTCGGCTTCGAGCATGTCCACTTCCTCGATGGAGAAGCCGCGCCGCTCCGCCCACCGCACGTACATGCGGTAGAGCATCTGGGCCCAGTCGCAGGCCTCGGTGCCTCCGGCGCCCGCGTGCACCGTGAGGAAGCAGCCGTTCCGGTCCACTTCCCCGCTCATGAGTTCGAAGATGTTCTGCTTCTCGTAGCGCTTCTGCAGATCGCCGAGGATGGATTCGATCTCGCCCGCCTGGCTCTCGTCGTTCTCCATGGCCGCGAGCTCGTGGAGGGTCGCGAGGTCTTCCACCTCGGCGACGAGGTCCTTCCAGGGCTCGAAGCGCGCCTTGAGGGCCTTGAGTTCCAGCATGGTCTTCTCGGCGGCGGAGACGTCGTTCCAGAAATCGCTTTCGGCGCTGCGAGATTCGGTTTCCGCTATGCGCCGCTCGTAGGCCGCGGGGTCAAAGACGCCTCCAGGTGTCGAGGATGCGCGCCTTCAATTCCTGGACGCGGGGACCGAGTTCGGATACCAACATGCGTAAAACTCCTCAAGCTATTTTCGGCTGCCGTGCGCGCGATGGATCACGGTAGTCGGATTGGTCGAAGGAAGCGGAGCGCGGGCGACCATGCGCCGCCACTTCTTTTCCCGCAGGCTCGTCAGGACGAGGGTGCCGTCCACGGGGAATTGAAAGAGGCGGAGACGATCGTACGCGTCGGTGGCGCGGTCGAGGTCGCGCTTCAGGCGATCGAGCGTACCGGGCGCGACGACCGCGGACTCCCAGAGCCCGCGCTGAACCTTTTCGAAACCGTACTGGGCGAGCAAATCCGCGAGTTCGCGGGCCCGCTCTTCCGATCCCGGATCCACGGCGATCGATACGAACATGGGGAACAGATTACGGGAAAGCGTCTCGTCTGTCAAACCACTCTTGTGACGGGAAGGATTTCAGCCGAATACTATAGGTATATGAAGCGCAGGATAGCTATTCTCGGCGTGACGGTCCTCCTCCTCGCGGCCTTCCCCGCCCTCTCCCAGCCGGCGGTATCGGAGGACGGCTTCGAGACCGTTTTCGCGCCCTTCGTCTCAAACCTGGGCGCCGAAGTCAAGGACCAGACCGTGACGCTCGTCTGGGAAGATGCCCGGGACGTTACGGGCGGCGTCATCCTGTACCGCTCGACGAAACCCTTCGAGGCGACCAAACTCGATCTTTCGACGCGCCTCGCGGAGATTCCCTACGGCGCCGAATCCTACATCGACACCCCGCCCGAAAGCGGCACGTGGTACTATTTCGCCGCGGCCACCGATACGACGGGAGTGCGGTACGACCTCGTGATTCCCTACCTCAACGTCGCGGCCGCGGTCGTGGAGCCGCCCGTGGCGGCTTTGACCGAAGTGGCGCCCGCCGGCCCCGCGGAGGCCGTCAGCGCCTTCTCCGGCATCGGAGCCCGGGTCCAAGGCGATTCCGTCCTCATCTCGTACGAGGGAGGGAAACCGGGGAGCCGGGCCGTCCTCTACCGCAGCGCCTCGCCGATCGCGCGGGTGCAGGACCTCCTCGGCGCCGTCATCGCGCTCGCGGGGCAGGAAGCCTCGCCGTTCGTGGACTATCCGGTCCCCGGCATCGGCTACTATTACGCGATCCTCGACGAGGATGAGCTTAAGTCCGGCAGGGTCGTCATCCAGGCGGACCGGAACGCCACCATCGCCGCGGTGGAAGTGCCCGCGGGCCGCTACCGCGTCGGCTTGCCCGGCCCGCAGCGGGACACGCGCTCCATGCCCCTGCCCCTCATCTCGGTGGAAGCGGCCTACCCCGACTCGGCCGCGGGCACGCCGCCGCCCGCGACGCCCGCCGCCCTGAGCCCGGCCGCGACGAAGGCCCTCGCCACCCTCATCCCGGAAAAGAAGGCGGCGAAGGAACCGCCGCCGCGGAAACCGCGCGCCTTCCCCCAAGACCTGGAGGCCCCGGCGGGCGGCGAGGAATACGCGCTCAGGTCCATCGTGCAAGGCCCCTTCGCCAAGCGGGACTGGCGGGAATCCGTCGAACAATTCGCGAGCTACCTTTCGTTGCCGCGGAGCCCGGCGTCCGAAGGGCGGGCTCGGTTCTACTTGGGGCAGTCGTACTATTTCGCGGGAAAGAGCCGCGAGGCCCTCTTCGAATTCCTGCTCGTCCAGTCCCAGTATCCGGCCGAGGCGAGCGATTGGATCCGGACCCTGCTGCCGCAGCTCTCCGCTACCGCAGATTCCTGAGCAGCCAGCGTAACTCCGGATCGGCCGCCGTTTCCTGGGAGCCCGGCTTGGGTTCCCCGTTCGCGGCCTTGTCGGCGGCGGGAACGGCGACGACCTCATCGCCCGCCGCGATCCGATCAAAGAAACCGACCCGCGCGAGAGCGCCCATGGCGAGTTGCTCGTCCACCTCGCCCACGGTGAAGGTCCCGACTACGTCTTCTCGCTCATAGGAAAGGCCGATGCCTTCGCTCAGGGGCCGGGCGGTGCCCGCGGCGACGATCTCGTAGACGGTCTTCTCCGCGACCGCGTTCATGCGGCCCTTGTCGAGCAGGGCGAGTCCCGCCCGCCGCGCGATGAGCTTGCCGCGGAAGGGCAGCGCCGATTCCAGGCTCTCGGTGATCTTGCGGGCCGCGTTGCGCAGGCGATCCTCGCCGGTACGGAACGCGGAGAAGACGGCGGCCGCCGAACCGGTCCGCGCCACGAAGAGTTCCCCGCGGAGCGACAGGTCCCGGCCCCGCTCGGAGACGGAAACGATGAGGAAGTAATCGGCCCCGGCTTCCCTGGCCGAGCGGAAGGCGGCGGAGAAGCTCGGCTGTCGGACCTCGATGTCCACCGAGGCGATGTCGCCGCCGTGCACGAGGAGATCGCGCGCGAAGGAAGCGACGATGGGCCCCGCGTCCACGTGCGGAGAGGCGGATTGCCCCGCCACGGAGACGATGGCCACCTTCCAATGGCGGGCCTCAACCAAGGCGGGGTCCACGTCCCAGCGGCGATGCAAGGCGTCGGCGAGCAGGGAATCGTAGGCTTCCACCGCGTCGTTCACCGCCCGATCCGCCTTGCCGAGTTCCTGCATGAACCGGAGCTCCGCGAGCTGGCGCGCGGGGTACCCGAGCGTACGCAGGAGATCCGCGTAGGCTGCGCGCTCGGCCGCGTACGGATACAGGCGGAGGCCGCGGCGGTACTCGAAGAGGGCCTGGTCCGAGAGGTTGCGCTCGCGGTAGGAGCGCGCGCGGTCGAAATGGTACTTCGCCCAGCGGCCGCGCTCGGTCGACTCCGCGGCGGTGGAGGAGATGAGGAGGTCCTCCAGGGCGGCGCGCGCGAACTCGTCCTGGCCGTCCACGGACAGGGCCGAAGCGAGCACCGACCGGGCGTCTGCGGTCCGCCCGAGCCGGGCGAAAGCGAGGCCCTTGAGGTACCACGCCGAAGCGTCGCCGCGGTCGGCCGCGATCTGCGCGTCCGCGAGGCGGACCGCATCCTCGAAGCGGCCCGCGCGATAGCGGATGGAGGCGAGCAGGCCGCGGGCGAGGCGGTAATCGGCTTTGAGCGCGAGGGCGGCCTCCAGCCCCCGGGCCGCCGCGTCGAGCCGGCCTGCAGCCGCGTCCAGATAGGCCGCGTAGTACAGCACGCGGGGATCGTCCGGATTCTGTGCGGCCGCGCGGGAGGCGAACTGCCGCGCGCCTTCCATATCGCCGAGGGAACCGAGGACCAAGGCCAGGGACAGGAGGGCGCGCCGATCGTCGGGATAGCGTCGGGCGACCTCCCGGTATCGGGCGGCGGCCGCTCCGGACTTGCCCCGGGCCACGTCCAGCTCGGCCGCGGCGAAGAGGGCTTCCTTGTTGTACGGTTCGCGCGCGAGGACGTCCGATATGACCGAATTCGCCCCGTCCAGATTCCCCTGGGCGATGAGGATGAAGGCTTCAAGGTTCGCGAGCGCGGTGGAGCCGCGCGCGAGGGTCCGGGCCTTCCGCACCCAGATCAGGGCCTGATCGAACTCGCCGAGCGAATAGTAGCATTCGGCTAAGGCCGACACGCTCTCGGCGTACGACGGATTGAGGCGCAGGGCTTCCAGGAAGGATTCCGCGGCCTCGTACCAGTTCTCAGCGAGCATCGCTTCCCGACCGCGCTCGTAGTAGGCGGAGGCGGACTGGGCCGCGAGCGGAGTCGCCAGCGCCGCGAGGAGGCAGAGCGCCGCGATCGGCCGAAGGAGCGGGCGCTTCATGCGACCGGTTCCTTGCGGAGCACGATCTTCACCGTGTTGATCTTGTGCCCTTCCATGTCCTGGATGATGAAGTCGTTGCCCTCGTACACCGCCTTCTCGTACTTCACCGGGATCTTTCCGAACAGGTCGAAGACGAACCCGGAGAGCGTATCGAAATCCTCCACGGGCAAGGACACCTCGAGCTCCTCGGCCAGGTCGTCCAGGTTCACCCGCGCGTCGCAAAGGTAGACGCCGTCGCCGATCTTGAGGATGTCCTCCCGCTCGTTATCGAACTCGTCCTGGATGTCGCCGACGATCTCCTCGATGATGTCCTCCATACAGACGATGCCGGAAACGCCGCCGTACTCGTCCACCACCACCGCGATGTGGACGCGGCGGCGCTGGAGTTCGCGGAGCAGGTCGTCGATGCGCTTGGACTCGGGCACGAAGTAGGGCTTCCTGAGCGAAGCGGCCATCTCGAAGGTCTGGCCGCGCGCGAGGCTGCGCAGGAGGTCCTTGACGTAGAGCACGCCGACGACGTTGTCGATGGTGTCCTTGTAGACGGGAAAGCGGGAATGGCCCGATTCGGCGATGCGCTCGAGCAACTCTTCGCGGGCCCCGTCCACCGAAAGGAAGACCGTATCGATGCGGGGAACCATGACCTCTTTTACCGTGGTCTCCGAGAGCTCGACCACGCCGCGGATCATGTCGCGTTTTTCCGATTCCAGTTCGCGGTACGCGCTATCCTCGCCCCCGTCCTTGGGTTCGAGCAGCCGGGCGAACAACTTTTTTAGGTTCATGAAAGGATGCGCTCCTCGTTCAGGCTCTTGAGCAGCTCCTCCTGAAGGCGGAGCATGGGCCTACCGGGATCATTGTCCTCGTGGTCCATCCCATCCAGGTGGAGGATGCCGTGCACGACGAGGCGGCGGAGCTCCTCGTCCCGGCTCACGCCGAAGTACGCGGCGTTCACGGCCAACATATCCAGGGAAATCGCGATGTCGCCGGCGGCCCAGCGCTCCCCGAGTTCGTCGTCCGCGACTTTTTCGCCGAGCTGGAAGGAAAGCACGTCGGTGCTTTCGTCCTTCTCCCGGTAGCGCGCGTTGAGGTCGCGCATCGTCGCGTCGTCGCAGAGAAGGAACGAGAGGTCCCACGCGTCCCTGCCGAGGCGACCGAGCGCCTTCTCCGCGAAGGAGACGAGCCGCGCCGTCCAATCGGGCTCCGGCACTCCTTCCACGGCGACTTCGACCCGGTTCATCGGAGGATCTCCCGGACCGACTTCGGATATTCGATGCGGGAATGGTAGTGCCCCGCGAGGATGCGCACGAAGGCGTTCTTGATGGTCTCCAGGTCGCGGAAGGTGAGTTCCGACTCGGAGAGCTGGCCCTGTTCGAACTTGGACATGATGAGTTCCTGGACGAATTTGTCGAGCCTGCTCATCGTCGGTTTCTTCAAGGTCCGGACCGCCGCCTCCACCGTATCCGCGAGCATGACCACCGCCGACTCGCGCGTACGCGGCGGCGTTCCCGGATACGCGAAGTCGTCCGCGTTCACCTGGTCCTCCCGTTTGAGCGCTTCGTTGTAGAACCAGCTTATCACGGAATTCCCGTGGTGTTCGGCGATGATATCGATGACTTCCTTGGGCATGCCGAGGCGCCGCGCCTTCTCTATGCCCACCTTCACGTGGCTGCGGATGACCGTCGCCGAAAGGCGCGGGGCGAGCTCGTCGTGCTTGTTGTAGGCGGATTGGTTTTCGATGAAATAGTCGGGCTGGTCCATCTTGCCGATGTCGTGGTAGTACCCCCCGACGCGGGCCAGGATGGCGTTCGCGCCGATTTCGCGGCAGGCGGATTCCGCGAGGTTCGCCACGGTCACCGAATGGCTGTAGGTGCCCGGCGCCACCGTCAGGAGGCGCTTGAGCACCGGCGCGTTGAGGTCCGAAAGTTCGATGAGCCGGAACGTGGTCGCGGCGTTGAGCGCCTGTTCCAAGAGGGGCAGGAACCCGAGTACGGCCATGCCGCACGCGAATCCGTTGAACGCGGCCCAGAAGAGCGTGGCGGGATAGGCGACGGCCGCTGCCCGGTCGGCCAGCAGCACGCCGGTCGCGGCGACGATCTGCGCGAGCGCGATCACGGCCCCCGCCTTCACGAGGTCCATCCGGTGCTCCGCCCCCTGGAGCGCGAAGGCCCCCACGACGCCCGACGCGAGCGCGAAGGCGAACGAGGCCTGGTCGAAGGAGCCGGAAACGAACGCGGCGATGGGAAGCGCGACCGCGATGGCGGACGCCACGCGCACGCCCATGAGCACCGCCGGCAGCATGGTGATGAGGGCGGTCGGAAGGAAGATGGCGAGCGGGAACGATTCCACGGGCGGTTTCGCGTGCCCCGCGAATGAGGCCCCGATGAGGTAGACGGCCCCCATGGCCGCGAGGAGATACACTTCCTTCGGCGCGAGGAGCCGTCCGGTCACCCGCTGACCGGCGAGGAAGATCAGCAGGGCGAAGGCGAGCGCGAGGAGGATGATCCTGCCGAATAGGAGCCCGGGTTTCACCTTCGATTGGGAAGAACCGAGCGCCTGGAGCCGATCCATGTCCTCCTTGGAGACGATGAACCCTTCGCGGATGACGCGATCGCCCCGCTCCACCTTCTTGAGGACGGGAGCCACGCGGGCGCGGGCCTCCTGGAGCTTCAAGGCGCTCTCTTCAGCCGAGAAAAACGCGTTTTCCGCCACGAAAGGCGCGAGGAGCGCGGGGGCCAACGCGACGGCGGCGGCCGGATACGATCCGCTCGCGGCCACCTCGGCGATACGGGAAGGCGCCGAGGCCAAGGTCACGACGCTGTCCAGGCTTACGCGCTCCCGTTCCGTGCGGCCGCCCTGCTTGCGGACGAGTTCCGCGGCGTCGGGGTTGAACCCCTCCACGCCCTTTTCCGGGAGGGAAAGGATGCCGCCGTCCATGACGATGCGCAAGATGGACGAGCACGATTCCAAGAGCTTGGTCCTACCCGGGTTGCGGTACAGGGAATCGATCGTGCCCTTGTTGAACGCGAGCGGGTATTCCGCCTGGATCGCGAGGTGGAAGGCCTCCGCGGAGACGCGCTCTTCGAAGAGCTTGCGCACGAGATCCGCGAAGCGGGCGTAATTTTCCAGGGCCTCACGGGAACTGGCTTCGGAAAACCGGAAGACGGCGGGGACGAGCTTTTCTTGGGCTTCCCGGCGCAGGCGGGTCGCTTCCTCGTCCACGTACGAGACGGACCGTTCGGCCACCACGTCCCGCTCGGCCACGCGGCCGACCTCAAATTCCCGGAGGTCCACCGAAGACCGGGAAACCGACGTGCCGCCGGTCGCCGCGATTACGGCAACCACGAAACAGGCCGAGACCGCAGCGGCGGGACCCGGCCGTAGATGCACGGGGCGCAACGCGGAGAAGAATCCGCCGCGCCCTTCCCCGCCCTCAGACCGTTTCGCGTTCATATGCTTGGATGATCTTTTTGATGAGCGGATTCCTGACGACGTCCGCCGTGTTGAGATAGGAGAAGTGGAGACCTTCCACGCCGGTGAGGAGCGAAAGCGCGTGGATCAAGCCGGATTCGCTGCGCCGCGGCAGGTCTATCTGGGTAGCGTCTCCCGTGACGATGGCCTTGGAGCCTTCGCCTATTCGGGTCAGAAACATCTTCATCTGCTCCTTGGTGGTGTTCTGGGCTTCGTCCAGGATGACCACGCAATCGTTGAGGCTGCGGCCGCGCATGTAGGCGAGCGGCGCGATCTCTATCATCCGCGTCTCCTCCAGCCGCCGCATCGTCTCATAGGGAATCAGGGCCTCCATAGCGTCATAGAGCGGCCGGAGGTACGGGTTGATCTTCTGCGCGAGGTCGCCGGGCAGGAAGCCGAGACTCTCGCCCGCCTCCACCACCGGCCGCGTGAGCACCAGTTTTCGCTTTTTCTTGGAGAGCACCTCGCGGAGGGCTTCGGCGACGGCCAGATAGGTTTTGCCGGTACCGGCGGGCCCCACGCAAAACACGATGTCATGGGACCGCATACCGTTGAGGTACTCGGCCTGATTGAGGCTCCGGGGGAACACGCGGCCGAACCCGTGGGGGATCGTCACGGCCGCGTCGCGGAGCGGGTCGGCCCCTTCAGCGGCGGAGGGATCGGAGGCGCTCTCGGCCACCGCCTTCACGAATTCGGGCGAAGGATGGTCTCCGCTCCGTACCGTCGCGACGAGGCTGTCCACGACCGCGCGGAAGATGCGCTGGGTGTCCTCGGTCCCGCCCTCGAGGGACAATTCGTTTCCGCGCGTAGCGATACGTCCGCCGATCGCGCTCTCGATTACCCTGAGATTCCCGTCGTTCGCGCCGCAGACGCCGGATAGGACATCCTGGCTGTCGAGTACGATTGTCAAGCGATCGTCCAAGTAAACCTCTGAGCGGGAAGTTTATAAGTCCCTGAGGCCTAAGTCAATACGGCGGACCGAAGGTCCGTGAAGGCCTCATTTATATACGAACCCGTTCTCGTCGCGGTACGTCTCCACTTTGATCTCGGAGATCGGCACCCATTGGACCAGGAAGGAGATCACCGGATTGAACCGATATCGGAACGGACTGGACGATTGATCCAGGTAGGGTTCCAGATCCAGGCTGAATTTGGCGTTCCAATCGCCCATGTAGTGCGTCGTGTCCAGGGAGAAGGCTTTCAGCTTGAAACCGGAGGACCGCCGCGCCTCTTCGTCCCCGAACCGGAACGAATTGAATAGGTCGGTGAGTATGTTCGTTTCCCCGGGCATGTCGACGGCCATGTCCCACCACGGCCAATCTTGGATATAGCGGAATACCACCGAGTTCTGGGACTTCACGCTGAGGCTCAGGTCCAGGAATTCCGCGATCTTGAGGCTCGTGCCGAAGGAGAAGTTGAAACTGGATTGCGTGTATCGCTGGAGATCCAAGGCGAGGCTCGTATTGACGTCGACCGATGAGGATACCCGTCGTTTCCAGAGCGGCCCGATCGGGAAAACCCGCTGATAGGCGAGCGCGAACGCCTTGGGGCGCAAGCGTTCCTCGTCGTCGGCCACCCGCCACCCCGTCCCGGGGATGAGTTCGTAACCCATGCCCCACGCGGTCGTGAAGGAGGTCGAGAGGGCTCCGAAGATGAGGGAGGTCGAGGTGGAAGTCACCTCCTCCGGACCGGGATCGTAGACGACCTCCTGCCGGAACTTGCCCTTTTTCCCGAACTCCACGGTCTCCGTGAAGGTGAACGGCTTGAACTCGATATCGTCGTAGACCTCCGTGGCCGAACCGCTCGCCGTCGTCGTGCTGCGCCCGACGCGGACCGCCGAATTCCCCGCCAGCTCGTCCGCGGTCGGCGGCAGGTCCAGGGTGAGGCTCAGCGTCTGGGGTAAATCCCGTATGGAGGCGGCGAGGTTGACCGCGAAGCTGTGTTCGCTGATGGAATCCTTGCTCCACTCCCCGAATTCGGTCTTCCAGCGGCGGTCGTCGGCCGTAGCCCCCGCGTAGGTCGATTTCATGAGGAGCGACGTGAGGGTGTGCTTGAGATTGGTGCGGCTCCACACGGGGTTGAGCGCGAAGGGGCGGGCCGTGACGACGTTCGTCGCCGACGTCGTGTAGAAGGTCGACTTGTAGTTACGGAGTTGGGCCGCGTCCCACTCCGCCTCCGTATCGAAATCCTCCGCCTCCCTGTTCGCGTAGGTATAACCCTGCCAGGTCGCGTTTCCCGAAAGCGAGAGCGCCTCGGAGAGGACTTCCTTGGGCGAGGTGAGTTGCGCGGTCACCGTGCCCGCGAGTTTGCCGACCGTGAGGATGGACGTGGCCTCGTCCCAGGTGACCTCGGTCGCCTCGGTCCACGGCGTCGAGCGGAATTTCATGTCCGACGATCCGGAAGGGCTGAGCGTATAGGAAAGTTCGAAGACGCTCTCGTCGGAACCGGTCCCCGAGGAGAAGGTCTGCGACAGGGCGGGCGGCGTCAATTCCGCCGCGGCGGGCCCCGGGCC
>JAEXTK010000269.1 GCA_023406985.1 Spirochaetota bacterium | reverse complement strand
GGCGTGGGGACAGAAGGGAGGGGTGAACAAGGATATCCTCCTGGGGAATCGGATATCCTCAGTACGCCCTCACAGCATGTAGCGCTTCTATTCCGCTCTACTTTTCCCCAATCTTCGGGACACTAATGTTTTAGTCCTCGTCACGCTGAGTCCAGAACTCCGCCCTGACCGGATAGTGATCGCTGAGCGCGGCCTCGGTGCCCGCGACCGAGGGCGGACCTTCGCAGATCGAAACGTCGATGAGGTCGGCGGGCCGTACGACCGACCAGGAACCGGTCCAATCCTCGATCATGGCAGCGGTCAGCTGGATGCGGTCATAGGCGTTATCGCCCTCGGCCACCGTGGTGTCGGCGTCGTTGGGGACGACGGTGATGAAGGAATTGGGGAGGAAGCCGGCGAGGAAACCGCCCTCCCCCTCCTCGTAGTACGAGCCGTCCGCGTTGAAATCGCCGACCAGCATGACGTCGCGCTCAGCGAAGCGCTCGGAAAAGCGCTGCGCCGCGGCGCGGAGGGAGCTGATCTCGGCGGCGGCCGCGCCGGGCCGGATGTGGACGGAGACGATCACGAAGTCGAATGGCGCGCCGCGCACCCGGAGATGTGCCGCCAGAGGAGGATAAGCGAAGGATTCGGACCCGGAATACGGTTCCCACGCCAACAGTTCAAAGAGGTCCTGACGGTAGACGATCGCGAACTGGTCGGCGCGGACGTAGGCATACTTTGGCTGCCCGGCGACGGCGTCCAGGCTCTCGACGAAGGCTGCCATGACCGCCTCGCAGGTAGCGTCGCTCGCGGTGGAGGCGTTGCTCCCCACCTCCTGCAGAGCGAGGAGGTCGAAGCGGGAGGCGACCCGGGCCAACGCCGCGCGCGTGTTCGGCCGGCCGATCTTGGCGGGGCCGAAGGCTTGGACGTTATAGCTGCCGATGACCACCGATTCCGGCGCGGTTAAGATCCCTTCCGCGGCCCCTACGGCGACTGCGCTCACGGTCGCGGCGCTCTCAGCCGAGGTATCTACGGCGGCGCCCCCGTGAGCCTCAGGACCATCGGCCGCGGCGCTTTCCCAAGCGGTCGCTTGGGGCACCGGGGCTTGGGTCGCGGGGGCCGGTTCCGCCTGGGCGGAGGGGGCGCACCCCGACAAGAGACCGAAGAGGACGAGGAGCGCGAAAAGACGAGCCGCGACCGGGCCGCGGCGCGCGAGGAACACGCCGGTCATGGAGTCCTCACTTCTTGATCAGGGCCGCAGCCTTACCGGCCCGTTCCCGGTGCGCGGCGGCCACGACCCGGCGGAGGAGATCCAGGAACAGGCCGAGGAGATGGGCGGATTTCTCCAGGTTCTGGACGAGAGGCCGCTTCTGGGCGTTGACGACCGCCGCGTTGACCACGACCTGAGGTGCGCGTGATTTGAGGTCGTCGCAGATCGTCTCCAGATGGGACAGCAAGGCGCTGAAGCGCGCGATGGCGCCTTCGATCGTTCGATCGGCGAAGGACTTGGCGTCGTCGATCGTTCGCCGGGCGAGGATGGTGCCCACCTTCTCCGCCTCCTTGGCCTCCAAGGCCGTCACGATGCGGGCGAATTCGGACCGCCCGTGCGACGAGACCGATTCTTCGAAGGCGGAGAGATCTTCCGCGACCCTGGCGGCTTCGTCCGCCTCGTCGGAGAGGGCCGACCTGAAGTGGCGGTCCGCGAAATCGAAGTCCACGATGGCGTTGGAGACCGCCGGCCGAATGACGGGAAAGAAGAGCGCGGCCATGAAGCTCTTCAGCACGGGCAGGGAGCGGAGATGGTTAAGGCGCGGAAGTCCGACGGCCGCGAAGGAGTCGGAGATAGGCTCGGACCAGCCTTCCACAGGCAACATAGGGACGTCGCCGAAAACCGCGAAAATCTGGGCTTCCAAGGCCTCCTGGGCTATCCGATCCGCCGTGAGCGCCCGCCGCGCCGCATACTCTTCCGTGGCCTTCGACGTAATCGACGCGCGGATATCGCCCGAAGGATGGTCCGAGCGAAGCGCGAAGGACGCATCCATGCGGATGGCCCGCACGACGCGGCCGACCGCGTCCGAGCGGAGCGGGCCCCCCAACACGAAGGTCAGGGCGTTGTAATCGGCGGCGGCCACGTCCGCGGGATACCCCTCCGGATCCGCGACGGCGCGGAGCTCGAGGAACACGCGGCGCGCGTCGGCGTCAGGCTTGAGGCCGGCGATGAGGTAGTGGAGGTCGGCCACCTCGGCCGCGAGCGACCCTCCGATGACGTGCCGGCGACGCCGGCCTCCGACCTTTTTCGGCGCGTACGGAGCCAGGAGGCCATCGAACTTGAAACGGCAGAGGGAAGCGAGCCGTTGGTTCGTCCCGTACGCCGCCGCCGCGCGGGCCACGGGCTCCGCGCGCAAGGCGGCGATCCGTTGCTGGAACAGGGCATCCATGGCCTCCAGGAGATCCACCGCCTGGGAGGACTCGACGTCCGATCGGATCGCCTCGAACGTCAGGGATTTGAGCGAACCGCCCGCCTCGGCGAGCGCGCTGTCCAGCACGGCGGCCGCGGCCGCCTCCTCGGCGTCGATCGGTCCGTCCACGGAACGGAGGTACACTTTGGCCATGCGGGCGCAGGATTTCCGCAGCCGTTCCACCGCCTCCGCGAAGTCATCGGAAAGCCGGTCGGTCCACGGATCGTACCAGGAAGGTCCGCGGCGGCGGATCTCCGCGAAAAGCGAGGAAAGCGAACGTTTTTGCGAGGCGGGCCCCGGTCCGAACAGCGAGAATACCGCGAAGAACCGCTGCAGCAAGGTAGCGATCACCATGACATTCAATATAACGCGTTTTGAGTTTCTATAATAAGAATCATTCCCGAGTGTCGCGAAGATTTGGGATGAGCGGAAGATGGGGGGCGCCATGACAGGCGTCGCAGTCGCCGGGCATCTGGCGCGCCCCCCGCGACGCGCCTCCTCGCCGCCCGTCCCTGCGGGGCGTCCGGCTGCGGGGTCGCGCCGCTCCCCTAGACCCGATCATGGCTTTCCTAAAGCTTCGGGACACTAAGAACGGAAACGCCCGGCAATTCGGCGAGGAGCGGCTTGTAGGTTCCGTCGTACTCAGGGAAGGGCTCGACCGCACGCGGCAGGAGGCCGTTCGCCCAGGCCAGGAACAGGCCGTAGTTGGTCGCGTTCACGCCGAGTTCTTCCATCCTCGCGACGCGTGCGCGGAGGGCGCGGCCCGTCATCATGCAGCCTGCGCAGTGGATGACGAGGTCCTCGCGCGCGAGGTCGTCCGGGAGTTGGCGCACCGTTTGGAAGCGGGCGGCGGGGGTGACGAGCCGCCCGAAGAGGCGCGGAATCTTTACGGACGCGATATCGTCGGCCCCCCGATGGTGAGCGCAGGCTTCCATGACGAAGACCCGGCCGTTCCGCGGAAAGGAGTCGAGGCCGCGGAGGCCCCGGAGGAACGGCTCGAGCTCACCCTTCTTGCGGGCGAAGAGGATGGAGAAGCTCGTGAGGGGCTGATCTTCGTCGATATCCGCGGCGGCCTTGGAGAAGGCTTGGCTATCGGTGATCACGAGGCGGGGCCGTTCGCGGAAAGAGCGGTACGCGTCATAGAGCTCCCGCTCCTTGACCACGGTGACCCTGCAGTCGCGGTCCAAGGCGTCCCGGATCGTCTCGACCTGCGGCTGGATGAGCCGCCCTTTCGGCGCGGCCAGATCGATGGGCGCCACGAGCAGGAGATGGTCGCCTTCGGCCGCGAGGCCCTCCAGCGGCCCCGCTTCGAGCGTCGCTCGGTCGGCCAGGGCCGCGACGGCACGCCTGAGGCCGTCAGCTCCCGCACCGGTCACGTTGTCGACCGCCACCGGCTGCCGCCCCTCGAGCCACGCGGTCTTGGCGGTGCACGGCGGAAGGTCAGCGTGGGTAAGCGCGATCACCGTGGGTTTCTTCGAGGCGTCCAGTCGATCCAAGAGGCGCCGTTCGCCTTCCGTCGGTCCCTGGTGGGCTGGTGTCACGAAGATTACGGCTGAGGCGGCGGCCAGCCGCGCCTCCGTCCGCTCTACGCGCTTCGCGCCGAGCTCCCCCTCGTCGTCGATGCCCGCCGTGTCAACGAACGCGACCGGCCCCCAGCCGGGGAGCTCCATCTTGCGGGTCACGGGGTCCGTGGTGGTCCCGGGGACGGCCGACACGATGGCGACCTCCTTCGCGAAGATCGAGTTCACGAGGCTCGACTTGCCCGCGTTGCGCAGCCCCACGACGACGATGGAGGCGGATTCGGAGAGAGGGCTTTCAAGACTCATAGGGTGTCCGTATAGGCTCTCGCCGCCGGCGAGAGGCCGAGCCGCGACCGCACGAGATCCAAGGGGAGGCCGGTTCGGCCGGCCAGGTCCGCGCAGAGATATTCGACCCTAGCGGAGACGGCGGCGTCCATGCCGGCGGCGTCCATGCCGGCGGCGTCCGTGCCGGCGGCCACGGTGGAGCCCCGATCGGTCGCGATGGCCTTGAGGCGCTCGTAGGGTAGGTCGGCGCGGAGGGCGTTGAGGGGCGCGGCCGACCGCGCGAGGTTGTCGACGGCCCGGCGCGGATCGGCTACCAGGCGAGGCAGGAGGCCGGACGAAAGGGCGCCGAGGGCGGCCTCCAAGTCGGTTGCGGCGCGGAGGAAGGCGTCCACCATGAACGGCGTGAACGCGTTGAGCTGCAGGCGGCCCTCCTCCGCGTAGCGCACGATCGCCGACGCCGAGGCCGAAGCGCGAACGGCGAGACCGGCGCAGTATTCCACGAGCACGGGGTTGTTCTTGGCGGGCATGGCCGTGGATCCCCACTGGAGAGCGGGCAGCGCGAGCTCGCCCACGACCGACGACGTATAGAAGAAGAGATCGCCGCAGAGCTTGTGGAGGTTCGCCGCGACGAGACCGAAGCCGCCCGCTACCTCGGCGAAGTCGTCCCGCTGGGCGATCGCGTCGGCGAGGTTCTGGCTCCGCTGCAGCGGTAGGGCGGTGATTTCCCGGAGTAGGCGTTCGGCGGCGAAGACGTAGGCCGGCGCGGCGCCTGCGCCGGTGCCCACCGCCGTACCCCCGATGGGTACCGTGCGCGATCGCTCCTTGAGCTTGGAAAGCCGCCACCGGTCGCGCTCCGCCGAGCCCGCCCAGGCGGAAGCGGCCAGGGAAAGGTCCATGGGGAGGGCGTCTTGCCACTCGGTCCGGCCGGTCACGAGGACGCCCCGCCATACCCGTTCCCGTTTCACGAGCGCTTCCTGGAGCGCGATCACCGCGGTTTCCACGCGGCGGATGAGCCGTTGGACCACCACCACGGCGGCGGTCGTCACCACGTCGTTGGTGGATTGGGACCGAGCTCCGTCGTCCAGGAAGTGGAAGGCGTCCGCCCTCCCCGTCTTCTCCGCGACGCAGGAGGCGAGGACCTCGCAGATATTCATGTGGAGACTCGTCCCCGCTCCTCCCTGGGCCAGGTCGAGGGGGAAAAGATCGTCGCGGTCGCCGGCTCGGATCTCCTCGAGGGACTCCACGACCGCGGCGAACACGGGCTCGGACCAGGGCTTCTCGGTCGCCTGGAGTGCGCGGAGGCACGCTTCCTTCACCTCGGCCAGAGCACGAATCACCTCGCGCGGCGTCCTCCCGCGGCCGAAGTTCGCGACCGCCGCGGCCGTCTGTTCGCCGTAACCGGCCATCGAATCGCTCTTCATCGATCCCGCCCCCCCCATCGTTCGCCGCTCCCCGAAGTCCCATCCGACTCCGCCTCTTTCCACAGACTTAGTTTTCCCAAATCTTCGGGACACTAGAGAGACGTCGCGCGTCACCGCGTTCCCAGCTTAGGTGGAGCCCCCGCCCCGCGACGCGGAGGGAGAGGCAGCCGACGCATTGAAACCCCGACTCGTCCAGGCAGATCTTACCCGGATAGAGGAGGTAGTTTTTTTTCTGGCCCGTGGGCGTGATGTTCGGCATGAGGACGTTCGCGCCAGCCTCCAGCTGCTTTTCCCGACCCTCGGGGTGGATGCTGCCCGCGGCCGTGGTGGCCGGGATGTGGCAGGCGGGGAGCGCGAGGCGCAGGAGGGCCGTCGCGCGGACGGCGCCGTCCAGGGTTCCGCCTGAGGCCCCCCCGAGCGGCGTGTCGGGATGGGGGATGAAGGGACCGATGCCCCCCATGTCCAGGTCGAGCTCGGCGCAGAGCTCGACGTTGCGGATGAGCGTCTCCTCCGTCTCGCCGGGGAGTCCCGTCATGAAGCCGGAGCCGAGCTGGAAACCGACCGCGCGCAGGTCCGTGAGCGCCCGGAGGCGCCGTTCGAGCGTCATGCCGTTCCTGAGGTAGCGATGGAGTTCCGGATCGGCCGTTTCAAAGCGCATGAGGTAGCGGTCCGCGCCGGCGGCGCGGAGTTCCTCGTACTCGCGCCTGCTCCGGATACCGAAGCTGAGCGTGATGGCGGCGTCCCCCGCGGCCTCCCGCGCGGCCTCGGTCAGGCGGAGGAGGCCTTCCCCCGCGAGCGCGGGGTCCTCCCCGCCCTGGAGCACGAAGGTGCGGAAGCCGGCCTTCCGGCCCGCGCGGATGGTCGATTGGAGTTCTTCCGGGCCAAGGCGGTACCGCGTCGCCTTCCCGTTGCTCCTCCGGATGCCGCAGTAGAGGCAGTCCATCGAACATTCGTTCGTCACCTCGATGAGGCCGCGGAGGAGGACGGCTTTCCCGTGGACGCGGTCCGTCGTTTCCCTGGCGAGGGAGACGAGCTCCGCCAAGGGCAGGGCAGCGAGCTCGCGCAGGGCGGCGCCCCGGACTCCCGCGGGCACGGCTCCCGACAACGGGACGGGCCCGGCTACGGACGGCGCGCGGCGGGTTGGCGTCGCGCCGCTCACCGGTAGAGGTCCCGCGCCCCGGCGGCCGTATCGGCGAGGGCCTTGTCCAGATAGGGCCGCGTCTTCTCGGTCGCCTCCGCCTTCATCGCCTGGATGAGCGCGAGTCCCTTCTCCCGGGTCGCGGGGGAGGCGTAGTCGTAGAGGTATTCGGCGAAGGAGACGAGGCCGTTCGGGAGGCAGAATTCCTTGATGAGCCCCGGCTTGGCCAGGTCCATGAAGTCGGCGCCCGTCCTTCCTTTCCGGTAGCAGCCCGTGCAGAAGCTCGGGACGTACCCGTCGTCCACGAGGTCGGAGATGACCTCCTCCAGGCCCCTCGTGTCGCCGAGGGCGAACTGGCCCGAGGCGCCGGCGCCGGGGGCGGACGCCTCGGCCGCCGCGTCGCGGGAGTCTTCATCGTAGCCACCCGGGTCGGTCCGGGAACCCGCGGAGATCTGGCTCACGCCGTAGGCCAGGAGCTCCTTGCGGAAGCTGGTCCGCTCGCGGGTGGAGAGGATGATGCCCACGTAGGGCAGCGTCACGCGAAGGATGGCGACCAGCTTGCGGAAGTCGTCGTCGGATACGGGATTCGGGACCACCTCGGCGGCCGGGGCGCCCTCGGCGTACTCGATGCGGGGTACGCTCACCGTGTGGGGGCCGCAGCCGAACTGCTCCTCAAGGTGCCGCGCGTGCTCCAGCATGGCCACGAGTTCGTACCGCCAGTTCCCGAGCCCGAAGAGGGCGCCGAGGCCCACGTCGTCGCAGCCGCCCTCCATGGCGCGGTCCATCACGTAAAGGCGGTTCCGGTAGTCGGCTTTGGGGCCGGAGGGGTGGGCGGCGGCGTAGAGCTCGGGATCATAGGTTTCCTGGAAACAGACGTAGGTGCCTATCTTGGCGGCCTTGAGCGACCTGAAGCCTTCAACGGTGAGCGGCGCGAGCTCCACGTTGATGCGGCGGACCCTGGCGCCGTTCACTTGTACCGAGTAGCAGGCGTCGATCGCCTGAAGGATGTGCGCTAGGTCCTGCTTGGGCGATTCGCCCGCGATCACGAGAAGGCGCTTGTGCCCCTGGGCCAAGAGGAGCTCCGCCTGGCGCGCGATCTCCGCCTTGGAGAGCACGACCCGGCGCAAGGAACGGTTGGAGGCGCGGAAGCCGCAGTACACGCAGTCGTTGACGCAGTGGTTGCCCGTGTACACCGGGGCGAAGAGCACCATGCGCTTCCCGTAGATCGCGCGCTTGACCTCTCCCGCCGTCTGGAGCAGCAGGGAAAGGGAACCGGCATCCCGGATCGCGGCGAGCTCCGCCGCCTCCGCGCTGGTAAGTCCGCGGAGGAGCCGCGCCTTGGCCAGGATGGCGTTAACCCGCTCCGCGGACGGCTCCGCCGCCAGGGCGAGCTCCGCTATGCGGCCGTAGTCGAGGAAGGTGCCGGCGGCGTCCCTGCCGGCGGCGTCCCTGCCGGCGGCGTCCCTGCCGACGGCGTCCCTGCCGACGGCGTCTTTGCCGGCGGCGCGCGCGGTGGTAGCGCCGGTGGCGACGTCCGCGCCGGCCTTAGCCGTTCCCGTGGCCTGATTGATTCCCATGTCCGTCCTCCCGGAAGCCCGTGAGGATCGACTTGACCTGCACGCCGCTGAGCCGCCCGAGGGGGCCGGTGAGCGCGCCGATTTCGTCCGTCGATCCTTCCACGATGAGCGAGATGACCTGCACGCCCTTGTCCCGGAAAGGCATGCCGAGTCGTCCCTGGATGATGTCGCCCTGGGCCGAGAGGATTTGGTTTACGCGGGGTATCGAATCGCGGCCTTCTATGAGTACGGCCACGACGCCGAGTCTCTTCTCCATCGGAAGCTCCTTTGGATCGGATGCGTTTGAGACCTTGAGGTCGGGACCACCTCCCTCTCAGTCGACCAAAGAATATCGAGTATTTTTTATCTAGTCAAGCCGCTCGTCGACGGGCCCTGCCGAAGGACTCGCGTACGTTCCCTGAGCGCCTTCGACCGCGGTGCACTATGCTTGATCCATGAAAACCGAAGGCGCCCTTTTCGCCCGTTTCCTCGACGAGCTCCTCCTCTACTCGGGACAGTACGCCCTCTTCTACCTGCTCATGAATTTCGGGAAGGCCCCGCTCGGCTTCTTCGCCAACGGGGGGCACGTCCTCCTCCTCGCGACCCTCCTCGCGCAGACCCTGCTCCTCGCGCGGTTCGGCGCCGCGGCGCTCCCCCGCTTCCTCCTCTCCCTCCTCGCCCCGGCGGTCTACGTGGCCGCCGAATCGCTGGAGGGACCGGCCTTCCTGCTCGCCATGGGGCACGTCTTCTTCTGGATCTTCTCCCTGGCGACGGCCGTCCTCCAGGCGGCGTCCCGCGCCGCGGGGCCGGTCCGCCGACGCATGGCGCTGGAGTTCGCCATCTCGGTGACCAACGTCGCGGCGTTCTTCGCGGTATACCTCTACTTCGATCTCCGGCTCGGCTACGAGGAACTCCAGGCGGCGGGGAAGCTCACCGAGGAGGAGGTCCGCGCCGCCGTCGGCATAGAGAACCTCGGGGAGGGCGTGGCCGCCTTCGTCGGCGATCCCGCGCACGTCTACGTCCTCCTCGGCGGCGCCTTCCTCGCGCTGACGATCGCGGTGGGAAGGGTCAAGGTGCTGTCGCTCACCGCGCGCATCAACGAGCTCTTCGGCCAATACGTGGACCGGTCGTTCCGGGACGAGATCATCGCGAACGACGGGGGCGCCCCGGCGGAGCGGGAACTCTGCGTGCTCTTCGCGGACATCCGGAATTTCACCAATTTGAGCGAGCGCGAGGAGAGCGCCCGCGTCTCGGCCATGCTCAACGCCTACTTCACCGAGTGGGACGAGCTCGTCTCCCGCTACGGCGGCTCGGTGGACAAGTACATCGGGGATGCCGTCATGGCGGTCTTCGGCGTCCACGGGGCGGACTCGGCCTGCGACGACGCGGTTTCCTGCTCGATCGAGATGCTCCATCGCCTCGGGCGCCTCAAGGCTTCGCTCGCGGCGGCGGGGCTCTGCGTCCCCGACGATATCGGCATCGGCATCGACTTCGGGAAGGTCATCATGGGCGACCTCGGGAGCCGAAACCGCAAGAACTATACGGTGATCGGCGACCACGTGAACGTCGCGTCCCGGCTGGAATCCCTCTGCAAGACCTACCGCAGACGCTGCATCGTGAGCGAAGCCGTGCGCGACCGCCTCGGGGAGCCGAACCGCGCGCGCTTCTCCGCCCTCGGCGAGGCTTCTCCGAAAGGCAAGGAACGTCCGGTGAGGATCTGGGGCCTGGAGGAGGGGGGAGCGGCGCGTTGAATCCGGCCGGCGCCGCCAGGCCCGACGCCTATTCGGTGGAGAGCTGACTTGGAATCGCCATCGAGCGCCGTATACTTTAGGCATGAGGAACGTAGTCCGCTGGATCGCGCTTCCCGCCCTTCTCTGTTCGCTCGACCTTTCGTGCACGCAGGGGGATGACCGGCAGGACGAGGGGACGATTCTGCCGGTACTCTCCGTGCCGGGCGAGACGGCGCGCGTACTCGCCTTCGGCGATTGGGGAGACGGGGGAGAAGCGCAGAAAGCGGTCGCGGCCGGCATCGTAGCCCGCGAGGAGACGGCCCCGTTCGACTTTGCCCTCCTCCTCGGCGATAACTTCTACGAGCGCGGCGTCGAGACGCCCGAAAGCCCCCTGTTCAACGCCTATTTCCGCGCTATCTACCCGGCCGATAGCCTGAATTTCCCGTTTTACGTGATCCTCGGGAATCACGACCATTACGGGAGGCCCCGGGCCCAATTCCGTTACGTCGATCCGGACGGTCGCTGGAAGGCGCCGGGTTTCGCCTACCTTTTGCCCGTCGTGCTTTCCGACGGTTACGCCGTGGATATCTACGGTCTGGATTCCGCCCTGCTCGTCGATGCGGCCGAAAACCCCTGGCCCGGACGCGAAGGGCAGACGATCCGCGATTGGGCTCTCCGAATGATGAGGTCCCGCTCACCCGACCTCTGCATCCTCGCCGTCCACCACCCGCCGTTCTCTTCGGGGGATCACGGGGACAACCCGGTCCTCTTCGATTTCCTTGCGGAAATGTTCACGGAGGGGTACGTAGACGTGGTCCTTTCGGGTCACGACCACGATCTGGAACTCCAGGAGCTCGATGTCGACGGGGACGCCTCTCAGGAGCTCTTCGTCGTCTCCGGCGCCGCTTGTCGCCTGCGCGCCGTCGGCAAGAGCGCGGCGACGGCCTTTTCCGCGTCCACCTTCGGGTTCGCGGAACTCGAGATATCCGCTTCCGCGACGACCGTTTCCTTCTTCGATTCCACGAACGCCCTCCTCTACCGGCGCTGAAATCTTTCCGCCCCGGCCCGCGCTCCGCCGCCCCTTTACGGCTGGCCGCTCCGCATATACACTGCGGCCATGATCGAATTCGTGCACCTCCACGCCCATAGCGACTTCTCCCTGCTCGACGGCGCCTCCTCCATCCCGACCCTCGTCGCCAAGGCGAAGGCGCTCGGCATGAAGCACCTGGCGATCACCGACCACGGGAACATGTTCGGCGCGCTCAAGTTCTACAACGAGTGCAAGGCCCAGGGGATACATCCGGTCATCGGCAACGAGTTCTACATGGCCGGCTCCTCCCGCCTGGAGCGGACGGGCACCGAATACGGCAACAAGTACTACCACCTCGTGCTCCTGGCCAAGAACGAGACGGGCTACCGTAACCTCGTGAAGCTCACCTCGCGCTCCTACACCGAGGGCTTCTACTACAAGCCCCGCATCGACGACGAACTGCTGCGCCAATATGCGGAAGGCGTCATCTGCCTCTCGGCCTGCCTCGCGGGCGAGATTCCGGCCGATATCCTCGCGGGCAAGCTGGACAAGGCGGAGGCGCGGGCCCGGTCCTTCCTTGAGATCTTCGGGGAAGGCCACTTCTACCTGGAGCTCCAGGACCACGGCATCGCGGAGCAGAAGGTCGTGAACAAGGCCCTCGTGGAGCTTTCCCGCAGGACGGGCATTCCCCTCGTGGCCACGAACGACCTCCACTACGCGGAGAGCGCGGACGCGGTCGCCCAGGACATCCTGCTCTGCATAGGCACGAACAAGAAGCGGTCGGACACGAACCGCATGAAGTTCGAGAACGACCGGTTCTACCTCAAGTCGGCCGAGGAGATGGCCGCCGTCTTCCCGGACTACCCCGAAGCCCTCCTCAACACCGTGCGCATCGCCGAGATGTGCGACGTCCATATCCCCCAGCCGGGCCCCCTGCTGCCCGACTACGAGATTCCCGCAGGCTTCGCCGACCCGGCCGCGTACATGCGCCACCTCACCTTCGAGGGGCTCAAGAAGCGGTACGGGGAAATCACCGACGAGATCAGGAAGCGGGCCGAGTACGAGCTCGACATCATCATCAAGATGGACTTCACCGGCTACTTCCTCATCGTGGCGGACTTCATCAACTGGGCCAAGGAGCACGACATCCCGGTGGGCCCGGGCCGCGGTTCGGGCGCGGGTTCCATCGTCGCCTACGCCATGCGGATCACCGACATCGAACCCCTGAAATACAACCTCCTCTTCGAGCGCTTCCTCAACCCGGAGCGCGTGTCCATGCCCGACTTCGACGTGGACTTCTGCTTCGAACGGCGGGGCGAGGTCATCGATTACGTCACCGCGAAGTACGGGTCGGACCGCGTCGGCCAGATCATCACCTTCGGGACCCTCAAGGCCAAGGCCGTCATCAAGGACGTGGCCCGGGCCCTCGACATCCCCCTGGACGAGTCCAACATGATCACCAAGCTCGTCCCCGAGGATCCCAAGATGACCCTCAAGAAGGCGCTGGAGCTGGAGCCGCGCCTGGCCGAGCTCGCCGCCGATCCCAAGTACGCCGAGCTCTTCGCCATCGCCAAGAAGCTGGAGAACAAGAACCGCCATACGTCCCTCCATGCCGCGGGCGTCGTGATCGGCAAGACCGAGCTCACCGACTACGTGCCCCTCTACCGCGACCCCAAGACGGGCGGCGTGGCCACCCAGTTCACGATGGACCAGATCGAGCCTTGCGGCCTCGTGAAGATGGACTTCCTCGGCCTCAAGACCCTCACCCTCATCAAGAACACCCAGGACCTCATCCGCAAGCGGGGCGGCGAATGGGCGCATTTCGACGCGGACGCGGTGAGCGAGACGGACGAGGCCACCTACAAGATGCTCGGCGAGGGCAAAAGCGCCGGCGTGTTCCAGTTCGAATCCCAGGGCATGCAGAACATCCTCAAGCAGGCCAAGCCGAACAAGATCGAGGACCTCATCGCCCTCAACGCCCTCTACCGCCCCGGCCCCATGGCCTACATTCCCCAGTTCGTCGAGTCCAAGTGGGGACGGCAGCCCATCGAATACCCCGACCCCTCGCTCAAGGGCATCCTGGAGGAGACCTACGGCGTCATCGTCTACCAGGAACAGGTCATGCAGGTCACCCAGATCATCGCGGGCTACACCCTGGGCCAAGCCGATATCCTCCGCCGCGCCATGGGAAAGAAGAAGGCCGAGGTCATGGTCAAGGAGAAGGCCAAGTTCATCGAGGGGGCCAAGCAGAAGGGCTTCAAGGAAGCCGACGCCGACCGCATCTTCGAGATCCTCATCCCCTTCGCGGGCTACGGCTTCAACAAGAGCCACGCGGCGGCCTACTCGGTCGTGGCCTACCGCACCGCCTACCTCAAGGCCAATTTCCCCGCGGAGTTCATGGCGGCCAACCTCACGAACGAGATCACGAGCACGGACAAGCTGCCCGAGTACATCGACGAGGCGCGCAAGATGGGCATCCCCATCGATCCGCCCGACGTGAACCGGTCGGAGAAGTACTTCACCGTCGTGGACGGCCGCATCGTGTACGGACTGCTCGGCATCAAGGGCCTCGGGGACGCGTCCGCGGACGAGATCATCGCGGTCCGGCAGGCGGGCGGCCCCTACCGAGACCTCATGGATTTCCTCGAGCGCGTGGAGATCCGGACCGTCGGCAAGAAGGTCGTCGAACTCCTCATCCAGACCGGCGCCTTCGACCACTTCGGCCTCTCCCGGGCGACCCTCCTCGGGAACGTGGAGCGCGCGGTGGAATACGCCCAGAACAAGAAGGACGACAAGAAGTTCGGCCAATCGAGCCTCTTCGAGGATTCGGGCGAGAAGGAGTATCCCGACTTCGTCTTCGAGCCCTTCCCCGATTGGGAAGCCTCGGAGAAGCTCCGGGTGGAGAAGGAACTCATCGGCTTCTACTTCTCCGGCCACCCGATGGACAAGTACAAGCTGGCCTGGGAGCGCTCCGTCTCCCTGGACCTCTCCCACCCGGACCGCGCCACCGTGGGCAAGGAATACACCCTCGTCGGCATCGTCAAGTCGCTCCGGCCCTACCAGACCAAGAACGGCAAGTGGATGGGCTTCGGGCTCCTCGGCGACTACAAGGGCGACATCGACCTGGTGTTCTTCACCGACATCTGGGAGAAGAGCCGGGACAAGCTCAGGGTGGACGAGATCGTCGCGATCCGCGGCAAGCTGGACGACGGCTCGGGCCGCAACAAGTTCAAGCAGAAGGACGGGAACGGCGGAGGTAGCGGCGCGGAACTCGCGGCCGAGGACAAGAAGTACAGCCTCGTCGTGGAGGCCCTCCTGGATCCGGACGACCTCACCGAAAAATCCTACCGGGAAGTGCACGTCCGCCTGGAGGTCGGCGCCGCCGACGAAGAGGAGACGCTCTACCCCCTCCGCGACTACCTCTTCGAACACTCCGGGTCGTGCAACGTCTTCCTCCACGTCCCCGCCGCGGGCGGCGAGGCGGTCATCCGCGCCGCCACGCAGATCACCTCCAGCCCCGAGGACTGGGCCCTGGAGGCCATCGGCATGTGCCCCGGCGTGGCGGAAACCTGGAAGGAGTGAACGCCGAGCCGGCCGGCCCGCGCGCAAGTCCCATCCGCCGCGGCGAGGGGCCGCGCGGACGGGTCCGGTTTTTTTCCTGGACGACGTAGCCGCTCAAGTCCCGTACACTCCACCTCATCGCGAAGGGCCCGCGGGCGAGGAGGCTGCGTCGATGAGGCGGAGATGGTCGATCTTCCTGCTCGCGCTCGCCCTGCTCGCGTGCCGGCATCCGCTCGACGAGCTCGATCCCGACCTCTGCACCCTCCGCGTCCGCGTCGGGACGAGCGGAGCGCGGACGGTCGTCCCCGACTTCGACGCCATCGTGGACGAGGTCGCGGTGACCCTCCACAGCCTGGACGGGTACGACGATCCCGCGCCCCAGGCCGATACCGAGGCGCCCTGGCAGGTTAATTTTACGGTGTCCCCGGGTCGATGGACCATCGACGTCGCGGCGATGAAGGGCGGCGTCCGGATCGGCGGCGGCCAGCGGGACGTGGACGTGGCTGGCGGGCTCGCGCCCCCCGTGGAGGTTCCGGTCACGATCCCGCCCGTGGGGACTACCGGCAGCGTCCGGTTCGCCGTCTGCGTCGACCCCGACACCCTGGGCGTGGACTACGTGGCGGGTGCCGTCGAAGGTACGGCCGTCGAGCGGGACGCGAACCTCGCGGCCGCGGACGGGAAGCGCCGCGGCGTCCTGGAATTCGAGAGCCTCGACGCGGGCATCGGCACCCTCGTCCTGACCTTCCGGCGCGGCGGCGCGGCCGGAACCGTTGCGGGGATATTCCGCGAGAAGGTCGTCGTGGCCGCGGGCTACGAGAGCGCCGACTGGGTCGGCCCCGACGGGACGCTCCGCGCCGAGCGGACCTTCACCGCGGACGACTTCCTCGATTCCGGCGCGTCCCTCGCGGGCTTCGCGTTCGACAACGGGCTCCTGGACTTCTCCTTCGCGCCGGGTTCAGCGATCTACCTTCTCGGGCGCCGCGTCGGTCTCCCCGCGACCGTCGGTTTCACCGCGACGGTAGCGCCGGGCCAAAGCCTCTCCTATTCCTGGAACGGTTCCGACGCCGCGCCGATCGCCTCGGGGGAAAAGGTAAACGGGCTCGCGGTCCTCGCGGACAATACTCTTCTTGTGCAAGTAACGGCGCCGGATCGGACGACGCCGCGCCTCTATAGGGTGACCTTCGAATCCGCGCCGGCGGACGTCTCCGCGGTGACGGCCTCCACCTCGTCCACCTCGGTGACCCTGAACTGGATCAACCCGACCGAAGAAGATTTCGCGGGAGCGGAGGTGAGCTACCGGGTAGAGGGGAGCGCCACGGTACTCGGGACCGTCATGGTTCCGGGAACGAGCGGGAGCGCGGCCTCGTACACGGTGCCGGGCCTCACGCCCCTCGCCCCGTACGTCTTCACCCTGCGCTCCTATGACGGCATTCCGACCTATTCCTCGGGCGTGAGCTCGTGGGCTTGTCCCGGCGGCCCGAGCCCGGGCGATTTCTCGCTTTCCGGCGGCACCATCACCGGCTATACGGGGAGCTCGGGGAACCTCGTGATCCCCTCTTCCATCAACGGCGTACCGGTGACCGGCATCGCGAATAGCGCCTTCTCCTATAAATCGAATATCGTTTCGGTGCGGATCCCCGATTCCGTCGTCTCGATCGGTCAGGAGGCTTTCTACGGCTGCGGCCTCACCTCGCTCACGATACCGGGATCGGTGCGGAACATAGAGCGTTTCGCGTTCGGGAGCGGCGGAAACCTGACTTCGCTCACGATCGGGGAGGGCGTGGAGAGCATCGGAGACTTCGCTTTTGTGAACTGCGCCGCTTTGACGACCGTGCACCTGCCCGCATCGCTCAAGAGCGTCAGCCAGACCGCGTTCACGGGCTGCGAAAAGATAACGTCCTTTACGGTCGCCGCCGGCAACGCCGACTTCCGGTCGGTGGACGGGGTGCTTTTCAACGCCGACTTGACCACGCTGGTCCGCTATCCGGAGGGGAAACCGGACGCCGCGTACGCCGTTCCCTCGGGCGTGCGCGTCATCGCCGACTACGCGTTCTTCACGAATCACGCGATACTGACTTCCTTGACCCTTCCCGAAACCGTCACCACGCTCGGGGCGTACAGCCTCCAAGGACTCTCCACGCTGACGGCGCTCAGGCTTCCCGAGTCCGTCGCCACCATCGGACTCGGCGTATGCACCGGCTGCTCCGCGCTCAAGGATCTCACCGTGGAGCGGGCGTCGCCTCCCGCGTTCGGCGGTGGAGGCTTCTACCAGCATCCCGCGGGTTTCCGCATCCTCGTCCCCGCCGCCGGCGTGGACGCCTACAAGGCCGCGGCGGGCTGGAGCGAATGGAAGGATTTCATCTTTGCCAAGTAGGTAGGCGCGGAGGGGCGCGGGCGGCGTCATAAAAATATCGACCCCACGTGCGCATGCGAACCTCCGTGCGGCTGCCGTCCGTGACCGGCTTGTCTCTGGAGGAAATCCGTAATCGTTTTTCCAAGGTAGCGGGGAAAAGAAGGCAACCGGGTACCAGCGAAAGGGTCCGTCGGCAGAGGGGCTCGACAACCTGCCGGGAAGCGCGGCGTGGTGCCCGACGGTGCGCAGGACTCCGGAATTGAACGCCAACGAGGCGGCCAATCTATCGAGGCTCGCTTCGCGGCGCATACGCGCGATCCCCGAGGCCTTGCTCTCCCGGGCCGCGGACTACCTGCATACCCGGGAGACCAAATCGTCCTTCGCCATTGAGCGGCTCACGCCCGGTTCGCGGAGGGCCGCGACCTTCGTGGAGCTTCTCCGCCTCGCCGGTACCATGGACGTGCGCTCCGGGCCGGCGCTGGTGCGTCTGCAACGTTCCATCGTGGAAGAGCGCTCTGCCGATTCATCGTACCGTACCGACCGGAACTACATCGGCGAGAGCCTCGGACCGACGCGGGAGTGGGTTCGCTCCGTTCCGCCCCGTCCCCAGGACCTTCGCGGCCTCATGGACGGATGGACGGCTACCTACGGCAGACTGGAGAAATCGTCGGTCGATGCGGTGGTGGTCGCCGCGTTGGGTGGGTTCGGCTTCGTGTTCCTCCACCCCTTCGGCGACGGCAACCGGCGCATCCATCGCTTCCTCATCCGCCATGTCCTGGCCAAGCGGGGCTTCACGCCCGCGCCCGTCGTCGGGTACCGTACAGACGAACGGGGCGAGATGACCGCGCTCAACGATACGGGCGCGCTCTACCGCTTCCCCGACCTGACGACGCAGGCGGAGGCGCTCTTCGGTTTCGTCAGCGTTACCATCGAGACCGAACTCGCGGCAGAGCCGGTTATCTCGTCGGCCTTCGATGCGGCGCGGCGGAAGATGATCGAGGTGGTGGATATGCCGGACCGTCGGCTCGATCTCTTTATCCGCCCCCATCTCCAGGGCAAGGGACGTCTTTCAGCCGCCAAAAGGAAACAGTTCCCCGAGCTGAACGATGCCGAAGTCGATCGGCTCGAGGCGCTCGGACGCGATGAACTCTCCACCATGGCGGAGGCGGACGAGGAGTAGAAGATGCGGAGATCCGTCCTTCATTTCCGCCCCCAGCTGTTCCAAGCTCGAGGTCAGGCCTTCCCCGGCATCCCGCGGATCTCGGCGATATTTGCTTTTCCGGGATCGAAGCGACCGTCCCGGCGTACGGTACGCTCCGCCGCCTCGCCCGGCATTGTACAACGATCGCTGGACGTTCTCCGTTCCATCCGCCAGAATTGATCGGAACTCGCGAGGTTAGGTGATGACGAAGGAGGCTCCCGTGCCGGCTACTTCATCAAGGCTCTGCGCGTTCTTCTGCGTCTTGGTCGCGGTGGCGGCGACGGCCTTCTGCGAGCCGGAGAGCGGGAGCGAGGCCCAATTGACCGTCGCCGGGCCGTCGCCCTACCGCTTCGGACTCGCTTCCGTGCCGGGCCAGCCGATCCTGTACCGTCCGGAAAGGGTCACCTACTACCTGCGCCTGCCGGACGGGTATACCGCGGACTCGGCGAGAGCGCTCGTGCTCGCCGTTTCCCCGAGCGGCGCGGGCCGGGACCTGTTCGCGCCCTGGGAGAAAGCCGCGGCCGCGTACGGCTTCATCTTCGCCTGTCCCGACAAGGCGGGCAATCCGGTGCGGACCGACGTGCGCGGCCAGACCGTCATGGACGTCCTCCACGACGTGTGCCGGAGATACGCGGTCGATCCCGAGCGGATCTTCCTCACCGGTTTTTCGGGCGGGGCCCGGATGGCGACGGGCGTGGCGCTCAAGTTCCCCGGCCTCTTCGCCGGGCTCGTGCCCCTGGGAGGAGTCGTCTACAACGAGACCCCCGCAGCCTTGGCCGACCTCAAGGTGAAGCGGGGCGTCTACCTGTTCGCCGGGGAGCTCGATTTCAATCGAGCCGAAGCCGAACGGGCGGCAGCCATCCTCGCCGACGCGTCGGTACCCGTCGCCCTGATGATCGGCCCGGGCATCGCGCACGCGCAACCCGAGCCGGACCAGTGCCTCGAAATCTGTCGATGGTTCGCGGCCAGAGGCGCAAGGCCCTGAGCCCTTAGCGGCGGACCCTGCCCCTGCCCTGGCCGCGTTTCGATTGACGGGCGGTGCGCGGGGAGGTAGTCTGTACGCGCGTACGGATCCCGTAGATCGAACAGGGATCGGAAACGGAGGCAGATACCATGCGAAACAGTACGAAAACGATACGAACCGCTCTCTACCTCGCGATCTGCCTGCTGCCGATCCCGTATGGGACGTCGTGCCGAACGGCGAAATCGGCCTCTGAGGATGAGGGAGCCGCGGCCGCCGGCGCTACCGCCGTCGAGGTCGCCGCATCGCCGTTCCAAAAGACGGAGCTCGCCGAGGGCGCGTGGCGCATCACGGAGCCGGGCACCGTGTCCGTGAATATGTACCTCGTCGCGGGAGCGGAACGGGCCCTCCTGATCGACACCGGCATGGGCACCGCGGATCTGGGCCGCTACGTGAAAACGCTGACCTCCCTACCGGTGTCGGTGGTGAATACCCACGGCCACAGCGATCACGCCGGCGGGAACCGGTATTTCGACGCGTTCTTCGCCCATCCCGACGATCTGGACATGGCGCGGCGCTACAGCTTCGGAAAGACCGACTTCACGCCGGTGCGGGAAGGGTACGTCTTCGATCTCGGGGGAAGGAAGCTCACCGTGATCGAGACTCCCGGTCATACCCGGGGCAGCATCTGCCTATGGGACGCCGAACGGAAGCTGCTCTTCACCGGAGACAACAACAACTCCCATTCGTGGCTCTTCCTCTATGAATCCACCCCGCTTGAAACGTATCGGCGGACCCTGGAGAAACTGATCGCGCGGGAAGCGGATTTCGCCGTTCTGTATCCCGGCCACGGCGGCGAGTACGCACCTGCGTATCTTCGCGATCTGGCCGAATGCGCCCGGCTCATCATCGCGGGAGAAGTCCGGGGAGTCCCGTATCAATCGCGCGCCGGCGCCGAATCGTATACCTACAAGGACGCGCTCATCGCCTTCAACCCGAACAAGCTGACCGAGGGTACGGGGCTCGCCCCGTAGGCGGAAGTTCGACCCTGCTCAAGGAACCGCCGGGAAATGGCGGCGTGCGCTTCGCGTCCTCCGCCTACGCCTTGATCCTGTTCTTGTTGCCCTGCTTGGACTTGTAGAGGCTGTAATCCGCGCGCGCGATGAAGGATTCCACGCTCTCGTCCTTGCGGTATTCGGCGAGGCCGGAGGAGACGGAGACCCGGAGGCTTCCGCCGTCCAAGAGGAGGGAGGCCACGGCGGACTTGATCTTGGCGGCGGCGACGTTGGCGGACTCCTGGTTCGTCTCCGGCAGGATCACGAGGAATTCCTCGCCCGCGTAGCGGCCGATCACGTCGGAGGAGCGGAGCACGCCGCGGAGGGTCCGGGCCACGGCCTTGAGGACCTCATCCCCCGCGCGGTGGCCGCGCACGTCGTTCACGCTCTTGAGGTCGTCCACGTCGAGCATGAGGATGCTGAGGGTCCGGCCGTGGCGGCACGCCTTGGCCGTCTCCTCCTCCAGCCGGTCGAAGGAATAGCGGTGGTTGTAGACTTCCGTGAGGGCGTCGGTGACCGCCATCCGCTCCAGCCGCTTCTTGAGCTGGTAGGACCGCGCGTTGACCTTGAGGCGCGAAACGAGGGTCGCCGCGTCGAAGGGCTTGTGGATGTAATCGTCCACGCCGGCGAAGAGCAGGTTCGTCAGGGGCTTCTCGCCCTGGAAGTTGGACATGCCGATCACGAGGGAATCGGGCGCATCGCGCCGGATGCGGGAGACGGTCTGGTCCACGGACAGGGTCGGCAGCACGCCGTCCACGAGGTATAGGTCGAAGGCCTCGGAGGATTCGAAGAGCCGGGAGGGGTCGGTGAAGAGGCGGACGGACGCGAAGCCGTGCATGGTGAGGATGCGGAGGACGATCTTGAGGATCTCGGGGGAGTCGTCCACCACCGCGATGCGGAGGCCGCGCATGAACGCCGACAGCTCGTCCTCGGCGGCGAGCGCGTCGAAATACCGGCGGAACTGGTCCTCGTTCACGGTGCCCTTGAGCATGTAATCCACGACGCCGAGGGCGAAGAGCCGCTCGCGCAGGTCGAGGGAGTCCGTGGCGGTCACGACCATCACCGGGACGTCGCGCGCGTCGGTCTCCGCCATCTCCCGGATGAGGAGTTCCGCGTCGCCGTCGCCGAGCTCGAGCCCGGTCACCACGAGGTCGAACGACCCCTCCGCGAGGGCGGCCAGCCCCTCGGTCTTGGAACCGACGCTCACGATGGAGTGCCCGCACCGCGCGATGAGCTCGCGCATCACCTTACGGAAGAGTTCGCTCCGATCGACATGAAGGATCTTCAGCATGCCGTACCTCTGCTTTTCAGCTTCCTGCGATTATACCACTAACGTCCGTCGGCTCATATCCCCCGAGGGCGACCGCCTCGACGAGGGAGGCCGAATGGGCTATCCTATTTCCCGGAGGTACGCGGATATGATCATCCTCATGCGCATCCTCGGAGCGCTCACGACCATATACATGATCCTCACCTTCCTCAGGGTCATGCTCACCTGGTTCGACGGGGCTTCGTTCGGACGCAGCTACGAACTGCTCGCCGGCGTCACCGATCCCTATCTCGACTGGTTCCGCCGCTTTCCCGCGCTCCGCGGGGACGCCTTCGACTTCACGCCGGTGGCCGCCCTCGCCGTCCTGGCCCTCGTGAACAACATCTTCGTGACCATCGGCCACTTCGGGCTCATCACGGTGGGGATCATCCTCTCCATGATCGTCTCCAGCGCCTGGTCCGCGGTCGCCTTCGTGCTCGTCTTCTTCGTGATCGTCCTGGCCCTCCGTTTCGTCTCCTACCTGTCGGCCCGGAATTCCATCATGCCGCTCTGGCACGCGGTGGACGCGATATCCCGGCCGGTGCTCTACCGCATCAATCGATGGGTCTACCGTGACCGGCTCGTGAGCTACCGGACCGGCCTCATCACGGCCATCGTCGCCCTCCTCGCGCTCAGGATAGTCGGCGGCATCATCGCCGGTATCCTTTCGGGCATCCTCTCCCGGCTCCCCTTCTAGGCTCCGGTGTTCGTCCGGGAACTCGACGCGAGCGTCACGCACGTGAAGGGCGCCGGCCCCGCCCTCGCCCGCGCCCTCGCGGGCGTCGGCGTCACCACCGTGGCCGGCCTCCTCTCCTACTATCCCCGGGACTGGGAGGATCGATCCCGCCGCGTCCCCTTCGCCGACTTCGCCCGCCTCCCGGTCTGCACCGAGGCGACGGTCCTGGCCCACGACTGGTTCGGCGCCGGCCGCATGCGGACCCTCAAGGTCCACGTCGACGACGGGAGCGCCCGCGCCGTCCTCGTGTGCTTCAACCGGCCCTTCCTGGAGAAACAGCTCCAAGTGGGCGGCCGGTACCGGATCTGGGGCCGCTTCTACTACAAGTACGGCGAAATCCAGTCCACCGCCTTCGAGGTCGAGGCGGTCGGCCGCCCCTCGCTCGGCGCGGCTCCGGTCGCCCTCGCCCGCGGCGGCGCGGCTCCGACCGGCGCCGACG
>JAEXTK010000225.1 GCA_023406985.1 Spirochaetota bacterium | reverse complement strand
GCCGCCCGCGGTTTGGGGGCGCACGGCCCTTTTTTTGCTATCCGCGCTTCGGGGCGCGTTCCACGATGAGCGCGCCCCGGGGTAATTCGATGCGGCCTTCTAGGCGCACCTTCTTCCCGGTGAGCGCGTCCTCGCCGATCAGGGGCTCGCTCAGCTCGACGCGCCCGCTGCGGTCGTCCACGTTGAGGATCGCCGAGAAGGCGGACGAGGCCCCTTCGCGTTCCAGGAGGACGACGCCCTCGGCGAGCTCCTTCCACGAGAACCGGCCCGCGGTCCGCTTGACGCGCTGGGTCGCGGCGAAGCAGGCGGCGAAGAATTTCCGGAACGCGCCGTCCCCGTCCTCCCACCGGACGGGATCTTTTTCGAAGAGGCTCGGCAGCCGACGGATCGCGCGTTCCTGACCCATGTAGGCGAAGGTGGACCCGGGCAGGAGCTGATAGAAGGCGGTCCAGGCTTCCAGGCGCGGACCCGTCCCGAAACGGTCCGCGGCCCGGCGCTGGTCGTGGTTTTCCAGGTAGCGGATCTTGCGGGCGGACGCGGGGGATAGCGCGCGTTGGGTATCGAGGTGTTCCAGGTAGGTCGCGAGCGGAGCCTCGCCCGACCAAACGCGCTCCAGCTTTTCCCACCCGTCGTAGTCGTACGAGAGGTCGAAGGCCGCATGGAGCTCGCCGTCCGACCAAGCACCGAAGCCGTTATCGCGCATGGAGAGGAGGAAGTGGGGGTGGACGCTCTCGGCGAGCCAGAGCGTCGGCCGTTTCTCCGCGCCCGCGCCATCCCGCGCGTTGACCCTCCGCCGCGCCTCGACCCAAAACTCCGCGGGGACGAGTGAAGCCACGTCGCAGCGGAACCCTTCTACGCCCTGCTCCCGCCAGTAGACCAGGGTATCGATGAGCTCTTCGGCGAGGGCGGGCGAGGAAGCGTAGTCGAAATCGACCACGTCCGACCAGTCCGCGCACTTCCGGCTCGGCATGCCGCGGCTGTCGCGCAGGTACCAGGCGGGGTGTTCCTTGACGAGCCGCGCGTCGCTCGCCGTGTGGTTGTAGACCACGTCGATCATGAGCTTCATCCCGCGTTCGCGCACCGCGCGGCCGAAGGAGCGGAAATCCTCGAGGGTTCCGAGCTCCGGGTTCACCGCGCGGTAGTCGGCGACGGCGTAGGGGCTGCCGAGGCCGCCCTTGCGGGAGACCTTTCCGATCGGGTGGATCGGCGTGAGGTAGATCCAGCCGAAGCCGAGGTCGCGCGCCTCGTCCAGCCGCTCGGCCGCGGCCTTGAAGGTCCCGGCCTCGGTAAAGTTGCGGATATATATCTGATAGATGGATTCCGTTTCGGCGACGCCTGGTCGCGCCGTCACTTGGTCGTGCATGTATGCCTCCATTGAGAGTATAAACCGGTTTAGTAGGCCGTTCCAGTACCGCAGCACGCATCCTTTCTTGGGGATGGAAGGGCGGTCGCTTGCAACTTGCGCCTTCCTCACGTATGGTAGCCCTGAGAGGAGCCCCGTATGCCCTTCGACCGAAACACCAGGATCATCTGTACGATGGGACCTTCGACGCAGAGCGTCGACATCGTCAGGTCGCTCATCCGTCGCGGCATGAACGTCGCGCGATTCAATTTTTCCCATGGGGACTACGCGTACCACGGGGCGGGCATCGATCGCGTCCGCGAGGCTTCTCGCCTTGAGGGGGTGCCCGTCGCGCTCATCTTGGACACCAAGGGGCCCGAGATCCGCACCGGCGAGGTGGCGGGCGGCGGTTCGATTTCCCTGGTCAAAGGCGCGCGCGTGCGCGTGATCGCGGAGGCGGATGCCGTCGCCGCGGGCGGTCCCGCGACGGCGACGGGCGAGCGCCTCACGGTTTCCTATGCGGGCCTCGCCGACGACGTGAAGATCGGCGTCCGCATCCTGATCGCCGACGGCCTCGTATGCCTGGAAGTCCTCGGCGTGGAAGGCCGGACCATCGATTGCCGCGTCCTGGACGGCGGCGAGATCGGAGGGCGCAAGAACGTCAACGTCGTGGGCGTGAAGACGCGCCTCCCCGCCCTGACCGACCGGGACCGGGACGACCTCCGGTTCGGCGCGGAGCGGGGCATGGACTACGTGGCCGCCTCCTTCATCCGCAAGCCGTCGGACGTCACCGCCATCCAGCGGTTCCTCGCGGAGATCGGCGCCGACCTGCCCGTGATCGCCAAGATCGAGGACGAGGAAGGCCTGGACAACATCGCCGATATCGTGCGCGTGGCCGCGGGCGTCATGGTGGCCCGCGGGGATCTCGGCGTCCAGGTGCCCGCCGAGCGGGTTCCTTTGGAGCAGAAACGGATCATCGCCCTCTGCAACGCCGCGGGCAAGCCGGTCATCACCGCTACCCAGATGTTGGAATCCATGATCAAGAATCCCCGGCCGACCCGCGCGGAGGCCGGCGACGTGGCGAACGCGATCCTGGACGGCACCGACTGCGTCATGCTCTCCGGCGAGACCGCGAACGGCGCCTATCCCGAGGCCGCCGTGGAGACCATGGATCGGATCGCCCGGGCCGTGGAAGCCTCCGACGAGTACCGGCGGGTGCTCGATATCCGGCGCGGCGTCGCTCCCTCGCCGAACGGTTCGGACGACATCGATCTCGCCATCGCCGAAGCGGCCTCCTGGACGGCCGACCGGATCGGCGCCGCGGCGATCATCGCGCCGACGATGAGCGGCAATACCGCGAAGCTCGTCAGCCGTTTCCGGCCGCGTCGCCGTATCGTCGCGGTAACCCCGGACGAGGCCGTCCGCCGTCGCCTGCTCCTCCACTGGGGCGTCGTGCCGGTGCTCACCGAGCGGGAAGAGGACTCCGAGGCGATGATCCAGGGCGCCATCTCCGCCGCCATCCGGGAAGGATTCGCGAAGCCGCTCGACAAGGTGGTCGTGGTCGCCGGGCTTCCGCTCAACTCGCCGCTCCTCACGAACAGCGTGCGCGTGCACGTGATCGGCAACGTCCTCGGTTTCGGCGGACGGGGCTTCGGCGGGCGCTGCACCGGACGCATCGTGAAGGCCCGCACGCTCGAGGAAGCGGCGCTCGCCCTCCGGAAGGGCGGTGGCGAGATCCTGCTCACGCATACCCTGGACGAATCCTTCATCCCGGTCCTCCGGGTGGTGGACGGGGTCATCCTGGAAGGCGTATCCGAAATGCCCTGGGACCTCGTGAAGGCGGTGAACCCGCGCCTCGTGTACGTTTCCTTGCTCCCGCATGCCCTCGACCGGTTCGAGGATCACCTCACGGTCACCCTCGACGGCGAAGCGCGGCTCGTATACGAGGGGGCCCTGTAAGCCCGAGCGTCGCGCCCGCGCCTACGTTATAATCGAAGGCGCATGTACAACCCTATTCTTGCGGCGTTTTTGCGGGTCTCCGCGTATGCCGTATCAGCGTGGGTCGCCCTGTGGACCGCCGCGTTCGCGTTCTACGGCCTCCGCAAGGACCGGGGCCGTCCCTTCGCGCTCCTCGCCGCCGCGGTCTTCCTCTGGAACGCCGCGGAGGCCGCGACGGCCATCCTCCTATCCGCCGCCGACGCGCCGTGGCGGAGGCTCGCCTTTGAGCTGTCCGCCTATTTGGGCCGGATCGATAACCTCGCCTATGCCCTCATCCCCGCCCTGCTCTACGTTTTCGCGCGCGGCGACGGCTTCCGCGGGCTCCGGGGCTTTCGCGCTCCGGCGCTCCTCGGCGCGCCGCTCGCCGCCAACCTCGTCCTCTGGCTGACGCCGATGCGGCCCGGGCTCGTGCCGCCGCAGGTGGAGATCGCCCTCGGCGTACAGCTCGCGGCCGGCATCGTCGCGGTCGCCCTGGCGGCCTGGACGCTCGCCGTCCGCGCGAAGAATCCGCGCGACACGGAACGCACGGCGGTGGCGCGCATCCTGGTCGGCGCCTTCGCCTTTTCCGTATTCTTCGCCCTATTCCGCGCCGGCGCCTTCGGCCGGCCCGCCTTCGACCCCGCGCCCTGCATCGTATCGGCGGCCCTCGCCTTCGTGGCCACGGCCTACCGCCGGATGGACCCCTTCACCGCCATCGCGGAGAACGAAGGCCGACTCCGGAGATTCGAATTCATGGTCGACGCGTCGCGCGACTACATGTGCATCGTCAACCGCGATCTGCGCATTGAGGCCGTGAACGCCGCCTTCTGCGCGGCGATGGGACGGAAGCGCGAGGAACTGGTCGGATCGACGATCGCGGGCGTCTGGGGTACGGGCCCGCTCGGGGAACGCATCGGTACCGCGTTCGAAGGCGCCTTCCAAGGCGCCTCCGTCGTGTACCGGGTGCACGCGGGGTTCGGCTTGACGGCCGAGCGCGACCTGGAACTCGCCTACTATCCCTTCGTTCCGCCGGGACAGGCGCAGCCGACGCACGTGGCGTTCGTGGCCAAGGATATCACCGACTACGTGCGCAAGGAGCTGGAACTGGATGCGGCCCGAACGGCCGCGGTCGAATCCGAAAAGGCCAAGGGCGACTTCCTCGCGAACATGAGTCACGAGATCAGGACGCCGATCAACGCGATCATGGGGCTCACCGAGCTCGCGCTCAAGGGCGATCTGGGAAGCGAACTCCGGGACGATCTGGAGACGGTCAAGGCAGCCTCCCGCATGCTCCTCGCGCTCGTCAACGACATCCTCGACCTTTCCAAGATCGAGTCAGGCCGGCTACGCCTGGAGCGGAGGGCTTTCTCCCCCGCCGCGGCGGTGGAGCAGGTCGTCAAGTCGTTCAGGCCGGCGGTCTCCCGGAAGGGCATCACGCTCGACTTCCGAAGCGACGAGGGCGTGCCCTCCCTGGTGGTGGGAGACGCCCTCCGCTTCTCGCAGATCCTCTATAACCTCGTCGGGAACGCGGTGAAATTTACCGAACGGGGAGGGGTGACGGTCTGCATCGCGCCGGAACGGATGCCGGGAGAGGGCGTGGGGGTGCGGGTCGCGGTGGCGGATTCGGGGATCGGCATCGCTCCGGCGAAACTGGCAACCATCTTCGACAGCTTCACCCAGGCGGACGCGGGAACGAGCCGGCGTTTCGGCGGTACGGGCCTCGGCCTCACCATCTCCCGCCGCCTGGCGCGGATCCTCGGCGGCGACATCTCCGCGGAATCGCGGCTCGGCGAAGGGTCGACCTTCGCGGTGACGGTCCGCTTCGACGCGTGCGCCTCGGATTCCTTACCCGTCGAGCTGCCGGGCGCCGAGTGCTTCGATATCGTCGAGCCGCCGTCGCCCGCCGCCGCGGGTGGGCGGACGCCTCCGGGAGGGGAATCGGACATCCTCCTCGTGGAGGATAACGAGATGAACGCGCGCGTGGTCCAGCGCTTCCTCAAGACCGTCGGCCGCACGGCGGTACGCGCGAGCTCGGGATCGGAAGCGTTGGATCTCTTGCGCGGCCGGAGCTTCGCCATGGTGCTCATGGACGTGGAGATGCCCGGCATGGACGGGCTCGAGACGACCCGCCGTATCCGCTCGGGGGAGGCCGGGGAATCGGCCCGGAACGTCCTCATCATCGCCATGACCGCCCATTCCGAGACGGAGGCCCGCGCGCGGTGCGCCGAGGCCGGGATGGACGATTTCGTCTCCAAGCCGATCGAGTTCGCCGCGCTGGAATCGCTGCTCCCCGGCGTGGCCGCCGACCCGCGCACCGAGCGCCACGCGGTGGCGGATGACGAGGACGCGCCGATCCTGGACCCCAAGCGGACCCTCGGCAGGCTCGGCGGCGACGAGGATCTCCTTTTCGAACTCTACGGCGTACTCCTCGGGGAGGCGAAGGACCGGACGCAGACGGCGCTCCGCGCGGCCGAAGACAAGGACTACGAGGCTCTCCACCGCCTCGCCCATAAGGTCAAGGGGTCCTCCGCATCGATCGGGGCGGAACGGCTCGCCCTCTCCGCCGCCGCCCTGGAGAAAGCCGCCGTCGCCCGCGATTCCGCGGCGGTCGATCGCGAAATCGGACCGTTCCTCTCCGCGTACGCGCTCACGGTGAGGGAGATCGGCGCAGCGCTGGAAGGAACGAAGCGAAGTTGACAAGTGGATAGCCGGGGGCTAGACTCGAATGCGTGAAACAATTGGCAACCGTGCTCATCGTGATCGACGGTTCTGAAAAGATACGCCGGGTCGCTACTTCGCTCGCCGAGCGCTTCAAGGGCAAAAAAGTCGTTCTGATGGAAGGCTCCGATTTCGCCGCGACGGACCTGCTCCCCGCGGATACGATCCTGATCGGGTGCGAGCATCCTCGCCCGGCCGCCTTCGCGGAACTGGAACGGGTGCTCAAGGGCATCAACCTCGCCGGACGGCCGTGCGGGCTTTTTTCCCTTGCATCGAATGAAGCGATCGGGTATCTTCGCGACATCGTTCGCGACTCGGACCTCCATATCGCGGCCGAACCGTACTTGGCCGATCGCTCGGACGATATGGGTTCTTGGACCGCGGAAATTCTGGGACGGAGATAGCACATTCATGGACAGTTCTTTCGATCTCGACGCCGCAATCCGGAAAGTCCCGGATTTTCCCAAGAAGGGAATCCTGTTTTACGACATCACGAGCATCCTCGCCGAGCCCGCGGCCTTCCGCTACTGCATCGACTCTATGGTGGAGCTCTACTCCCGCGAACAGGTGGACGCGGTCGCCGCCATCGAATCGCGCGGCTTCGTCTTCGCCGCCCCCTTCGCCGACCGTCTCGGCATCCCGCTCATCCTCATCCGCAAGAAAGGCAAGCTGCCCGGCGAGACCATCTCCCGTAGATACCAGCTCGAGTACGGCGAGGCCGAAATCGAGGTGCACGGCGCCGACGTCCCGAAGGGTAAACGCGTGCTCGTGGTGGACGACCTCATCGCCACCGGCGGCACCCTGCGCGCCGCGACCGACCTCGTCGTCGCCGCCGGCGCCTCCGTCGCCGGCATCTTCGGCGTCGTGGGCCTGCCCTTCCTCAACTACCGCGCGGTCCTCGGCACCATCCCGATCCGCACCCTCATCGAGTACCACGGCGAGTGACGCCGGGGCCCTCGGTATTGACATTTTTTCCAATTCGGTATAGGTTTCGTTCCGTCGTGAGCGATGCGAATCGCCCGCGGCGCGACCGATCCCCGGTTGTGTAATGGTAGCACGGCAGACTCTGGATCTGCTTGTGGGGGTTCGAATCCTCCCTGGGGAATACGCAGACGGCCCCTTCGTCTATCGGTTAGGACATGAGATTCTCAATCTTAAAAGAGGGGTTCGATTCCCCTAGGGGCTACTAAAAAGAAGTAAAAGACCCGAGCTTTGCTCGGGTCTTTTACTTTTCCGGCAATATCCCCTAGGGG
>JAEXTK010000212.1 GCA_023406985.1 Spirochaetota bacterium | reverse complement strand
TTGGCACCTCGATGTCGGCTCATCGCATCCTGGGGCTGGAGCAGGTCCCAAGGGTTTGGCTGTTCGCCAATTAAAGCGGTACGTGAGCTGGGTTCAGAACGTCGCGAGACAGTTCGGTCCCTATCTGCCATGGGCGTTGGATGGTTGAGAGGAGCTGCTTTTAGTACGAGAGGACCGAAGTGGACGAACCTCTGGTGTACCAGTTGTCCTGCCAAGGGCAAGCGCTGGGTAGCTACGTTCGGAAGGGATAACCGCTGAAGGCATCTAAGTGGGAAGCCCACCTCAAGATAAACCATCCCTGGGGGTTCGACCCCCTTGAAGGCACCAGGAAGACTACCTGGTTGATAGGTTGGAGGTCTACGCACAGTAATGTGTTCAGCCGACCAATACTAATCTGCCGTAAGGCTTGACCATATTATCGTTCTTCGCTGGAGAAACTTACGATGTAAGTTTCCAATGCCGTTCCCTGTGCTGGAGTTTACGAAGTAAACTCCGGAAAGACTCACGAAGTGAGTCTTCACCGTCCTGAACCGGGAAAGCCCGTCCCTGCGCCTTGAAGCGCGGAGAGGAAACTAACCCCTGGTCTTTTGAAATGGTTATTATTGCCTGGTGATTATGGTGGAGGAGTCATACCCGTTCCCATTCCGAACACGGAAGTCAAGCCCTCCCACGCCGATGATACTGCGCCCTCGAGGTGTGGGAAAGTAGGTAATCGCCAGGCTTTTTTTTATCCTCTCGGTATTTGCGTTCGTCGCCGGTCCCGCATTCCTGCTCAAACGATGATTGTTCTTGTTTTCTGCCATCTCCCATACTACTATACCTCTTATGCTGAGTACCGGTGTCATATTTGCTGCCGGCGGCTGCGTGCTTGCGCTCGCGTACGCGGTCGCGCGTACCTACTGGATCTACCGCCAGCCAATCGGTCATGAGGGACTAGAACGTATCCGCCGCCACGTAGCCGACGGCGCGATGGCTTTCCTGCTGCGCGAATATACCACGCTCGCGCCGTTCGTGGTCATGGTCACGGTCTTGCTCGCCATCGCCAACACCGGCGCGTTGCGGTGGCAGGCAGCCGCGTTCTTTTTGGGCGCGGTCTGCTCGGCGCTCACCGGTTTCATCGGGATGAGGGTCGCGACGCAGACCAACGCGAGGACGGCCGCTGCCGCGGCCACGGGCTTGAGCCCTGCGCTCCGTATCTCTTTCGTCGGCGGAAGCGTCATGGGTATGAGCGTCGTAGGGTTCGCGCTCGCGGGCATCGGCTTGGTCCTCTATTTTGGGTCGAACGCGTTCGGAGTCGATATCGTGTCCCTCGGGACGACGGTTCTTCCCATACTGTTCGGCTTTTCGCTCGGCGCTTCCTCGATAGCCCTATTCGCCCGGGTCGGCGGGGGGATCTTCACCAAAGCCGCGGACATAGGCGCCGACCTCGTCGGAAAGGTGGAGGCCGGCATCCCCGAGGATGACCACCGCAACCCGGCGACCATCGCCGATAACGTCGGGGACAACGTCGGCGATGTCGCGGGCATGGGCGCCGATCTTTTCGAATCCTACGTCGGGGTAATCGTCGGGGCCATGATCCTCGGCGTCGAAACCGCGGCGTCGCCCGAGATCCAACTGAGCCTGACGATATTGCCGCTCGTGTTCGCCTCCCTCGGTATCTTCGCTTCGATCCTCGGCATCTTCCTCGTGCGCTCACGAAAGGGACGTTCGCCGCAGGCCGCGCTCAACACGGGCACCTTCGCCGCCTCAGGCGTCGCCGCCCTCATGATGTTCTTCGCCGCGCGTCTCGTGCTCGGCCCGGACGCCTTCGCGCAAGGCATAGGGTACGTTCGCGTCTTCCTATCCGCGATACTCGGCCTCGCCGTCGGCATGGCCGTCGGGGCGCTCACCGAGTTCTTTACGGGAACGGGGCGGAAGCCCGTCCGGGCGATCGTGGACGCGAGCGAGACGGGGCCGGCGACGACGATCATCTCCGGGCTCGGGGTAGGGATGCTCTCGAGTTTCCCTCCGGTCATCGTCATCGGCGCCGGGATCCTCGGAACCTACGCGCTCGCCGGCCTGTACGGCGTGGCGATCGGCGCGGTCGGCATGCTCGTCACGCTCGGCATCCAGCTCGCGGTAGACGCGTACGGACCGATCGCGGACAACGCCGGAGGATTCGCGGAGATGGTCGAGTTCCCGCCGGAAGTCCGCAGCGTGACCGACAGCCTGGACGCGGTCGGAAACACCACCGCGGCTATCGGCAAGGGATACGCGATCGGCTCGGCCGCGCTGACCGCGATCATACTGTTTACCGCGTTCCGACAAGTGGTCGGGGGCGGAACCATCGACCTGCTGCGGGTGGACGTGATCGTCGGCCTCCTCGTCGGCGCGGCGATGCCGTACCTTTTTTCCTCGCTCGCTATCAGCGCGATCGGTTCGGCTGCCTTCGCCATGATCCAAGAGGTGCGCCGGCAGTTCCGCGAACGCCCCGGCATCCTCGCGGAATCCGAGGAGCCCGATTATCGGAAATGCATCGACATCAGCACCAAGGCCGCGCTCTCGCGGATGCTGCTTCCCGGCATCCTCTCCGCGACCACTCCGGTCCTCATCGGATTTATTGGCGGGATCGAGATGCTCACGGGACTCCTGGTCGGCGTCACGGCGTCCGGCCTCGTGCTCGCCGTCTTCATGGCGAACGCGGGGGGCGCCTGGGATAACGCCAAGAAGATGATCGAGACCGGGGATAAGGGTGGAAAGGGATCGGAAGCGCACAAGGCCGCGGTCGTCGGCGATACCGTCGGCGATCCGCTCAAGGATACCGCGGGCCCTTCGCTCAACATCCTCATCAAGCTGATGGCCATCGTGTCGCTCGTCATCGCGCCGATGCTGAAGACCTTTTGGGGAGGGAATTGACCATGGAATACGAACGGTACCTTTACGCGATCATGTACCCGAACCATGCCCTCGTCGGTTCCCAATTGACTCCCGAGCAGTTCGCAAAACACTATACGTCCGGTTCGACGCGATCGTATAACGGCAAGGTTATCTTCGCCCGCGTGGCCTCCTCATTCAGGCATCCCTATTTCGATATCGAGTCCATCATCGAGGAGATCCGGCCCCACCCCGACGGGCGGCCGAAATCGACCAAATTCATCAAGAGCTATCGGGTACTGGAACACCTCGACTATGACGCGATCGAGGCCTTGTACTTGACTTCTCCGGACGGCCATGCGATCGAACTCAAGAGCGAACCCTACGTGAACGCCCATAAACCGGGCTTCATCCGCCTCTTCGCGGAAATAGCGCCCATGCGGATGCTCGTCCTTTCGAACTTCGATTTCGAACAGTTCAGCAAATTCATAACCGACCCGGGAAATAGGAAAGGGGCGCCGAAGGTGTTCTATACGCAGATCGAATTCGACATTCCCGACTTCATCAAGGAGTACCGGAACAATCCCTTCATCCGGCCGCCCATCGAGACCATCCATCCGTCGACGCTCCGCGACGCCTACGCGGAGCTGACCGGCAACGCGGAGAAGCATACCAAGGGGCTCTGCCTCGATAGCCAGATGGACCACATCCCCTACAAACTGATCCGGCACGGATTCATGTTCGCGTCTCCCGAAAAGAACCTGTACTTCCCGATGCCCTCGCAGCAAGACATCGAAAAGATGAACTTCAAGTTCTGGAGATCGATGTAGCGCCGGTACGTTTGACGGGCAGGGGCCCGTTCGCTATAATGAAAACCACTCCGACAGAGAGTATTGGAAAACTTCACCCCGATGAGGGGGCGATGTCGTCTGTCGCGTTGATCAATTCCGGTGGTGGCATATTAGACGGATTGCGTTATTTTCCATTGCGACCATCGTCATGACGACGTCCTTGTGTTGCACTCAGCTGGGAGCGTGGGACATAATCGCGGCGGGAATGGGGCCGAAAGGCGGACAGGCCCGTCGCCTTCCTATTGCCCTGGGAGCCATCGCCCAAAGCACGATCTTGAATGATTTCCCGGTCCTGGTCCGTCTGACGACGGCCTCTTTCCCCTACGCGTCGGCCCGGAGCGACGGGCTGGATATCAGGTTCATGGACGCGGACGGTACGACGCCGCTCGCGTTCGAACGGGAGTCCTGGAATCCGTCCAGCGTTTCCGATTTCTGGGTGAAAATCCCCTCCTTGGCGGCCGCGCCTGCGCACACCGATATATGGATCTACTTCGGCGACGACAGCGCGACGGACGCTTCGAACGCGAGCGCGGTCTGGACCGATGGGTACCTCGCCGTGCTCCACGGGGGATACTATGACGATACAACTACCCTGGAACGGTATTACTTGAACAGCGCGGGGCTGGCCGAGCCGAGCGCCAAAGGCGCCCTCGATCCCCCCGGAGATATGGCCGGGACCGCCCCCTTCGGGTCGTACGGATTCGCATTCACCGGCGCGAACAAGATGGGGCTCATCTTCCCTTTCGGCGCCGACTTCACCGATCTGGGACCGTTGACGTTTGAGGCGCGGTTGCGGGATCAGGGGACCGCGGCGGACCGGGCGCTCTTCTTCAAGGGAACCAATAAGGTGGCGAAACTGCTCCTTACGGTTCAGGCGGGGGAGACCATTCGGTTTTCCGTGGACTATACGATTACGCCGCTCACGTGCGACAGCGACGCGGGCATGTACGCCACCGGTTCATGGACCTCCTTCGCCCTCGCGTGGGACGGGGTGAGCGGCGTGGCTATGTACTCCAATGGCGATAGTCGCTCCACGACAGTCTCGGGCGGAACGGGGACCCCGGTGCCGAACGGCGACGAGCAATTGGTCATCGGGAATGACGATAAGCCGGCGTCCTCGGATAGAGAAATCACGGCCGACCTCGATGAAATCCGTATTTCGAATACGGTTCGGTCACCCGAGTGGATACGGGCTCAATACCTCTCCCAATTGGGGAATCAGTTGACGTTCGGGGAGGTGGAGGTGCTGAAGGATGTCCGTTGAGCGGATATCCTTGCCGGTCGTAGCGCTCTGCGCCGCGCTATGCGCTCAGCCGGTTTGCGCCTTGGAGCAGGCGGCCGGCATAGAGCTCGGGTTCCTGAGCATCCCCTTGTTGACCGAAGATCCGTATTCCTTCGCGGCTTCCGCGAGCCTCTATTACGACATCGGCGGCCTTCTCCGGCGGCCGTTCACGGCGGGGGCTTGGGCCGGGGCCGCCGGCTTCCGGCCCATGGATGGAGACTTCGGCGCTTCCGTGATGTATTACGGGGGATTAGAATTCGGTTACACGATCCCGCTGTTCGGCTCCCCATCCGCTCGTTTCGGTCTGCGTCCGATGGCGCGGCTGGGCTGGTACTACCGGGGAGTCGAGGCCCGCGGCAAAACGGAGTGGGGTTCGCGCCCCTTCCCCTCGGCGGGGGCCGTGCTCACGCTTCGCTCGGAGAAGATCGACTTGGGAATCGCCGCCATGGTTTCGGCTCCCTTGGATAATCGGCCGGTCATTCTCTTCGGGCTGCTCCAGAGGCTCGGCCTATGCTTCTGATCGCCATCGCCCTCTTGATGTGCATGGCACCGGCGCGGGGCGCGGCGGAGCCGGGCGACTACCTCTATGTCGTGACGAGGCCGATGGGGGCGACGGTCTACCTGGACGGCCGGGCCCAGGCGGCGTCGACGCCGCTCCTCCTCAGGGGAATTCCGGCGGGAACGTATCGAATCCGCGTGGAAAAGGACGGATGGTATTCCCGGGAAGCGATGGTGGACCTTTCGGAAGGGCGGATCGCTGAGTTCGCCATGGTCCCCAGGGAGCCCCTAGTGCATATCGAGGGCTATGGAGGCGGCGAGAGTGACCGGGATATCAACGCGAGCGAGGCCGCAACGATCCGTTTCTCCTCCGAGGCGTTGATCCTCCGGCCCGGAGCGCAGGGTATCGGCGTCGCGCCGGTATATCCCAAGCAACGGTTACTGGACGGCGTCAAGATGTCCCTGCCGCTCTTCCTCGCGCTGACGGGCGTCTTGACCGCCCGGGAGATATACGCGCCGCGGAAAAGCGATTTGGTGATCGCGCCAGAGCTCGTCGCCTCCGCCGTCATGGGCGGCGGGCTCTTCGTTTGGAACGTCCGGCTCGAATCGGACCGGGCCCGATTCCTCAGGAATCATCGGGTTCGGGAAACGACGTGGGAGGCCCTATCCCTCGCCGCTCGCCTGCGTTTTGAAGCGGCCGAGGAGGCCTTGGCGGGGGGCAACTTTGAGGTGGCCCTCTCCCGGTTCATGCAATTGATCGACGACTACCCCGAAGATCCCATCATGCCGCGCGCCCTCTTCGAAAAAGGCCGCATCCTCTTCATCAGCGGAAATTACCGGGACTCGGCGGAGAGCTATAGGACCGTAGCGGATCGGTATCCTCTTCCCGATCTCCACGACCGTGCCCGAAAAGCCCTGGCCGATTGCCTATTCGCGTTGGGAGACTCCGAGGGCGCCCTCGCTCAATTGGATCTGCTCACGTTCAACGGTTCCGGACTTACGCGCGAAGAGGCTCTGCTCTACCGGGACCTCTTCTGATCAGCGATCGCGCTCCATTATTTCAAGGATGTCGCTCTTTCTCTCCAAGAAAGCGGCGGCGATTTCAGGATCGAAATGGTTGCCCTGCTGTGCATGGATATACTCGAACGCCTTATCGGAGTGCCATGCCTGTTTATAGGGGCGCGCGGAGGTCATGGCGTCAAAGACATCGACGATGGCGAGTATCCTTCCGCAGAGCGGGATGTCCGTTCCGACGAGGCCCTGCGGATAACCCGTGCCGTCAAAGCGCTCATGGTGGCTCAGGGCGATTTCCGCTCCCATGGCGAGCGCCGGATTCTTGAACTCCTTCAATATGTTGTGGCCGATTATCGTGTGGCTCTGCATCAGTTTGTACTCCTCGGAAGTAAGTCCGGCCGGTTTCAACAAAATGGAATCGGGGATGCCGATCTTTCCGATATCATGGAGCGGCGCCGCGTAGAAGATGCTTTTCCTATCTTCAGGATCCCGTAAGAAAATTTCGGCGAGTATCTTGGAATAGAGTCCGACGCGGATGGTATGCGAGGCCGTATCCTCATCGCGGAATTCCGCGACCTTTCCGAGGGCTATGATGGCCTGACGCTCCCGGTCGGCGATCTCATACCGCGCTTGAACCTCCCGGAGCGCGATGTCGTGTATCCTCGTGTAGGACCGGTGCAGCGCGCTGCAGAGGGTGTTGAATTGGAGCGTGAGCTGGCCGACCTCGTCCCTACCCATCACGGGAATGCGTCGGTCGAAGCGATTCGTTGCGATGATATCCGCCATGCCCTCGCAGACGAGCCGGATCGGCTTCACGATGCGGCCGGTGAGCACGACGAGCAAGCCGAAGGACAAGAGGAGCGAAAGCGCGAAGCTCCAGAGTATCGTGACGATGGCCCGGTCGGTCTCCGCGAAAATCGCCTCTCCGCTGTTAGATACTACGACATACCACTCCAGGGGCTCGAAATAGAACGCTTGGCCGAAACGTTCCTTGCCGCGCGTCCCGAAGGCGAGGGGGCCGGTCTTTCCGAGGCCCATCTCATTCCGCGCCGCCGATACGAGATCCTCCGTCGGTACGACCCGGGAAACGGAGAGGGCCGGCTGGCCGTCGAGGCCGATGGCCGCGATCCATTCCGAATCGTCGCGGAGCAGGGATCGGGCATACTCGCCGATGGAAAGCGCGACGGCCTTGCGGAAATCGAGATCGCGTTGGAACCCCTGCGTCTCCAGCATTTCCCATTGCGTCTCCGCGTACTGCTGCAGCGCTTCAGCCTTGAAAGAGAGCGAACCCATGGCGAGCCGGACCATCCCGGTCCGCGCGCCGAAGATCGCGGCCACTCCGATGGAGGTGAGGGAGCCCAGTATCAGGGAGAAAAGGATCAGGAAAGTCTTGAATCGGATACCGGTTTTCATTACTACCTAGTATAACGGTTTTCGGGATGGATACGGCGAACAGCATCGTAGAATACTATGGTTCCATCGACTCTTCGGAATTCGCGCTGGATCGTGACGCGAAGCTTCGGGACGCCCTTGAGCGGGAGCTCAAGGACAACGCCGTGTCTTTGGAAGAGGCCTTGCCCAAGGTCAGGGGCGAATGGAGGCTTCCGCTCGCGGCGCTCATCACGACCATGCTCCTGTCCGGCCTCGGTCTCGCCATTTCGCTCGTGAAATACAATGTCGAAATGGAAACGCTGTTCTTCAGGCCTACCCCGTTTTTCAACACGGAGGCCTCGCTGGTCGAGGCGCTCAGGAAGCGCTCTGATATGGAAATATCGAAACGCGACCGGTTGATCGCGGAGTACCGGCGTCGCGCAATACTCCGCGGAGAAGTGCAGACGGCCCTGACCGCTACGGTGGCGTCCGCCCCCGAACGGCCCCCGAAGGCCATCGAGGACGTCGCGCCGCAGCTCGGGGAGATGAAAATCCTGGACGAGATGGGCCGACAGGCCGAGGTCGAGGCGCTCTATGTCCGGCGCCTGGAGCAGGCGCTCGTGAAGGCTTCCCGGCAGGCGGATGACGGAGATCTCGCCGGCGCGGGGGAGACGATGGCGCTGCTCCGCGCGAGTCTACTCCAAAAGGAGTCTATGGACTCTCCGGTCGTCAACGCAGCGTTGGCGATCAGCGCCGCCGTATCCTCGGTCCTCGCCGCTGCGGAGGCGTCCCCCGCGTCCGCCGTACCGATCGCCTCCGCCGAACCTCCGGCCATGGCGTCTGCGGAAAACCCGGTCTACGCCGCAGCGCTGAAACGGCTGCGGACGGAGAACGCCGCGTTGCTCGATCGTATCGCCGCCCTTGAGGCCCGGAGGGGTGCCGCTCCGCGACGAACGGCGCCGGCGGTCGCCGGCCCTTCGGGCGCCTTCATCGGGACCGTCGCGTTGTCGAACGGGAACCGCGTGCTCGTGGATTTGGCGCAGGGCGCGGAGCCCCGCGTGGGCGATTTGGTCGAAATCTACGGTACCGATGAGTCCGGCGCCGCGACGCTCCTGGCGACCGGCTCCCTCACCGCCGTACGCGGCGGCACCGTTCAGATAACGGTGAGCGACCGGAACGGTCCGCTCCGCGTGCGGGACACGGCGTACCTCGTTCACCGAGATAGGTGAAGGTTCCGCGCGTACGTGAATGCGTTTTCCCTGAGGAAATGCGCGGCTCGCTGGGAAAAGAGGCGCTCTCTCGCCCTCCATTTCCAGTTGCCGCCGACGGTGGAAGGCGTGTTCATGCGCCCCTCTGAACCGATTCCCGCCACATCCTGCAGGGGAACCACCGCGAAGTTGGCGACCGAGGAGAAGGCCAACCGGATGAGCTGCGGCACCGAATTCTTGGCGGAAAGCCCGAGATAGGAGCGGATGAACGCGAGCTCGGCGGGCTTCGCCTTGTCGAGCCAACCGCGCAGGGTGTCGTTGTCGTGGGTTCCCGTATACACGACGCAATTGCGGTCGTACATATGCGGGAGGAAGGGATTCTCGACGTCGAGGCCGTTGCCGCTTTCCGCCGCGTCGAACGCGAATTGCAGGATCTTCATTCCGGGGAGGCGGAACCCGTCGCGCAAGGCCCGCACCTCCTCCGTGATGAATCCGAGATCCTCCGCGAGGATCGGGAGATCCCCGAGCTCGCTTTTCAAGGCGGAGAAGAAAGCCCGGCCAGGGGCTTTCTCCCACCTGCCCTCGACGGCGTCGGGCTTCCCGAAGGGGACCGACCAATACGACTCGAAGCCCCGGAAATGGTCAATCCTGAGCCAATCGAAGAGGCGCAGATTGCCTTTGATCCGGCGAATCCACCAAGCGAACTGGTCTTGTTGGTGACGATGCCAGTCGTACAGGGGATTTCCCCAGAGCTGGCCGGTGGCGCTGAAATAGTCGGGCGGCACGCCCGCCACGGCGACCGGAGTTCCGCGCTCATCCAGTTGGAAGAGTTCCCGGTTTCCCCAGACGTCCACGGAGTCGGCGGCGACGAAAATGGGCAAATCGCCGATGATCGCGACGCCGCGCCCATTCGCGTAGGCTTTCAGCGCGAGCCACTGGGAAAAGAAGAAGAACTGTTCCACCTTGCGCTTCTCGATGGAAGCCTCATGCGCGGCCTTCCACGCCGCGAGGGCGGAAGGGGTCCTAAGGGCGAGCTCGCTCGGCCAATAGTTGGACCACATGGCTCCGTGGCGACCTTCCGCGAGCGCCTTCGCGTCGTATTCTTCTTTGATGTCCATGAAGAGCGCGTAGTCGTTGAGCCACCAGGACTCCTCGTTCTTGAACTGCGCGTAGGCCGAGCGGTCCTGAGCCGTCGCGATCGACAGGAACCGCTCGGCGGCCCGGAAGATTACGCTGCGCTTCCAAGGGATGATGGCGCCGAAATCAACGGACTCCGCGTCCATCTTGGGGACGCCGGCTACGTCCGATTCGTGCAGATAGCCGGAGGCGAGGAGGGGATCGAGGCCGATGAGCAGCGGATTCCCCGCGAAGGTGGAAAAGGCCGCGTAGGGAGAATCGCCGTAGCCGGTCGGTCCGAGCGGTAGCACCTGCCAGAGCGATTGTCCCGCTTCCACGAGCCAATCGACGAAGGCGTAGGCCCGCTTGCCGATATCGCCGATGCCGTACGGCCCGGGCAACGAACTGGGGTGCAGTAAGATTCCACTCGCTCGACGCATAAGGGCTCCATGTAAACCGGTTTAGTATATCATATATGAGACCTACGGTTTCGGCAAGAGAAAAAGAAAGGGGCCGTCCATCGGACGGCCCCTTTCCTGAACTTTCGATCGTCGCGTCGGATTACTTCTCCGCGATAAGGAGGGTCTTCGTATCCAGCTTGAGTTCGAGGGCGCTCGGGCTGTAGGTATCGCGGTCTTTGGAAACGCTGAACTGGATGTAGTCCTGCTTGGGCTCAAGGACGATGACCACGTCTACGACGTCGAGGTAGTCCTTGAGGATGAGCGGGATGTTCCGCTTGTCGAGGACCGGGTCATCACCGCTTACCGTGCAGGTATACCAGACTTCCAGGCCCAACTCGACCGCGAACTTCTTGACGCCCGCGATCCGCTCGACCGTGGAGCGGGAGAAGTCGTATCCGTCGATGATGAGGGCGTCGGCCTTGAAGCCTCCGTCCACGATCATCGCCCGGAGGCTGCGGAGAATCTGGTCGCTCGTCACGCCGTCCTGGTTGAAGTTCATGAGCACGCGGTTCTTTACGAGCTCGTTCTTGACCTCGGCCGCATTTTCAAGGTTTTTCTTCTTGGCGATTTCGGCGAAGATATCTTCATACCAAGCGATGACATAATCGGTATGCTGCGTGAAGGACACGTGGATGACCTTCTTGCCCTGGAAGAGCTTGTCCAGTGCGATCTGAACCAAGACCGCGGTCTTTCCGACGCCCTTCCGGGAGGCGATGACGCCGATGTCGCCGGCCTTGAGCCCTCCGTGGATGGATTTCTCAAAGACCCGAACCGGGCTGCGCTGGATGAGTTCCTGCTTGACCATGACCTCTCCTTACTTCTGCTGTTCTTTCCGGCGCTTTTCCTCATAATCCTTGATGAGCGCGTCGGAAATGCTGTTCGGGACTTTGCCGTACTTCTCGAATTCCATCGTAAACTCGGCTTTGCCCTGGGTCAAGGAACGGAGCACCGTCGAGTAGCCGAACATCTCGCTGAGGGGAACCTCCGCCTCTACGCGGGAGAACGCGCCGTCTTCGGTGGACGACGTGATTATACCACGGCGCTGGTTGATGGAAGCGAAAATGTTGCCCTGGAACTCGGTGGGGCCTTCCACGGATACCTTCATGATCGGTTCGAGGATGGCGGGCTTGGCCTTCATGTAGGCCTCGCGGAACGCGCCGATGGCCGCGAGCTGGAACGCGATATCGGACGAGTCGACCGCGTGCGAAGCGCCGTCGTTGATGACGCAGCGGATGTTGACGATGGGGAAGCCGATCAGGCTGCCCTTCTTCTTGGCCTCGCGGAAACCCTTGTCGCAGCTCGGGATGTACTCGTTCGGGATGGAGCCGCCCTTGATCGAGTCCACGAACTCGTAGTCCGCGGTATCGATGGGTTCCATGTACCCGGCGACGCGGCCGTACTGGCCGGAACCGCCCGTCTGCTTCTTGTGGGTATAGTTGAAATCGGCGCGCTGGGAGATGGCCTCGCGGTACGCGACCTGCGGCATGCCGGTCTCGACCTCGCACTTGTACTCGCGCTTCATGCGCTCGATGTAGACTTCGAGGTGGAGTTCGCCCATGCCCTTGATGATGGTCTCGTTGGACTCGGGATCCACGAAGGTCTGGAAGGTCGGGTCTTCCTTGGTGAAGCGGTTGAGCGCCTTGGCCATCTGGTCGGCGGACTTCTTGTCCTTCGGCGTGATCGCGAGCGAGATGACGGGCTCGGGTACGAACATCGAGGTCATCGCGTAGTTGATCTCGGGGCTGCAGAACGTATCGCCGGAGGCGCACTCGATGCCGAAGAGCGCGACGATGTCGCCGGGCGTGCCTTCGTTGATGTCCTCCATGTTGTTGGAGTGCATGCGCACGAGGCGGCCGACCTTGAACTTCTTCCGGGCGCGGGTGTTGTAGAGTTCGGAGCCCTTCTTGAGCTCGCCCTGGTAGATGCGGACGTAGGTGAGCTGACCGTACTGGCCGTCCTCAAGCTTGAAGCCGAGGGCGACGGTGGGGAGGTTCTCTCCGGCCTTGAGCTCGACCTTCTCCTCGTTCTTGTCGAGGTCGAGGGCGAAGTTCTGGACTTCGGTCGGATCGGGGAGATAGCGCATGACGCCGTCGAGGAGGGACTGGATACCCTTGTTCTTGTAGGCGGAACCCATCATCACCGGCACGAACTGCTCGGCGAGAGTCGCCTTGCGGACCGCGCTGTAGATGAGATCTTCGGGGATGGCCTCGCCTCCGAGGAAGAGCTCGGCGAGCTCGTCGGAGAACATGGACACCGCGTCGAGGAGTTCCTCGCGGTACTTTTCCGCATCGGCGACGAGGTGGGCGGGGATCTCCGCGTAGCGGATCTCGGTCCCCTGGTCGCCGTCGAAGTAGACGGCCTTCATAGTGATGAGGTCGACGACGCCCTCGAGCTTATCCTCGAGGCCGATCGGGATCTGGAGGAGCACGGCGTTGAGGCCGAGCTTCTCGCGGAGCTGCATGCGGACCTTGAAGGGGTTCGCGCCCGTGCGGTCGCACTTGTTGATGAAGGCGATGCGGGGAACGTGGTAGCGCTTGAGCTGGCGGTCGACCGTGATGGACTGGGACTGGACGCCGCCGACCGCGCAGAGCACGAGGATGGCGCCGTCGAGCACGCGGAGGGAGCGCTCGACTTCGATGGTGAAGTCGACGTGCCCGGGGGTGTCGATCAGGTTGATCGTGTAGTCCTTCCACTGCACCTGGGTCGCGGCGGACTGGATCGTGATCCCGCGCTCGCGCTCGAGCTCCATGCCGTCCATGACGGCGCCGACGCCGTCCTTTCCGCGCACTTCGTGGATCGCGTGGATCTTGTTGCAATAGAACAGGATGCGCTCGGAAAGGGTCGTCTTGCCCGAGTCGATATGTGCGCTGATCCCGATATTCCGCATCTTCGTCAAATCGATGCCCATCTGGTCCTCTACCTCTCGTCAAGTTTGGGTTCTTGCGCAATCTTCCACCCCGTAACCGCCGCAAGGTTCGCGGAGGCCGACGGAGCTTTGGAAGCGATCGCGCCGACGTTGAAAGCTTAGCTACAAGTTAAGGAAGGTTGCCGTATACTTCCAGTTGTTGCAATATAGTGAATTATTCCGCAAGTTTCAAGGGGTCTGGCCGGTCGGAAACGGGACGACGGTCCGGTTGCGAAGCCTCCAGAAGAGGCGCAGGGAAGCCGGCCCGGGGACCTCTTCAAAGCCGATCTTGAATCCGAACGTCGCCCGCTTCCCGTGCGCCGAAGCGCCGAGGTTCGCCTCGGTCACGGCCCTCCCTTCCGCGCCGAAGCGCCGGGCGAAGCCCGCCCCGATATCTACGGGGCCGACGGCGAAGGAGAGCGCGGCGCGGGCCACCGTTTCGTCCCAGAGGCGTCCTCCGAGCCCGGGCTCCGCGGCGAACGTCGTTCGGAGGGTGCCGTCCATGCCCGCGGGCCCGAGGGCGAGGCCGACGTCGCATTCGGTCGCCTCGATCAGCGGCCCCGTTGCGTCGATCGACCACTCCCCTGAAAGCGCGGCGCGCTTAAGGCCGAAACCCCGCGTGACGGCTCGACGGATGGAGAGGGCCGCTTCCATGGCGTCGGGGGGTCGGGTCGCGGCGGGATGAGAAGTCCGGACATCGAGCCTCACGAGCTCCATCCGCCGGGCAACGCCGGAGCGTTCGTTCCGCGGGCCTGAGCGCTCGTTCCGCGCGGCCGACCGCTCGCTCGGCGTCGCGGCGCGCTCGATGCGTGCCGCCGTCCTGAAGCGGCTGCCCGTCATGTCTCCGTCGGGGCCCCGGTAGCGCGCGGAGGCCCCGTCTGCGGCCAGGCAGAGGCGCCAGGGCGCGTAGCCGAATCGAAGCGCCGCGTTGCCGTAGGCCCCGGCGCCTTCGGCGTACGTGTCGGAGAGGGCCGCGTCCCCGGCGACCGCGGCGATCCGGGAAGACGCGACGGCGCCGACGCCGTATACCCGATGCAGGCGGACGGGGAGGGGCGGCGCGTCGGAGAACCACGCGTCCGGCTCCCGCTCCGCGAGCTCGTTACGGGTACACAGTCCCTGGAGCCGCACGAAGGAGGAATTGCGTCCCGACGCTTCCGCGGTCCCCGTGGTGACGTAGCCGCGATCCGAATCCGCCGTCAAGGCCGCGATGGCCCGGATCGGGAATCGCAGGGGCGTACCGAGCGCCGCGTGCAAGGAGGGCTCCCGCTCCGCCGACGCGTCGCCGTCGATATCGACCGAGCAGGCCCCGTGATCGTCGGCGAGGGGCAGCGCCCGGCCGAATGGGGAGGAGACGCGATGGGGAAGCCCGTCCGCCTCCACGGCGCCGTAGACGAAGCGCGACGCCGTCGGCGGGTGATAGGCGCCGAACGCGCATACCGCGTCGCCGATCGGATCGTCGGGAACGGAACCGCGCTGATCGGCGACCGCTCGGAACGCTAGGTCGGACGCTTCGGCCCTGAATGTCGCGCGGTTCCGGATCAGCCCGTCCGCGTTTTCCCAGGAGCCTGAAAGCCCCGGCTCGATGGCCAGGGCTTCCCGCTTCTCCTGCGCGGAGGTACGCGAACGCGGCCGGCTTTCCGCCGAGACGGGGAGGGGGACGGAGAGTATCCCCGCGACCGCCACGGCGGCCATGGCCGCGCGGACAATAAAAAGAGGATCGCGACGCATGCCCTTCGGTACGGGCCGATCGCGATCCTCGCTTCAGTAGCGCGGAGAAAAACGGTTCGGCGCGCTCAGCGCTTCGCCTTGGCGAGGGACACGTAACTCTCGCCGAAACCATCGATCGTCTTGACCAACGAAAGCCAGTACTCCGCCTCCGTCTTGGATGCGTAGGGGCCGACGCGGACGCGGTAGAAGGTCTTGCCGTCCACCTCTTTGGTCTCCACGAGCGAGGCGATCCCCTTGGCGGCGAGCGTTTCCTTGGCGGCCTCGGCGCGGGCCTTCGCCGAGAACGAGCCCGTCTGGACCCAGAAATCGTCGACGATTTTCGGCGCCTTCTTGGGCGCGCTCTGCGTCTTGGCCGGCGCGGGCTTGGCGGTTTCCTTTTTCGGGGGCGCTTGGACCTGCTTGGGAGCGGGCGCCGGTTTTTCCGTTACCTCCGCGGGCTGCGGGACGGCGACCGCGGGCGGGGTGGGGACTTGGATCACGAGCCCGTTATCGCCGGCCGCGGGGGCGGTCGTGACGGACGCGGCGGACCCGGGAGTCTGCCGATCGCCGTAGATGATGATGACATCGCCGCGGCCGGACGGGTTTTGGCCCGCCGGACCTTGGCCGGCCAAGCCCTGACCCGCCGGACTGCGGTCCGCTGGCTGTTGGAGTCCGGACACCGCCGAAGGATCGCGGACCCACTCGGAGGCGTCCACGGTTGCCGGCCCCGAGGGAAGGTTTTCCGCCGCGGCCATGGACCCGCCCGTCCCCGCGGGCGCGGAAGGCTTGGGCGCGAAGACCAGCATGGTCGCGCCTATCACGATGACGAGGAAGACACCGACCGAAATAACGATGAGCAGGAGCTTTCTCTTTTCCATGGCTATCGTACCATCCCCTCCCGAGCGAGTATCGTATCCAGAGAGCGCTCAAGAGCACGCGTATGGCGGCGAGCGCAGGGACCGGAAGCGCTCCGGTTGTCCACGATATGAATATCGGCGCCTTTTTCGAAGTATTGAGAGGCGAAATTCCGCTGGCTCGCGAATCTTTTGAGCAAGGTCCGGATGGGTAGCCCGTCCCTCCGTCGGCCGCGCCGGAGCCGCTCGAGGAAGGGCGCGCGCACCACGATGATGAAGTCCAGGCGCGGGAACACGGTCGCGCGATGGAGGAGGGCCGCGTTGATGACGAGGTCCTTACCGGGCCGTTCGGCGATCCATTCCTCCACGAGGCGGTTCGCCGCGGGATGGATGATGGCTTCCAGGGCCGCGAGCTCCGCGGGCCGTCCGAAGACGAGCGCGCCGAGCGCCGCGCGGTCCACGGTCCCGTCCGTCCGGAGTATCCCGGTCCCGAAGCGGGCGACGATGGCGGCTTTCTCGTCCTCCGTGGCCCGATGCCCGAGCTTGTCGACGTCCAGGACTTCCAATCCCCGCTCTTCCAGGAGCCGGCCGACGTAGTTCTTGCCCGCGCAGTAGGCCCCGGTCAGGCCGATCAGCACGGCCGCCTCAATGCATCTCTCCCCAACTCCGCGCCTTCTCCACGCTCGCGCGGAGCGGTACGCGGAGGGACGCGGCCTTCTCCATCTCCTCCTTCACGAGCGCCATCAGGGCGTCCGCGTCCTTCTCGGCGCACTCGAAGATGAGTTCGTCGTGGACTTGCAGGAGGAGCTTCGCGTCCAGTTTGGAGCCGGACAGCGCGCGGTCCACGCGGTGCATGGCGAGCTTCACGATGTCGGCCGCCGAGCCCTGGATGGGCGTGTTGACGGCCACCCGTTCGGCCGCGGCCTTCTCGGTCTTGTTGCCCGAGCGGATCGCGGGGATGTAGCGGCGCCGCCCGAGCAGGGTGGTCGCGTAGCCTGAGCGCTCGGTCGTCTTGATGAGGCCGTCGATGAAGGCGCGGACGCCCGCGTAGGTGTGGAAGTACGCGTCGATGAAGGCCTGGGCCTCGCTCCGCGGGATGCCGAGCTCGTTGGACAGGCGGAAGGCGCTCATGCCGTACATGACGCCGAAGTTGATGGTCTTCGCGGCGCGCCGCTGCTCCGGTTTGACCTCGTCCTCCTTCAACCCGAAGATGAGGGCCGCGGTGCGGCGGTGGACGTCCTGGCCGCTCGTGAACGCCGCGCAGAGTTCCGGGTCGCCCGAGAGGTGGGCGAGGACCACGAGCTCGATCTGGCTGTAGTCGGCGGAGACGAGGATCTTGCCCGGTTCGGCCACGAAGGCCGCGCGGATGCGGCGGCCTTCCTCGTCCCGGATCGGGATGTTCTGGAGGTTGGGGTCGCGGCTGGAGAGCCGTCCCGTGGCCGTGCCCGCCTGCGCGTAGTGGGTATGGAGCCTACCGTCCGCTCCCGCGAGGCCCGCGAGCGCGTCCACGTAGGTGGACTTCAGCTTGGAAAGCATGCGGTAGCGGAGGATGCGTTCGGGCACCGGGTCCTCGCGCGCGAGCTCTTCCAGGACGGCGACGTCGGTGGAGTAGCCGGTCTTGGTCTTCTTGCCCGTCTTGAGCTTGCGCTCCACGAAGAGGACTTCCTGGAGCTGCTTGGTGGAGGCGATGTTGAACTCGTGGCCGACGAGCTTGTAGATCTGCGCTTCGATGGCGCGGAGTTCCTCGGCCAGCTCGACTCCGTACGCGCGGAGCACGTCTCCCTCGATCCTGATCCCCGCTCCTTCCATTTCGGCGAGGATGGGCAGGAGCGGCATCTCGATGTCGCGCATGAGGCCCGCCGAACCGCTCGCCTGGAGGCAGGGCTCGATGAGGAGCTTCATGCGGAGGGCGAGGTCGACGTCCTCGCCGGAGTACCGGGTGGCGGTCTCGAGCGGCACCGCGTCGAAGGTGGCTCCCTTCGGCACGATCGAATCGTACGACACCGTCTCCAGGCCGAGCCAGGAGGCGCAGAGGGAGTCGAGGGTATAGCTCGCCCGCTCGGGATCGATGAGCCAGGCCGCGACCATCGTGTCCCAGATGCGGCACTTCCACTTCGGCAGGCCCCACGCGCGGGAAACCTCGTAGTCGTACTTGGCGTTGTGGGCCACCACCGTCATCTCCGGATCGGCGAGGAGCCGGCCGATCCGCTCCCGAACGGCCGCGGGGTCGACGAAGGGAGCGGGACCGTCGGGGGCCGCCGGGGCCACAGCCGCGATAGCCGGGGCCGCACCGGGCGCCGCCCCCCCCGCCGGCGCCCCCCCCCCGGCGGTTGACCCCCCCGGGGGGGG
>JAEXTK010000154.1 GCA_023406985.1 Spirochaetota bacterium | reverse complement strand
GGGAAAGGCGCCGCGGTGCGGCTGGCGGGGACGATGACCCCGGGTCGCCGCGGCCCCGTGTTCCGCGCGACGGCGGTCCGCGTGCTCGCCGCCCCGTCCCCGCTCGAGGGAAGGCGAAACGCCGCGTTCCGAGCCGCCCTCGCGCGTTTCGGGAAGGTGGCGTGGGGCGGCCTGGCAGCCGCGCTGCTGCTCGGCAACCGCGACGGCTTGGACGAGGGGGAGGGGGCGCGTTACGCGGCCTCGGGCTGCGCCCACGTGCTATCGCTTTCGGGCATGCACCTCGCGGTGATCTCCGCGCTCGTGGCCTTGGCGCTCAAGAGGCCGCTCGGCCTCCGCCCGGCCGCGGTCGTCGGAACGCTCTTCGTCGGGTGCTACGTGCTGTTCGTGGGGTTCCAACCCGCCTTGACGCGATCGGTGATCATGTACGCCTTCGCCGCCGCGGCCCTCCTCGGCGGCTTTCCCCGGCGGGTCCTGCCCTTGCTCGCGGCCGCGTTCGTGATGCAGCTCCTCCTCGACCCGGATTCCGCCCGCTCGCTTTCCTTCATCCTTTCCTACCTGGCCCTCTGCGGCATCGCCGTTCTCGGCGCCGCCGCCGACGATCTCCTCTCCGCGTTCCTGCCCGGCTCCTTCCGTTCCGCCGTCGCCGCCTCGGTCGGCGCCTTCCTGGCTACCGCCGCGGTCTCCGCCGCGGCCTTCGGAACGCTCAGGCCCGTCGGCATCGTCGCGGGCCTCCTCGTCGCGCCGACGGCTTCCGCCCTCATGATCGGCGGCCTCGTCTGGTTCGCGCTCGACGTCTTCGCCCCGCCGCTCGCCGCCGCCGTACAGCCCGTCGTCGCCTTCGTCGCCGCGGTCGGAGAACGGACCGTAGACCTCGCTTCCCGCGTCAGGGGGGTGGATACCTCCACCTACGCGTCCGTCCTCCTCGCTTCACTTGCGATCTCCGCCCTTCTCGTGTATGGTCGATATCGACTGGAACGAACGAGGAACCGCGTTGACCCCTTTGATTGAGTACGATTCGCCCACCGCCTTGCGCCGTTTCCTGGACGAGCGCGGGCTCGGGATGCAGAAAAAATTCGGCCAGAATTTCCTCGTGAACCGCGGGGCGCGCGAGCGCCTCTTGGACGCCCTGGGCGCCGGTCCGGAGGACGCGGTCTGGGAGGTCGGGCCCGGACTCGGCGCCATGACCGCAGGACTCCTCGGCCGCGGCGCGCGCGTCACCGCCTTCGAAATCGACCGCGGCTTCGCGGCCGCGCTCCGGGAGCTTTTCGCCGCGTATTCCTCGTTCCGCCTCGTGGAGGGCGACGCCCTGCGCACGTGGAAGGTCGAGGCGGCAACCGGGCTACCCCGCTTCTTCATCGGCAACCTCCCGTACAACATCGCGGCCACGCTCCTGGCCGCCTTCGTGGAGGAAGGCGCCATCTTCGACCGGGCCGTGGTGACCGTGCAGAAGGAAGTTGCCCGCCGTATGGCGGCGCGAAACGGCGACGACGACTATTCCTCCTTTTCCGTCCTCTGCGCCTCGGCCTATCGCGTCACGCCGCTCATGACCTTGAAGCCCGGCTCCTTCTATCCCGCGCCGAACGTGGATTCGGCCGCGGTCGTCATGGAACGCCGGACGGACGGGACGCTCGAATCCCTCCCGCGGCTCTTCAGGCCGCTCGTGCGCGCGCTCTTCGCTTCCCGCCGCAAGACGGTACGGAACAACTTGGAGACCTTCGTCGCCGCGCTCGGCGTCGCGGCTGACGCGGGGGACGTCGCGGCCGCCGCCCTGGAGGCGGCGGGCATACCGCCCTCGGCCCGGGCGGAGGTACTCGATATCGCCGCCTTCGCGGCCCTCGCCGCCGCACTCGAGGAGCGTACATGAACATAGCGGAATCGATCCAAGCCGTCCGCGGCCGCATCGAGGCCGCCTGCCTCCGCGCGGGAAGGGATCCCCGCGAGGTCCGCCTCATGGGCGTGTCCAAGTTCCACGGCGCGGAGGAAGTGCGGCTCGCCCGGGAGGCGGGGCTCGACCTCTTCGGGGAAAGCCGCGTCCAGGAGGCCGGCGGGAAATTCCCCGCGCTCAAGGCCGCCTTTCCGTCGCTCGAGCTGCATCTCATCGGATCCCTGCAGCGCAACAAGGCCAAGGCCGCGGCCGAACTCTTCGACTGCGTCCAGTCCGTCGACCGCGACGAGCTCATCGTCGAACTCGCCAAAAGGGCCGCGGCTTCGGCGCGCCCGCTCGACGTGCTCCTCGAACTCCATACGGGCGAGGAATCCAAGGCCGGGTATCCCGACGCCGAGTCGCTCTTTCGGGCGGCCGAGGTCGCGCTCTCCTATCCTTCGCTCCGGTTGCGCGGGCTCATGACCATGGCGCCCTTCACCGACGACGAACGCCCGATCCGCTCCTCCTTCCGCGCCCTCCGCGCGGCCCGCGACGCTCTCGTCCGCCGTTTTCCGGAGGCCGATTGGTCCGTCCTCTCGATGGGCATGTCGAACGATTTCGAGATCGCGGTGGAGGAGGGGGCCACGCTCGTGCGGGTCGGCACGGCCATCTTCGGCAGGGCTTCCCCATGAACGCGCGTCCGGTCGCCGTCGCGCTTTTCCTCGTATCCTGCCTTCGGCCGGCAGCGTTCGGCCAGACGGCCGCGCCGAGCGGGGGCTCGGTCGCCGGCGACGCGGCCAAGAGCGAACCGTACCGGGCGGACGAGTTTCCCCAATGGGCGCGGGACTTGCGGCGCGGGGAGGTCATCGCCTTCGGCACCCTGCCGTTCACCCTATTCGTGGTGAAGGCGGCGATCGATACGTATCGGTACGCGGACAACGATTGGGACCGACGGTACGCGCCCTGGCCGCTCAAGCCCGCGGGCGCCATAGAGATGGACGAGGATCGGCGCATGGCCGCGCTCGCGGCGGCAGCCGTGAGCTCCGTCGTCCTCGCCGTCATCGACCATGTCTTCGTCAGGATGAAGCGCGCTTCCAAGGAGCGGGAAGCCCTGGCCGAAGCGCCTCCTTCCATCACCGTCGAGCGGGAGAACTGGCCTCCCGAGGTGGACCTGAAGCCGCCGGAGGAAGGCGGCGCCGCGGCCGACGAGCGGGGAGCGCGGTAGGCATGCCGAAGCTGAGCGTCGTCGTGGACGAAACGGCCGCGGGCGGCATGCGGCTCGATCGGTACGTGGCGGAAACGCTCGGCGTACTGTCCCGCTCCCAGGTGAAAGCCCGTTCCCTCTCGGCGCGGGTGAACGGCTCCGCGGTGAAAATCTCTCGCCTCCTCGTGCCGGGGGATGCGCTCGACTTGGAATGGCTGGATAGCGCGCCTTCCGACCTGGAGGCCCAGGATTTGCCCCTCGACGTCCTGTTCGAGGACGACCGCGTCATCGTGGTGGACAAGCCGCAGGGCCTCGTCGTCCATCCGGGGGCGGGGAACCCTTCGGGGACCCTCGCCAACGCGCTCCTGTACCGCAGGCTCGCGCGGGGCGGAGTCGGCGCGGGGACGCGGCCCGGTATCGTCCACCGCCTGGATAAGGATACGTCGGGAGTCATCATCGCCGCCTACGACGACGATGCGCTCGCCTTCCTCGCGGACCAGTTCAAGGCGCGGACCACGCGGAAAACCTACATCGCCCTCGTCAAAGGACAACCGGCCGCGGACCGCGGGATCATCGAAACGCGCATCGCGCGGGACCCCAAGGATAGGAAACGGTTCGCCTGCGTCGAACGCGGGGGAAAACTCTCGCTCACGCAGTACCGCGTCTTGGAGCGCTACGACGGCTACGCCCTCCTGCTCCTCAGGCCGAAGACGGGGCGCACGCACCAGCTGCGGGTCCACCTGCGGCATCTCGGCTTCCCCATCGTGGGGGACCCGATCTATGCCCGGCCCGACGCGCGGTTTCCCCGCGCCACCCTCATGCTGCACGCCCGCCGGCTTTCCATCGTCCTGCCGGACGCGGAGGGCCCTTCCACGTTCACCTCTCCGCTCCCCGAGCGTTTCCGCGCCGCGATCCGCGCGCTCCGGGGCCGCTGAGATGGAGCCGTCCATCGTCGCGGAAGAGCACGATTTCATCGTGGTCTTCAAGCCGCGCGGCATGCACTCCTCCCCGCTGGAGGAGGAGGAACGGGGGACGCTCCTCGCCTGGTGCGCGGAACGGTATCCCGAGGTCCTCGCCCCCCGGGGCCGCAAGGCGGTGGAGGGCGGCCTGCTCCACCGGCTGGACAAGGAGACGGAGGGACTCGTGGTGGTGGCGCGCAGCCAGATCTTTTACGACGCGCTCGCCGCTCAACAGGAGGCGGGGACGTTCGTCAAGGACTATCGGGCGCTCTGCGTCGATCGATCGTCCGCGGCCGCGGCCGCGGCCGCGGAGAGCTTCCCGCCGCTCCCCGGGTTTCCCCCGCGGCCGCGCCTCGGACCGCCGCCGTTCGTGGTCAGCAGCGCGTTCCGGCCCTTCGGCCCGGGCCGGAAGGCCGTGCGGCCGGTCGCGGCGTCCGCCGACGCGGCGCGGGCGGGGGGCGATCCGCGGCCTGCCCGCGCCCGGCGGCTCGAGGTAGCCCTCGACCGTGGCGAACCCTACCGTACGGAGATCCTGGCGATGGAACGCTCCGGCGATGGGCGCGTGGAATGCCTCGTCCGCCTGCGCCGCGGATTCAGGCACCAGATTCGCTGCCATCTCGCGTGGCTCGGCTTCCCGATAATCGGCGATGCCCTGTACGGAGGCGTCGAATCCCCGAGCCTCCGCCTTTCGGCGGTCGCCGTCGCCTTCCTCGATCCCGTTTCCCGGGAAATCCGCCGCTACGGATGTTCCTCATCGACGGATTCGGAGAGCACTTCGTAATCGTCCGCCACCCTGAAGCGGAGATCATGGATGACCCCGCCGAACTCGCGGACCTTCCATTCGCCGCCGAGCTGGTTCTCCACGAGGTTCCTGACCAGCGTGAAGCCGAGGGATTCGCCCCAGCTTTCGGGGGCGGCCGCGTCGCGGCCCCTGCCCATCCCGCGGCCGTTGTCCGACACCTGCACCCGCAGGAACCCGTCCTCGAGCCGCGCCTCGATGGAGATGCGGTTTTCTCCGTCCTCCCGGCCCACGAAGGCGTGCTTATGGGCGTTGGTGATGATCTCGTTGAGCACGAGGCAGAGCAGGCTCGCCTGGTCGATGCTGATGGCGGTCTCGCAGATGGCCATATCGGTCTGGACCCGGTCGTCGAAGATGGCCTCGATCCCGGAGACGAGCCGCTTCACCGGGCCCGAGATGGAGACCCGTTCCACCGCTCCGTTCGCGGAGAGGCTCTCATGGACGACGGCCATGGCCATGACGCGCGCCCGGCTATCCTCAAGGACGCGCTTTTGGGCCGCGTCTTCGAGCGTGGCGATCTGGAGCGCCAAGAGGCTGGAAAGTATCTGGAGGTTGTTCTTGACGCGGTGATGCACCTCGCGCACGAGGACGCTCTTGTCCTGCAGCGCTTTCCGCAGCCGGGCCTCGGCGATCTTGTGCTCGGTGATGTCCTCTATGGTGAGGAACGAGAAGCGCAGGTGCTTCACGTTGTATTGGAGCCCCTGGACCGCGGCGCGCAGGAACTTCCGTCCGATGAACTGGAAGGTCCGATCGATCTCTATCGTCTTGGGCTCCTTGGAAGGCACCCCGTCCAGCAGGTCCTCCATCGACTTGAACCCGAAGACGCCGTCGGCCATCTGCAAGAAATTCTGCCCGAGCGTGACCCCCGGCGTCAGGTTGAATAAATCGTAAAACGATAAATTGGCCGAGATCACTTTTTTTTGCTCATCCAGCACCACGAGCGGGTGCTTGACCGAATCTATGATGCTTTCCGCGTAGTCGAGGGCGTCGCGGGCCTTCTTTTCCGCCCATTTCCGCTCGATGATTTCCGTCTTGAGCTGGGAGATCACCCGAACGACATCCTCGCCGTTCCGCCTCTCCTCATCCTGTTGACCATCCACGTGCTACCGTCCTTGGCATCCTCGGCGTTTGGGATGCTCTTTACTATAGCAGCGCGCGGGATGGGCGGCAACTCAAATTACGATCCGTTTTTGAATCGCGCGCGGACCGCCGCCGCCAGATAGAACGAGCCGATGACGAGCAGGGGCTTGCCCGCTTCCCGCGCGCATTCCAATGCGGCGTCTATCGCCGCTTCGGTTTCCCTCTCCAGATCGGCGGGGATTCCCCGGCGCGCGAAGGCCCGATGGGCGGCCTCCGGGTCGCTCTTCTTGAAGGTGCCGGGGGCGGTGACGAAGACCCGGGAAAAGCGCGGCGCGAGGATGGCCGCCATGGCCTCCACGTCCTTACCGAGGGCGCAGCCGAACAGGAGGATCCCGTCGCCGTACAGGGAACCGAAGGCCGACGACGCGATGCCCACGCTCCGTTCCGTATGGGCTCCGTCGATCACCACGGGGGGATCGTCCGCGAGGCGTTCGAAGCGCGCGGGGAGTCTCGCGCTCTTGAGGCCCGCGGCGACGGCCGCATCGGAAACGTCGGGGAAGGCTAGGCGGACGGCGAGGGCGGCGAGCGCCGCGTTCTTCGCCTGCACTTCGCCCACCAAGGATAGCCTGACGACCAGCGGCCGGGGGAAAAGTCTCCGGTCCGAAAACGCGAGGGTGGCGGAGGTACCGTCGCGATCGATGGAGACGCCGTCTATGCGGACTTCCTCGGGGAAATAGCGGAAGGGGGCCGCGGCCGCTGCGGCGGCGGCCCGGAAGACGGCCAGGGCTTCCGGCTCTTGGGCCGAGACGATCACCGGCCTTCCGCGCTTGATGATGCCGGCCTTTTCGCCCGCGATGGCGCCGAGGGTAGAGCCGAGGTATTCGGTGTGCTCCAGTTCGATGGGCGTGATGACCGAGACGACTGGGTCGACGATATTGGTCGCGTCCAGGCGGCCTCCCATGCCGGTCTCCACCGCGAGAGCCCCGCAGCCGGCCCTCCTGCAGGCGAGGAAGTAGAGCAGGGTCATGAGTTCGAAGAAGGTGGGCTCCTCGCCGCCGGGCAGGCCCTCTCCGGACATTTTCCCCGGCTCTCCGGCGAGCGCCGCATCCACGACCTCCCGAAGTTCTTCGCCGGCCGCGGCGTAAAGGTCCTCCGGGAACGGGCCGTGCGCGTAACCGAGGCGCTCGCGATAATCGGTCACGTGGGGCGAAACGTACAGGCCCGGCGCGAAGCCCGCCTCTTCCAGGATGGAGGCGATCATCGTCGTGACCGACCCCTTTCCCTTGGAGCCCGCCACGTGGAAGGCGGGCGCGGTCCGTTCGGGGTTTCCCGCGAGGCGGGCGAGCAACTCCATGCGGTCCAGGCGAAAGCTGTTCTTGCTCTGGCCACGCTCCAAATTGATGAAACCGTCGAGCCAACGGAAGACGTCGGCTGAACCCGTGAAGGATGTGGTGGCCATGCGCGCTCCTTTGCGAAGAGTGAACCACGTTTCGGCGATCCGGTGCAACCGCGTCCGCGGCGCCCCCGGCGCGCGGCGGCGGTCCGCCCGTGCGCAA
>JAEXTK010000005.1 GCA_023406985.1 Spirochaetota bacterium | reverse complement strand
AATGCTCCTCCCCGCCGCGGGGCGCGCCGGCCGGCTCTCAGCCGAAGGAGAGATCGTGCTCCTCGCCGATCAGGACCGGTCCCGCTGGAAGCGGGACCAGATCGCGGAGGCGACCGGACTCGTGCGCCAGGCCGTCTCCGCGGCCGACTTCGGTCCCTACGCGGTGCAGTCCGCCATCGCCGCCATCCATACGGAGGCCGAGCGGAGCGAGGACGTGGATTGGTATGAGGTCGTGGGCCTCTACGACGTCCTCCTCGGTTTGGAAGGCTCCGCGGTGGTGGAACTCAACCGGGCGGTGGCGGTGGCCATGCGCGACGGGCCGCGGGAAGGCCTCGGCCTCGTGGACGCCATCCTGGCCCGGGGGGAACTCCGGGAGTACCGCCTGGCCCATGCGGCGCGCGGGGAATTCCTCCATCGGCTCGGGCGGCACGCCGAGGCCGCCGCCGCTTGGAAACGCGCGCTGGAGCTCTGCGGGGAGGCCACCGAACGCCGCTATTATCTCCGCCGTCTCGCCGAGTCGAATCCCGAGGGCGCGGCGGCGCGATGATCGCGCGCGGATGTCGAAACCGCCGCGGCCCGAACGACTAGGTGCGCGAACCGTAAGGAGGAATCATGAAGTATATGCTGTTGATGCACATGGATCCCGCGATCCGGCTCAGCCCCATGGACCAGGCCGTCATGGCCGAGTCCCTCGCCGCGTGGCTCACCGAGATGGACGGCCGCGGCGTCCGACTGGAGGGGAATGAACTCGCCGACGCGTCGCTCGCCAAGGTGGTGCGCGTCCGTAAGGGCTCCCTCTCGGCGACCGACGGGCCCTTCGTGGAAACCAAGGAGCAGATCGCCGGTTTCGACATCATCGAGTGCGCCGACCTCACGGAAGCCATGGAGGTCGCGTCCAAGCACCCGGTCGCCCGCTACGGCTCGGTGGAGGTTCGCGAATTCTTCTGGAGGGCCTGATGGCGAATCATGTCTTCATCGCGTGCTCCTTGGACGGTTTCATCGCGAAGCGCGACGGCGACCTGGCCTGGCTCGTGGACATCCCGAACGAGACGGGCGGCGATTACGGATTCGCGGACTTCCTGGCGAAAATGGACGCCGTCGTCATGGGGCGGAACACCTTCCGGACGGTACTCTCCTTCGATCCTTGGCCCTATACCAAGCCGTTGTTCGTGGCGAGCCGCACGCTGCGGGAGATTCCGGCGGCCCTCGCGGACAAGGCGGAGATCGTGCGCGGCACCCCCGCGGACATCGTCGCCGACCTGCGCCGGAGGGGCTTCGAGAATCTCTACGTGGACGGCGGAATGACGATCCAGGAATTCCTCAAGGCCGACCTCATCGACGAGATGATCGTCACGACGATCGCGAAACTCATCGGTGACGGCATCCCGCTCTTCGGCTCCACGGGAGCGGAGCGCGCGTTCCGGGTGGCGGATTCCGAAATCCTGGGTCCCCTCATGGTGAAGAGCCGGTTCGTGCGGGATCGGAGTTCGGCCTGATGATTTTCTAGAGATTTTCGACTCCCGCGATACTATTGGGGTAATTTATATCCTAATAGGCCGCCCTTCCGGCGGCGCGCGGGAGGTCGCGATTGACGGTGCGGGAACAGAAGGGGGCGATCGATGCGCGCTCGGCGCTGACGGATATCCGCGAGAAGCTCGCGTTCCTGATGTCCCTGAAGGGGGCCGACATCCAAGCCTTGGCTCCGGACGGCGCCGCGGCGTCGGCGGTACGGGCCGACGCCGAGCTCGAGCGGCTCGTGGAACGGATCAGCACGCTGGCCGCGCGCGTGGATCGCTCGCTCTCGTCCGTGGATTCCGAGGCGATGGCCGCCGCGCTCGCGGGCTACGCGACGCGTCACTCCGCCGCGGCGGGCCGCGTCGCGGCGTCTTCTCCCGAATGGATCGCCGGCGCCGTGGTGGGGGACGGGTCGGCCGCCACGAGACCGTAGGCGTAACAGTCGTGCCAGAGCGGGGACCCGTCCTGGCCGCGCCGGAAGAAGGCCTTCTGCCGAAAATGCCCCTCGCGCTGCATGCCGATCTTCTCCAACACCCGCCAAGAGGCGGCGTTGCGCGGGTCGCAGAACGCGACGATCCGGTGCGCCTGGAGCGCGCGGAAGCCGAACTCGACCACGCTCCGGGAAGCTTCGGTGCAGTAGCCTCTACTCCGGTAGCGCGGATTGAAGATATAGCCGAGTTCCCACGTACGGAATTCGAGCGGTTCCATCCGGCTGAAATAGAGGTGGCCGACCATCTTGTCTTCGGCCTTGAGGACCACGGCGAGGAAGGCATCGCCCTTGGACCGTTCCGCCGCGAGGCGTTTGGCCTCGGCCGCGTCGATCGGGTCGCCCGGCTCGAAGACGTAGGTATCCTGCAGGGATAGATACTCGTGGAGATCCTTCCAGTCGGCCTTGCGGAAGTTGCGGATCAGGAGCCGTTCAGTCTCAAGGTTGCCAATCATTGTTCCCCATGATGCCCGCCGGGGCGCGCTTTGTCATCCCCGCCGCTCGCTTTCGCGCCGATCCCGGAGCGCGACCCGTCTCCCATAGCCTATAATCGAAACGGGGAGAATACGCATGCTCGCCTCCGGCGCCATTTCCGAGATCGCACTCATCTTCGTGAACGCAGACGACTTCGACGCGCAGCTCGGTAAGGCCCTCGCGCTCGTGGGAGGCTTGCTCGGCGTCTCGCGCAGTTACCTGTTCATCGACTCGGCGGACGGCAGGACGATGACCAACACGCACGAATGGTGCGCGGAAGGGATCGAACCCCATCGCGGGCGCTGGCAGGGCGTAAGCTACGACTCCTTTCCGACCTTGAAGGATATCCTGCGCACCGAGACCGTGCACCCGATCGACGATGTCGGCGCTCTACCGTCCGAGCTGCGGACGTGCTTGGGCGCGGGCGGCCTCCGCGCCCTCATCATCGCCCCGCTCCGCGTGGATTCGCGCGTGCGGGGGTTCCTCGGCTTCGACGAGTGCACGCGGGCGCGGAAATGGCGCGTCGAGGAGATCGAGACCCTCAAGACCATCGCGGGCATCATCTCCAGCGCCTATTCCCGCAAGCTGCTCGCCGAACGGCTCTCCGCTTCGGAGGCGAACTTCCGCAACTTCTTCAACACGGTGGACGACATCATCGTGATCGCGGATCTGGCGGGGCGACTCCTGTACGCCAACGAAGGCGCGTGCGCCAAGCTGGGCTACCGGCTCGAGGAACTCCGCGGGATGAGCATCCCCGAGCTGCACCCGGCGAACAAACGGGAGGAGGCCGCCACGATCCTGGCGGCGATGATGCGCAGGGAACGCTCGGTTTGTCCGCTGGAGCTCATGGCCAAGAGCGGACTCCGGATCCCGGTGGAGACGCGCATCTTTTTCGGGGAGTGGGACGGCCAGTCGTGCATCTTCGGCCTCTCCAAGGACCTCTCCGCGGAACAGGCGGCGCTCCAGAAGTTCGAGCGGTTCTTCCGCAACAATCCGACGGCCATGGCGGTGGCCGGCGGGGAGTCCAAGCTCTTGATCGACGTCAACGATACCTTCCTGGAAAAAACGGGGTATGCGCGGGAGGAGGTCATCGGGAGGTCGAGCCTGGACCTCGACCTGTTCGAGGACAAGGATCGATGGGCGGCCGTGCGCGAGGAGCTGGGGAAGAAAGGCCTCGTCCGCGACGTGGAACTCCGCCTCCGGCGCCGCGACGGGAGGATGCACCACGGCCTCTTCTCCGGCGAGTTCGTGGAGAGCCAGGGGGAGCGATTCCTGATCTCCGTGATGACCGATATCACGGAGCAAGTGGAGCTCCGGGCGAAACTGGAGGCGGAGCACGAGCGCCTCGCGAACATCATCGAAGGCACGCGGCTCGGGACCTGGGAATGGGATATCCGGACGGGACGGACCGTGTTCAACGAGCGCTGGGCGGAGATGGTGGGCTATACGCTCGCGGAACTCGAACCCACCGTTCTGGATACTTGGAAGCGCCTATCGCATCCCGACGATCTCGCGGAGGCCGAACGCCGGATCAAGCTCCATTTCGAAGGGAAGACCGATTTCTACGAGAGCGAAGGCCGGATGCGGCACAAGGACGGGCGCTGGATCTGGATCCTGGACCGCGGCAAGGTCATAGAGCGGGACGCCGCCGGGCATCCGCTTAAGATGTACGGCACGCATTCGGACATCACCGAGCGGAAGACGCTCGAGGAGCGTATCCGCGAGCTCGCGATCCGGGATCCGCTCACCTCGATTTTCAATCGGCGGTACATCTTCGAACGCCTGGAGGAGGTCACCGCGGAGTATCGCCGCACGGGCCGCAACTTCTGCATCTCGCTCATGGACCTGGATCATTTCAAGGCGGTGAACGATTCCTACGGCCACCAGGCGGGCGACTTCATCCTCACGGAATTCGCGGCCGCCCTCCGCGCCTCCGTCAGGCCGTACGACCTGCTCGGGCGGTACGGAGGCGAGGAATTCATCCTGATCTCGGTGAACATGGACGCGCGGGAAACGGCCGCGGCGATCGAGCGCGTGATGTCGCTCGTGCGCGGCACGACCTATCGCTACAACGACCGGGATATACGCTTCACCTTCAGCTGCGGCATCGCGGATAGCGCCGAATTCGTCCGCGACCAATTCACCTCCGAGGCCATGATCGCGCTCGCGGATACGCGGCTCTACGTCGCGAAGGAAAACGGCCGGAACCGTCTGGTCGGACCCTGAATCACCCGAGCGTATACGCTCCGGCCGCCTTCGCGCGGAGGGCCTCCCCGTCGACGATCACGTAGGTCCTGCCTTCCTTGCGGAGGACTCCGGTACCGCACAAGGCGGCGAGCGTCCGGTGCAGGTGGCGGAAGGTCGTGCCCAAGAGATCGGCCGCCTGCGACAGGTTGGCGGAGAATGCGGGCGGTCCCTCCGGAGGGCGGGGCGTGACGGCCAGGATGTAGCTCGCCACGCGGCAATCCAGGGGGTGCAGGAGGTTGAGCGCGCTGTTCCGGATCACCCGGCCGAGCTTGCGGCCAAGGGACCGGCACAGCTCCTGCAGGAACTGCCCGTCCTCCGCCAAGCGCGAGCCGATGAAGTCCCGGGGGAGGGCCAGGCAGGTGCAGGCCGTCACCGCCTCCACGGTGGTGACCGCCGCGCGTTCGTCCTGGAAGAGCTCCAGATCGCCGAAGACTTGGGGCGGATCATAGAAACAGAGCAGCAGGTCCCGTCCGTTCTCCGCCGGGATGCGGACCTTGACCCTGCCTTCCACGAAAAAGTACAGCGCCTCCACGGGAAAACCGCACTCGAGTATGCGCTCTCCGCTCCCGTAGGTCCGGACCTTGAAGTGCGGGAGGTATTCCCGCTTCACGAAGCGGCCGAGCCGCGCTCGATCGAAGTAGGAGGCCGCGGGAAGATCCATGTACCGGTTATGACATAGGTCATAACTCCCCGCAAGAGCTCCATGGTAGCTTCAGCGCGGAGGTACGCCATGTATGTCCTGTTATCCCTGTTACTCGGCGCCTTGACCGCGGCGATGGTCACCCTGAACGGCGAACTCGCGGCCCGCGTCGGGAGCTCCGCGTCCAGCGGCATCGTCCATCTCGTCGGCCTCGTCCTCGTCGCCCTCATCCTGGTCGCGACGCGCTCGGCATCCCCCTTCCGCAGGGGGCTTTCCCCTTCGCGGTTGCCGGGCGGCGCCGTCGGTTTCTTGACCGTGGTGTTCGCCAACGCCGGGTTCGTGGAGATCGGCGTTTCCCTCACCCTCGCGCTCGGGCTCCTCGGACAGACCCTCTCGGCCGTCATGATGGACCACTTCGGGTGGCTCGCGGCGCGGACCGTGCCCGCCGATCGGCGCAAGCTCGGCAGCCTGGCGCTCATCGCCGCGGGCATCGCCGTCATGGCGTTCGCCTGAGGAGGGCGGCGTGATACTCGGCATCGTACTGGCGTTGCTCTCCGGCGTGTGCCGGACGGTGGGAAGGATGCTCAACGCGCGGCTTTCCGAAGAGATCGGGCCCCTGCAGAGCGCTTTTTTCAACTACGCCGTCGGCTTCGCCTGCGCGCTCCCCTTCGTGATCCTGCGCGGCGGCCCGCCCGCGGCGAGTCTCGCCGACCTTCCGGCCTGGACCTGGCTCGGCGGCGCGGTCGGCGCGGCCTTCGTCGTCCTCGCCAACCTCGTGACGCCGCGCCTCTCCGCGTACCGGGCGACGCTCCTCATCTTCATCGGCCAGATCGCCGCGGGCGTGGCGATCGAGGCCGCCATCCGCGGTTCCCTGGAGCCGCTCAAGGCGGTCGGCGGCATCCTCATCCTCGCGGGATTGTTCGCCGACCGGCCGCGCCTTACCGCGGCTTCGTCCCGTCCCAGGGGACGAAGAGCCCGTTCTTGACGATGAGCTGGGCGCCCTTCGGGTTGTCGAAGCGGCGGGTGGCGGGATTGAACTTGACCGGTCCGAAGAGGACCGAGGGGACGTCCGTGATCGTGGACAGCGCCGCCTTGATCTTGGCGCGGTCGGCGCCCGCCTCCTTGAGCGCCGCGGCGATGATGTAGACCCCGTCGTTGGCCACGGTGGCGAAGAGGTCGGGCGCCTCCCCGTACTTGGCCTTGAAGGCGTCGACGTAGCGCTTCACGCGGGGAGCCGGATCGTCCACGAGGAAGGTGGAGCTGACGTATACGCCCTCCACGGCCTTGCCGCCGAGCTCCACGAATTTGGGCGAGTGGTTGGACGCGTTGGCCACGATGGGCAGGTCGAGCCCCGAAGCCTTCACCTGCTGGGCGATGAGAGCCGCGTCGGTGTAGTAGGATTCGAGGACGATGGCCTGGGGCCTCTTGAGCCGGATACGGGTGAAGATGGAGCGGAAGTTCGTCTCGGTCTCCAGGTACCCTTCGCGGGAGACGACTTCCAGCCCCCACTTCTCGAGGCCGGCGATCAGGTTGTCGGACGCGTTCTTCCCCCAGTCGGTGTTGAGGTGGAGGACCGCCACCCTCTTGAAGCCGAGGTCGGCGGCGTACTTGGCCGTCAAATATTCGGTGTCGATGGTGGAGAGGCTGTTGGACCAGATATAGTCGCCGGTCTCGGTGAACTTGGGGTGCGAGTTGGTGATCCCGAGCTGCACGAGGCCGTTCCGCTGGAAGATCGGGGACCCCGCCATGGACGCGGTGCTGGAGAAGTCGCCGACCGCCACGAGGATGCGCGGATCGCCCACGAGCTTCTGGGCGACCACGGTGGTCTGCTTGGGATCGTTCTGGGTGTCCTCGAAGATATAGGCCAGCTTACGGCCGCGGACGCCGCCCGACCCGTTGATCTCCTGGAGCGCGAGGTCGAAGCCCTTCTTCCACTGCGCCCCGTATTGGGCCGCGTTGCCGGTGAGCGGGCCGAGGGCGCCGAAGTACCAGGTGTCCTGGTCCTGCGCGGAGAGGCCTCCGGCGAGGGCCGCGAGCGCGATTGCCGCGAGTATCGTCTTCTTCATGTGTTCCTCCCGTAAAGGATGCTCATTCCACCGAGGCGCGGAGCGCCTAGGTTAATCCACCGAGGCGCGGAGCGCCTTCAAATTGGCTTCGCTGATCTTGTCCAGGTCCACGCTGCACCCGGGGGTCAGGATGAACTTGCGGCCGCCCGATGCGGCGATGGCGGCCTTGGCGGCCGCCGCGACCTCGTCGCTCGTGCCGTTGATCAAGAGCCCCGTATGGTCGATGCCCCCCGCGACGGCCTTGCCGGTCTTTTCCCGCGCCGCCTTGAGCGCCGGGTTTCCCGCGGCGTGGGCGTCGTAGTTGATCGCGTGGGCGGGGTAGTCCGCGGTGAGGTCGAAGTAGAGGTCGCCGCCGCAGGTGTGGAAGAGGTTGAACGGCGCGTCCTGGACCGCCCGCAAGACGACGAGGTCGTAGGGGATGCCGAACTCGCGGTACTCCGTCTCCGTGAACGCCCCCTTCCGGGCCAGTTGGACGATGGCGAAGAAGATGCCGTCGGCGCCCGCGCGGACCGCTTCGGCCGAGAAGTCCGCGAGGCTCTCGGCGATGTCGGCGAGCACGCGGTGGGCCGCGACGGGATCGCGCCTCAGGAGTTCGCGCGTCAGCTCGATCCGCTTGTCCGGATCGTCCGACGCGATGAAGCCGAGGACCGAGAGCGGGGAGAAGACGGTCTGGATGACGGGGGCGCCTTCGGCGCGCGCGACGATGGGCGCCACCACCTTCTTGAGGTATTCGCCGAACACGCCCTTCCGCGCGTCGACGCGGCCGATGGCGGTGAAGGCCTTGGCCCCGTTTTCGGTGACGGAGACGAGGCGCTTCGGGAAGATATCCTTCGTATTCCCGGGATCGTACCGATTGCCCCACGCCTCGTCGTAGAGGGTCGCGGGATTGTTGATCTTGATGAAGTCCCAGTCGTACTTCTTGAAGTCCCTTATGGTGGCCTTCACGAAATCCTCGTGGTTCTTCTCCTCGGGGAAGATGTGGCCCCAGGCGGCGACGGGGGGGCGGTCGACGCCCTCGCCCCGCACGGCCGCCAGGACCCGCTCTCTTTTCGTCATCGGTTTCCTCCTTGCGCGTTCTTCGGTTCTACCGTAGCGATCGTTTCGATCGATTCTCCGATGGCTTCCGCCTGTCCCCAGGGATCGGCGCTGCCGCCCAGATACGCTTCCCGGACGCGCACGTCCGTGAGGAGCGCGCGCGCCTCTCCGCTCAGGTGCATGACGCCGTTGCGGAGCACGTAGGCCCGGTCCGCGATGGAGAGGGCTTGGTGGGCGTTCTGTTCCACCATGAGCACGGCGACGCCGGTCGCGTTCACGTCCGCGATGAGGCGGAGCACCTTATCCACGTAGAGCGGCGAGAGGCCCATGGTCGGCTCGTCCATGCACAGGAGGCGCGGCCGGGACATGAGGGCCCGCGCCATGGCGAGGAACTGCTGTTCGCCGCCCGAGAGCACGCCCGCCTTTTCGTTGAGGCGCTCGCGGAGCCGGGGGAAGAGCTCGAGCATGCGGTCGCGGTCGCGGAGGATCTCCTTCCGGTCGCTCCGCACGAAGGCCCCCATCAGGAGGTTCTCTTCCACGGTCATGTCCGCGAAGACGCGCCGCGCTTCGGGGACCGACGCGATGCCCGAAGCGATCCGCCGGTTCGGCCGGAGGGCCGTGATGTCCCGGCCGTCGTAGTAGATCGTGCCGGCCGCCGGCTTCACGAGGCCGAGGATGACCTTCATCATGGTGGACTTACCCGACGCGTTCCCGCCGAGGAGGCAGACGAGCTCGCCCGGTTCGATCCGGAGCGACACGTCGAAGTGGGCCTGGACGCTGCCGTAGAAGGTATCCACGTGCTCCACCGAGAGGAGGGGCGTTCCCTCCGGCGCAGTGCCGCTCATATGTTCACCGCCTCCAGGTTCCCCGCGGGGAAGGCCGACGCGGCGGTTCCGAGGTAGGCCTCCACGACGCGCGCGTCCTTCCGCACGGTCGCCGGGTTCCCCTCCGCGATCTTGGCCCCGTCGTCCATCACCACGAGCCGGTCGCTCACGGCGTCGATGAGCTGCATCTTGTGCTCGATGATGATCATGGTCCTGCCTTCCGCCTTGAGCCGCACGAGGAGTTCCGTCATCTCCCGCGTCTCCGACTGGTTCATGCCCGCGGTCGGCTCGTCGAGGAGCAGGAGGTCGGGATCGGCCGCGAGGGCCCGGGCGAGCTCGGTGCGCCTCCGGTTCGCGTAGGAAAGGCTGAACGCCGCCTGGTCCTTCCGCGGCAGGAGGCGTTCGCCGAAGGAGGCCAGTATCCCTTCGATCTTTTCCCGCTCGCGCCGCTCGCGGTCCCGGACGCGGCGCCCCTGGAAGAGGGCGTCCGCGAATTCCCGGAGCGCCCCCGCGGGAGTGGCCGGATACCCGGCGCGGAGGTCCGCCCCGATGAGGGCGTTCTCCACCACGCTCAGGTTGCCGCAGACCCGGCCGTGCTGGAAGGTCCGTATGAGGCCGAGCTCGGCCCGCCTTTCCGCCGAATGGCGGGTGATGTCGACGCCCTTGAAGACCACGCTGCCCCGGTCCGGGAAGAGGAGTCCGCTCAGGATGTTGAACAGCGTCGTCTTGCCGGCGCCGTTGGGACCGATGATGCCGACGACTTCGCCCTTTTCCAGGCTCACCGATACGCCGTTCACCGCGCGCACGCCGCCGAACGCGATATGGAGGTCGTTCGCTTCCAGGAACGCCATGACGAAGTCCCCCTAGACCGTGCCGAGTATTCCCCGGGGTTTGAACCGGAGGACGAGGATCAACGACAGACCGTAGAGGATCCATCGATATTCCGAAACCACCCGGAGGGATTCCACCCCCGCGGTGAGCAGCACCGTACCGAGGATCGCGCCCCAGAGGTTGCCGAGGCCGCCGACGATGACCATGGTCAAGAGGAGCGTGGACGTAGCGGCGTTGAAGGTCTCGTGGTTGACGTAGGAATACTGGTGGGCGGTCAACGCCCCCGCGAGGCCCGCGGCGAAACCCGAGAGGGCGAAGGCGACGGCCTTGTAGCGCGCGGGCCGTATGCCGAAGGACCGCGCCGCCGTCTGGTCGTCCCGGATCGCGCGGAATCGGCGGCCGATGAAGGAGGTCTGGATGCGGCGGAGGATGAAGATGACCGCCGTGAGGATGGCGAGGGAGAGGTAGTAGGAGCTCCGCGGCGTCACCACCTGGAAACCGCCGAAGGACGGCGGCGGGATGTTGCTGAGGCCGAGGGCTCCGCGGGTGAGGCCGTCCCAATTGAGGATGGTCTGGGAGACGACCTCGGCGATGGCGATGGTCGCGATCGCGAAGTAGGGGCCTGAAAGCCTGAAGGTCGGATAGAGGAGGGCGGTGCCCAATACGGCGGCGATGAGCGCTCCCAAGAGCAGGGCCGCCCAAAACGGCAGGCCGGCCGCCATCGTCAGGAGGGCCGAGGCGTAGGCCCCGATCGCCATGAGCGAGGCGTTGCCGAGGGAGCTTTGCCCGATGTTGCCCGTCACGATCGTGAGTCCCGCCACCGCGATGGAGAGTATCCAGGCGTTGCCGAGCACCTGGAGGAGATAGGGATCGGGGGCGAGGAGCGGGAGGGCGGCGGCAGCGGCCAGGAGAACCGGCGGCAGCCACCGCGGGAAGGCGACGGCCGCGCCGTGCGGGATGAAGGTGCCCGTCATGGGTTCCTTGGGAAGGGTTGAGCCGCGGCGGAAGATGCCGTTCGGCTTGAAGAGCAGCACGAGCACGAGGATGGCGAAGGAGAAGAGGTTGCGGTAGTTGCCGCCGAAAAAGGTGACGCCGAGGCTCTCGATGAGTCCCAGGAGGTAGCCGCCGGCGATGGCTCCGGGGATGCTGCCCACGCCGCCGAGCACGGCGGCCGTGAAGCCTTTCAGTCCCGCGAGCGTTCCCATGGCCGGATAGACCGCGTTATAATAGAGGCCCACGAGGACGCCGCCGAGGCCCGCGAGGGCTCCCGCGACGGCGAAGGCGATCCGGTTCACCTCCTCCACGTCGACGCCGACTTGGCGGGCCGCGTCGGCGTCCTGGGCCGTCGCCCGGATGGCCCGCCCGAGCTTGGAGCGTTTGAGGAAGAGGAAGAGGATCGCCCCCGAGACGAGCGAGACCGCGCCGATGACGAGGTCGAGGGCGCCGACGGAGACGACGGACCAGGTGAACCATACGTCCTGGATCGGGTGGGCGAAGGCTTGGGTGAACGGACCGTAGGCGAGTTGGGCGACCTGGTCCAGGATCAGGGAGACGCCGACCGTCGCGAGGAGGGGCGCGATGCGGGCCGACTTTTCGAAGGGCCGGACGGCGACCCGCTCTATGAGGATACCGAGGAGGGCGGAGAAGACCATCGCCGCGGGAAGGGCCGCGGAGAGCGGCAGGCCGACCTTCACGAGGAACCAGCCCGCGTAGGCTCCCATCATGTAGACGGATCCGTGGGCGAAGTTGATGAGCAGGGCCACGCCGAACACGAGGGCCACGCCCGCCGCGATCAGGGCGTAGATATTGCCGAGGGTCAACGCGTTCACGAGAACCTCGAAGCCTACGGAAATCCAGATCGATAGGTCTTCCACCCGGCGCTCCTTGTCTAATGGATACCATTATTATTGAAATAGTAGTATATACGTTGCAAAAAAAAGTCAAGCGATCCGGAAAAATCCGCGGCCGGCTTCCTCGCTTGCATCGCGGCGATTCCGGGTCTAGGCTTACCGTACGTCGGGAGGTCCGCCGTGGATATCATCGATCTTTCTGACGAATACGAAGGCACCTACTGCAACTGCCTCGAAGATTGGTCCGAGGAGATGCGGGAGGCGGGGGACTACAAGCGGCGCTGGCTCGCGCGGAAGAAGGGCGAAGGACTCCGCGTCAAGCTCGCGCGGGACGAAGCGGAGAGGATCGTCGGCATGATCCAGTACGCCCCCATCGAGGCCGCGCCCGCCGTCGGCCGGGACCTGTACTACGTGTATTGCATCTGGGTCCACGCGTACAAGCAGGGCGTCGGCGACCACCGGAAGCGGGGCATCGGCACGGCCCTCCTGGAAGCCGCGGAGGCCGACGCGAAGGCGCGGGGCGCCAAGGGGCTCGCGGCCTGGGGCATCACCCTCCCGTTCTTCATGCGCTCCCGCTGGTTCAAGAAACACGGGTACCGCAGGGCGGATAAGGAGGGCATGGTCGAGCTGGTGTGGAAGCCCTTCACGCAGGACGCGGCCGCGCCCGCCCTCCTCAGGGCGAAAAAGCGACCCGAGCCGCGGGAAGACGCGGTGACCGTGACCTGCTTCCGCGATGGTTGGTGTCCGGCCCGCAATCTCGCGGTGGAACGGATGAAGCGGGCCGCGGCTGCCCACGCCGGCAACGTGAACTTGATGGAGATCGATACCGAAGACAGGACGAACCGGAACGAATGGGGCATCTCGGACGCCATCTACCTGGACGGCAAGGAACTCGGCTTCGGCCCGCCGCCGAGCTACGCCTGGTTCAACAAGCGCCTCGTCGCGGCCGTCAAGCGCCGGGCCGCCCGATAGCCGGCACCGATGATCAGCGATTTCCGGGTCCTGGGGATCGAGGCGACGGAGGACCGCGCGGCCATCAAGAGCGCGTACCGGAAGAAGATGAAGGAACTCCACCCCGACCTCTCAGGGAGCGGGGACCCGTTCCAGCGCCACCTCCAGTTCATCGCCGTGAGCATGGCCTACAAGCGCTTGCTCGGCTCCGCTCGATCCGAAGAAATCGAGGTCCCTCGGACGGCGGAGGCGCCGTCGGCGCCGCAGGCGGCGGCTGATCAGGAGGGCCTCGCGGTCCACGCCGATCCGGCGTACGTTTTCTATCGAACGGGGATGAAATACTTCATGATGATCCATCCCTCGAGCTGGAACGAGACGCAGCGGATGCTCAACACCAAGATCGCCGGCAAGGACGAGGACCAGGAGCTTATCCGACAGAAGGTCATGGACCTCGTGAAGCTCTTCCCGCGGGCATACTACTATTTCAGCATCGTGGTCCACGAGTATCCCGACTCGGTGTGGGCCTACGACGCGGCGGTCAAGACCAAGGTCATCGAGGATCGCACCAAACGGTACCGCCACATCATCGAATCTTTTTCGTCGTGGAACGCCAACGACCGCGGGCGGATCTGGCGCTACGAGCGGGAACGCGCCGCCGAGCTGGAGGCGCGCAAGAAGCTCGACGCCGAGACCGAGGAAAAATGGCGGAAATGAAGGAAGGCCTCTGTTTCTACCGATAGCCGAGGAGCCGGCGCTTCGCCGGTTTGAAAAACGTTCGTCTTTATACCAAAATTATATCGATATACTTTTTTCGAAAGGAGGCTGAGATGGAGAAAATTGCGGTTTACATCCTCGCTGTTCTTCTGCTGGGCTTCTCCTTCACGAGTTGCGCGCAGGAGGAAGAGGACAAGGAACCGAGCGACGCCGAGGCGGAGGTCCTGGAGGGGATCTTCGGCACGGTCTTCCAGGCCATGAGCGAGGAACCGGAGCCCGGCATCACCGTCACCCCGGATCCTCCCGCCCCGGCCGACATGGTGGGCCACACGTACACCGTCACCGCGAGCGCCTTTAGCCCGCAGCCCGGCGCTACCGTCAGCGGCAGCATAGCCCTCGCGGCGTTGTCGTATTCGGGAGGGATACTGCGCTTTTCCATGGCGGGCAGCCTTTCGGGGGGCCCGTTCGAGGGGGTCATGTACGAGATATCTTGCGACGGCGCCGTGATCTCCGTGGACGCGATGACCGGGGCAGCCACGGGCGGCAGCGGCGATATCACCGTCAACGGTACGACCTACGACCTCGGCGCGGCCATAGCCAAGATAGAATCCCTCGCCGAATGAAGCGGTCGCGGTAGCGCGAACGCGTACTACGTTAACGGACCGGACGCGGTCGGAGGAGCGCTCGCGATGTTCACCCTGGACTACCTGCTGGCCAACTCCGGACTCCCCGGCCCGCGCGGAAACTTGGAGCTCCTGCACGCGTTTGCGGCGGCGCCCGATGACGCGGTGGTCCGCGCCTGCCTCGCCCTCATCCGGGAGGATACGGCGAACGGCCCGGAGGAATTCGCCGGGATGTGCGGGATAGTGGGTCATGCGGCGCTACACCGCGGCGACCTCGAGGGAACCTTGGCGTTCCTCCGCCCCTACGCGTCCCACGCGAGCTGGCGGATCCGGGAAGCCGTGGCCATAGCGCTCCAGGAGATCGCCGAGGGCCGCGTCGGGGAAGTCGTGGAGGGCCTCCGGCCCTGGGTCGAGGGGGGAGCCCTGGAACGCCGGGCCGTCGTCGCCGCCCTCTGCGAGCCCAAGCTGCTCAAGAGCCCGGATACGAACCGCGCCGTCCTGGAGATCCTCCGCGAGCTGACCGACGGCTTCGCGGCCGCTGACCAGCTCGCCGAGCCCGAAAAGGTCCTCCGCCAAGCCCTCGGCTACGGCTTGAGCGTCGCGATCGCCGCGCAGCCGGTGGAGGGCAAGCGCCTCCTCGAGTCCTACCGCGCGACCGCGAACGCGCACGTCCGCTGGATAGTCCGGGAGAACCTCAAGAAGAACCGGCTGCGGAAAATGGACGAAGCGTGGGTGGAGTCGGTGAAGGCGTCCTTCCCTCCGGGGCGCTGATCGCCGTCTCCCCGCGGGAGCGGGCCGCGGCGGGGCGCGCCTCGGGTTCCGCGCTATACTTCCCGGCGGGAGGCCCCATGGAAAGCGAAGTCAACGAAGAAGGACACCACAACGTCTTGGAGCGGATCTGCTCCTTCGGTTTCATCGGCTGCCTGCTCTTTTCCACCTGGGAGTTCAACCACCTGATGGCTGACGTGTGGTTCGCTGACTGGGTGAGGCAAAACGAGTTCGTGTACCGGCGCCTCATCCTGTACGGTACCGCCGGCCTAATCGCCGCGGCCTCTCTCTTCTGGGCCGTCAGGAACAGCCTTGCCACGAACCGCTTCCTCAAGACCCTGAATATCTCCTTCCTCTGGTTCGGGACCATCCTACTCATCTCCACCATCGCTTTCTTCGTCTTCGATTGCCTGCCGGAGGTTTTCGCGGGCGTCATCGGCGCCGCGGTCTTCATCTTTTGCATCTTCGTTACCCAGCAGAAATTCTATACCCCCGAGCGGGTCGCGAGAGCCCGCCTCCGCAAGGGCCTCTGCCGTTCCTGCGGCGAGAAGCTCGCCCCGGGGAGCCTCTACTGTCCTTCCTGCGGCGCCACCGCCGGCAAGACCTGCCCCGACTGCGGTTCCCATTCCCTGATTACCGATAGGTACTGCTTCCACTGCCGCCGCGAATACACCTGACCGCAGCCTCGGCCGTAAAAGCGTGACGCGCGCAGTGATCGTCGGATAGGGCCCGCAGGGGCGGTGAAAGTAGCCCCAGTACCAGCAGTGGGGGTAGCGGAAGCCCCCGCAACGAACAAAAGGACGCCGCAAGGCGTCCTTTTGTTCGCGAGGAGGCTGTAGCGAGGGGGAGCCGCGGCATCCAT
>JAEXTK010000241.1 GCA_023406985.1 Spirochaetota bacterium | reverse complement strand
GGATCGGAGCGCGAAGCGCTCCGCCCGCACCGCTACGTGTACCGAAAGCTGGAGCGCTAGAAGGTAGCGCCGCTGATCTTCGTTTGCGGGCGGTCGGCGCCGTTCGCAGCCGGTCCGTCCCGCTCCGCCCATTCGCTTGACGGTGGTTTTCTTCGATGGTACACTTCGAAACAGGGATCGCGGGAACGCTTTTCCACGGCCTTACGGCGGCGCGGCCGTCGCGGGCGCACCTCGATACAGCGCAGAATCCACTCGTCGGGTTGGAAATCGGATGATGCTCGCGGAATTCATGCAAGGGTTCTTGGCAACCCCCCTTATCATTAAGCTTTTCCTCGAGGCCGCCGTAGCGCTCAGCGTCGGCGTGCTCGCGAAAAACGACGCCCTCGGCGTAGCGCCCTGGACCTACGGGGCGCTCGCTTTTCTCGCGCTGCGGGATATCGTCGGCGAATACGCGCCCGCGGGATTCGCCGCGGCCCTCGCCTCCGCCCTGGTTCCCCTGTTCGCGCTCGGAGCGATCAACTGGAAAACCCGGCGCCGGTCCTTCGGGGTCGCGAGCGCCGTGGTCGCGATCGTCGCCCTCATACCGCTCGCGATCGCGGCCCTCGGCACGGCCGCTCCCTTCATGCTCCGCTTGGCTCCCGCCGCTACGGCCGTGGCCGCGCTCATCGTCCTGGCGATCCCTTCGGGAGAAGAGCACGAAGCGTCCTTGTCGGGAGGCGGAAAAGCGTGGCTCGTCGGAGCCCTCCTCCTCCCTCCCGCCTTTGACCTCTTCTTTCCCGGCGCTGCCATCGTCCTGAACCGCATCGTCGTTCCCGCTGCCTACGTGATGTACCTCGCGGTCATACTCGATTACGGAAAAGCCCTGGAGCGGAGCTTGGTCGTAGACCGCGACGCGCTCTCGGATAACATCGACACCCTCTACGGCTTCGTGCTCCACGCGTCCGACTCCCTGCGGGCCGGAGCCGATCTCGACAAGCTCATGGACTACGTGGCGCAGACCCTCGCCGAAGAGACGAAGGCGTCCGGTTCGCTCGTGCTCATGATCGACGATTTCGAGGACGTGGTGGGGACCTACGCCGTATACGGCGATTTCCCGCCCATCTCCCGCGTGCCCGACGAGGTGCCCCGCACCCGCGAAGGGCGCATCGAATGGCTGCGCGAGCTCAAGGTCAAGGTCGGCGAAGGCTTCATCGGCGAGACCGCGCAGACGGGCAAGGCGGCCCTCATAGAGGACGCGTCGGCCGATCCGCGCATTTTCATCCACGCCTCCGAGCCCGTCGGCAGCGTGATCGCCGTCCCCTTCCTCATCGAGGACCGCGTGATCGGCGTCGGCGTGGTGGCGCGGAAGCGCACCGCCGCTCCCTTCGCGGACGCGGACTTCGACCGCGCCGTGCTCCTGGCGAGCTTCGCCTCCCTCGTCATCAACAACGTGTTCTCCTTCCAGGAAGTGACGGAGAAATCGGACATCGATACCGCCGCCTCCATCTCGGCCGATATCCAGAAGGCCTTGCAACCGAAACGGATCGCCGACCTCCCCCATGCCTCGTTCGGCAGCTTCTCCTCCCCCGCCCGCGGCGTCTGCGGCGACTACTACGACGTCATCGTCGCCCGCAAGGACCGCGTGTACCTCGTGATGGGCGACGTGGCGGGCAAAGGCATCAGCGCGAGCCTCATCATGGTGATGATCCGCGCCATCCTCCACCTCGTCACCAACACCGACAAGGACGCTTCCACCATCCTGAACTGGGTCAATCGCGGGATCACCGGCAAAATCGATATCGACCACTTTGCCACCCTGCAAATTCTGATTTACAATCCATTGACCGGAGACTGCGAATTCGCGAACGCGGGTCACCGGAACCCCCTCGTATGGCGAGAATCCACGGGCCTCGTGGACGCGATCGAGATGCAGAGCGTGCCGATCGGCGTGGAAAAGAACACCGAGTACGCATCCACCCATTTCAAGCTGGGGAACGGGGACGTGATCCTGCTCTATACCGACGGAGTCGTGGAGGCCATCAATCAGGCGGGCAAGCAGTACGGCGTGAAGAGCCTTACGACCATGCTCCACAAGTTCCACGAATTGTCTCCCAAGGACATAGCTGCCAAAATCAACTCTGATGTACACGCATTCGGAGGGATCACCCGCCAGCACGACGATCAGACCCTCCTAGCCATGAAGGCGAAATTGTAGACCGAGGAGCGTTAGTACTTATGGAACTGAAAATCCGGAAGAACGGAGAAACGTACATCATCGACGTCAACGGCGAGATGGACCTTTACAACTCATACAAGCTCAAAGAGCTCGTCATGAAGATGCTCGAGAAGAAAGTCGAGCGGTTCATCATCAACCTGCAGAGCGTCGATTATATCGACTCGTCGGGCATCGGCGCCCTCATCTACATCTGCTCGACGATCAAGAAGATGAATCTCAAACTGACGATCACGAATATCCACGGCTCCGTCAAAAAGGTCATCGAGCTTACCAAACTTATGGGCTACTTCCCGATCAGCGCCACCATCGAAGACGCGGTCAAGCAGATGGAATCCTAACGAGGTAATTCATGGAAGAAATCAAAGAGATCAAGGTCGACGGTTCGTCCAAGCTTTTCGATAAGACCAACATGCTCTACAAGGAATTCCCCTCGGATTTCCGCCAGATCCGCTATTTCACCCTGCTTATCGTGCAATCGGCCCCGCCGGAGATCAAGGAGCTCAACCTCCTCGAGCAACAGATTTCCGAGATCATCAAGAACGCCGTCAAGCACGGCAACAAGAGCGACTTGGAAAAGAAGGTCAAGGTCTGGTATTCCTTCAATCCCCATGAGGCGCGCCTCATCGTGGAAGACGAGGGCGAGGGCTTTAAGGATCTGGAGAAGTGGAACGAGTTCAACCGGAAGCGCCTGGAATGCCTGCACGAGCAGCGCTTCGACGAGCTCGGCGATTTCGTCTCGTTCAGGACGGAGCGCAGCGACGACTACGACGGCGGTAACGCCCTCTTCGCCGCCCTGGAGTACTGGAACGAGGGGTTCATCTACAACGAGAAGAAGAACGGCGTCGCGATGAAGAAGAACTTCCCGCGGCGGCGCCACGGCATATCGATAGAAGAATAAGGAAACGGAGCGGCGGATCTTTCCGCCGCTTTTTTTATCCGCGGAGCCGGGCCTTCGGGGTCCGACCGCGAACGTCCGCCCTCCCGCGAACGCCTCCTACCGCGAGCCCCCGCGTAGGCCTTACATCTTGCCGACGATCGCCGAGGTGTCCGCATCGGTGAAGGGTTTCCCGTAGATATGCTCGAAGAGGAACCGGAGGTCCTCCGGCGCGATCACGGAATAGCGGCAGCCGAAATAGTGGAGCCGGCTATCCTTGTAGCGCCGCACGATCCGTGCCCGCACGTTGAGGGTTCGACGCGGGGTCGCGAGTTGGACGTCCAGGTCCGAATCGGGCAACAGGGCCTCCGCCAACGGGGAATGCGGATACGCGAACAGCAAGCCCGAAGCGCTCACGTCGACCACCTTGCCCTGGAAAACCTCTTTCTTGACCTGCCCCGCCTTGAAGTAGCCCTGCTCCTTGAGCGAGAACGCGAGGACTTTGGCGAATTGGGTGAGAGTATCGATGATCGAATAGTCGAAGGGCGGTTTTCCGGGGGTGTCGATCCAGACCCGGATGTAGCCGATGACGTATTCCTGGAAGAGGATGGGGACCCAGGCCTCCGAATAGATGGAAGCGTCCCGTTTGGCCTTGAGGAAGCGGACGATCGTTTGATCGATCGCGAGGCGGTCCGTGCCCGAATTCTCCTGGAAGCGCTTGAAGAGGTCCTCGGTGATGATGCGCGCCTTCGGGAAGGGGTCCACCTGCGGGAGATCGGTCTGGGTGGACGGAAGGAACAGCACCTTGCCCGTTTCCGCGATGAGGCGTTCCTCCAGCGAAGACGGTTTCGCGTCCTTGAACATCACGAGTTTGTGGCCGTTCGCCGCGTCGCGGGCCCACGAGGAAAGCTGATTGATGAGCTCCTTGATGTCCCGGGGATCGAAATGTTCCGAGTACCCGGGCTCCTCCAAGGGCTCGAAATCCTGGAGCTTCGGAAACGCGAGCGTATAGCGGTCGCCGTGGAAGGAGAACGAGACCCGCAGATCGGCGGGGGACAAGACGCGCGAGTACGACCGGCTCAGGTTCTTGTAAAGGAACTCGGGGGCCTCGGCGACGATGATGCCGTCCTTGATGTCCTCGGCCGTGACCGAGAAGGTGATGGTCTGCCCGCGGTAGTCGAACATGAGGTCGAGCCGGCCGCCCGCGTGGAGGCCGCCTACGGCGACGTTCGGCTTGAAACGGATATCGAGCTTCGGGGCCTGGGCGACCGTCAAGACGTATTCCGACCGCCCGAAGTGGAGCATGATGGGGATCTGCTCATCGAAGAGCACCTTCAGCAAGAAATCCTTCTCGATACGCTTGATGGGCGTTGCCATGGCCTACTCCTAGAGGAAGCGCGTGTACGTGAAAGGATCGAAGCGCGGGGCCCCGTCCGACCCGTAATCCGCTACCGGGTCATCCAAGATGATCTCGTCCACGAGCCACGAAGCGCCCGATCGGACGAGATGCACTTCGCCTTGGGAAGACCGTTCCTTGCCCACGAATCGAACGAGGAACGAGACTCCGCCGTCCTCCTGAAGCACCCCGCGCCCCGCGCGGGGCGCGGCCGGCCGCAGG
>JAEXTK010000072.1 GCA_023406985.1 Spirochaetota bacterium | reverse complement strand
CCCGGGTGGGGGGGGGCGACGTGGGCCTCCGCCCTGGTCGCCGTTCCCGACTCCACGCCGCGCCTGAGGTCCTGCGGGAGGCTCCCCGCGTTGACGCCGATGCGTATGGGCACGCCCTTGGCGGCGGCCTTGGCGACGACGGCCTCCACCTTGGCGCGGGAGCCGATGTTGCCCGGATTGATCCGGATCTTGGCGATGGGAAAATCGAGGCAGCGGAGGGCTATCTCGTGATCGAAATGGATATCCGCCACGAGGGGCAGGGACACGCGGGATGCGAGCTCGCCGAGGACTTCGGCCGCGGCGAGATCGGGAACCGCGAAGCGGAGGATGGCGCAGCCGAGGGCGCGCAGCTTCGCCACGCGGCCGACGACGGCCTCCCCCGCCGATCCTTCCAGGTCGGACCGGACGAGCCGGTCCTTCCACATGGTCTGTACGGCGACCGGGTACGCGCCTCCGACGAGGACGGACTCGACGTGATCGAATCCGCCGATTCTCACGACGCGGGAGGTCTGTCTACGATCGCTCATAGTCGCTTTCTAGAGCGCGCCGAACGTGAACGCCATCACGAAGAGCGCGACGGTCTCGCAGAGGCCGACGACCGTGATGTAGAGGCCGAAGCCCTTTCCGGTCTCGCCGAAGGCGTCGCAGCTGGAGGCGGAAGCCTTACCCTGGGCGATGGCGGACATGCCCATGCCGAGCCCGCTCGCGAACCCGATGCCGAGAAGGAGGAAGGGATCCTTGGTGGACTGAAGCATGCGGCTCATGAGGATGAAACCGTAGATGGTCTGGGTGAGCGGCGCGCCGGCGTACGCGACGAGGAGGAAGGAAGCCGGCTTATTCTGCACGAAATTGCGCTTCCACGCGCCGATGGCCGCCTGGCCGGCGATGCCGGCGCCGATGGAGGATCCGATGGCCGAAAGACCGAGGACGAACGCTACGCCTATCATTCCGAAATTCATGACTGCTCCTTTGAGGAAGTTTCATTCGTCGTAACCCGTTCCTTGAACGGATCGTAGGAGAATCCGGACCACTCCATACCGAGATGGCCGGAGAATTCAAGCATATTGAGTCGTACGCCGTGCACGATTACGGACAGCACGCTGAGCAGGATGTTGACGCCGTGGCCCGCCACCAGTATGAACGCGCCGATCAGGAAGAGGGAGAACTTGCCGAGCATCGGCCCGACCATGTTGTTGATGGTCTGGCTGATCGCGAGCCCCGCGAGCCCGACCGCCCAGAGCCGGATGTACGAGACGATGTCCGCGAACACGTTCACGACGCCGAGGAAGACCGACACGATGTTGGCCAGGCTTCCCAGGATGCTCTTCGCCAACCCCCTGAAGAACCCGATCCCTGATTCCCAGTTCGCGAAGAGGAAGTTGAGGACGAACCCCACCGCGATGAAAATCGGGGCATACGACGGAATCGGGAATTTGCCGGCGTTGATGACCAGATTCAGGGCTAGGCTCAGCATGCCGACCACCATGGCCAGCTGTCCGATTTGCGCCAGGAATTTGAGCGATCCGATATCCCTCCTGATGTTCTTGAGATGCGCGATCACGAGCTGGATCGTTCCGAGATAGAAGCAGAGCGTCTTCACGTTCTCACCCGAATCGGGATTCTCGTTGGAAATCCAATAGAGGTCGACGGCCTTCAGGAACGAGGGGAGCTTGGCCGGATCGATACCGAACCAGCTCAGGGTCATGGTGCCCCAGAAGATCGTGAAGCCCGCGAGGAGCAAGAGAAGCCGCACCGTATCCGGCACGGGCTTGCCCGCGCGCTTCGCCTTGACCGCCAGGATCACGCCGGAGACCAGGAGTATGGACCCGTATCCGCCGTCGCCGAAGATCATGGCGAAGAAGAAGCAGAAGAACAGGAGGAACCAGGCGGAGATGTCGTATTCCCGATAGCTCGGCACGGTGCCCAGGAAGCTCAGGATCGGATCGACGAGGCGGACGAGCGGCGAATTCTTCACCTTCGTCGGCACCGCGTCGTCGTCGGCCGGATCGTCGGCCAGTACGGCCCACCCGTGGGCCTTCGCCGCCGCGAGAACGCGACCTACGTCGTCCTCGGGGACGAACCCGGTCAGGTGCGCGAGCGCGTGCCCTTCCGACTCGTCGGTGAGCAGTTCCATGCCCGCGCGGAGCCGCTCGAATTCGCACTCGGCCGCGATCATCGCCGCGTGCCGTTCGCATTCGCCCAGGTGGGCGGCGGCTTCCGCGAGTTCCCCCCCGATTTCGGCCACTCGGCCCTCGTGTTCCCGCAGGCCGCGTTCCAGGTCGAACGTGGACCGGTCGCCGAGGAGCAGCGGGGTCGCCGCGTCGCCGAGCGCGGCCGGCACGCGGCCGTCTTCGCGGAAGACGAGGCCGCGGACCATGGTCTTGGTCCGCGACACCACGAGCACGCGCACCGAGTCGTCCAGGCTCGCGTGGACCCTGGCGGGGATCTCGTACGGGACGACGTCCACGCCCGCGGCTGCCAGGTCGGCGAACCACGCGGGGTCCAGGGGGCCCCAGCCCTCCAAGCGGGCGAGTTCGGCGCGTAGCCGCGCGATCGCTTCCTCGGCGGTCCGCCGTTCGGCGAGGAGGCCGCCGACCTTCTCCATGAGGGCCGCGGCGTCGACCGCTGCGCGGCTCGCCGCGCCTTGCGTTTCGGCTTTCTTGCCCGCGGCTTTCTTACCCGCGGCTTTCATGCCCTCGGTGGAGGCGATGTCCCGGAGGACGTTGAGGATGGCATCCGCCTTCGCCTTCCGCTCCGTGAGGGCGGCGAGGTCGCCTCCCTGCACGAGGCCGACGACGGGGTGGAGCACCCCGACCTTCCGGAGTTCGACGAGGGCGGCCTTCCGCTCACGGTCCAGGACGATGAGCGTGACCTTCTTCATCGGTACTATCATTCGGCGACCCTCTCCATGCCGCGCTTGGCTATCTTGCCGCGCACGACGGCCGCGGTCTGCTGGTCGCCCAGGTAGACGCGGATCTTCTTGATGTTGCCCTTGGCCTCGGGGATCTTCACCTTCTCGAAGAGGTTGACGCGCTGGGTGGTGGTGCGCAGCTCCTTGTCGAGCCGCCGGCGCTGTTCCTCCAAGGTGTCCGCTTCAAGATCCAGGAGGAGAACCTGCCGCAACCGTTCCACCGCGAGGTCCAGCCAGAGCGGGGTGCGCTCCAGGTCGTACGCTTCCACGGCGAAATCGGCCCCCGCGAACACGGGGATCTCCACGCCGGCGATATTGCCGACCGAGGTCCGGAGTTCCGTAACGCGGAGCAGGCCGGGAACGAAGACTCCCTTCTCGCCGAAGACGGCGATCCAGGCCTTGAAGGCCTCGTCGATCCTATCCTTCTCTGCCCGCAGCTCGCGGATGCGGACCTCGATGGCCCGGATCTCCGTCTGGAGCTGCTGCTTCTTGAGCATCAAGGTCGGAAGGTAGCGCTGGAACATCTTCAGCTCGTCCTTCTGCTTCTTGAGCTCGTTCTTGGTCAGCTTGATCTTGGCCATGGATGGTTAAGCCTTCTTCGGCCAGAACTTCTCTATGAGCTCGGTCCTGAGCCCCGTCTCTTCCTTGTCGAAGCAGGACGAGAGGATCTCCCAGCCGAGGTCCAGGGCGCGCTCGAGCGGGATGTTGACGGAAAGGTCCATCATCTCCTTCTCGAACAGCTCTCCGTACTTGAGGAGCTTCGCGTCCCAGTCGGACATCATGAAGCCCATCGCCTTCTTCTCCAGGGTGTCCTTGTAGGCGGCGTAGAGCTTGATCATGCCGTCCATGAGGGCGCGGTGGTCGGCCCGCGTCTTGCCGTTGACCTGCTGCTTGAGGCGCGACAGGGAGCCGAAGGGCTCGATGCGGCCGTTCTTGAGGTAGTACTGGCCCTCGGTGATGTAGCCCGTGTTGTCCGGCACCGGGTGGGTCACGTCGTCGCCCGGCATCGTGGTGACGCCGAGGATGGTGATGGAACCGGCCGTGTCGAAGTCGACCGCCTTCTCGTAACGGGCGGCGAGCTGGGAGTAGAGGTCGCCGGGATAACCGCGGTTGCTGGGCACCTGCTCCTGGGTGATCGCGATCTCCTTCATGGCGTCGGCGAAGTTGGTCATGTCGGTGAGCAGCACCAGCACGTCCTTGCCCTGGAGGGCGAACTTCTCCGCGACCGCGAGGGAGATGTCGGGCACCATGAGGCATTCGACGACGGGGTCTGAGGCCGTGTGCACGAACATGACCGTGCGGGAGAGGGCGCCGCCCTCCTCCAGGGTCTCCTTGAAGTAGAGGTAATCGTCGTACTTGAGGCCCATGCCGCCGAGGACGATGACGTCGACCTCTGCCTGCATCGCGATCCGCGCGAGGAGCTCGTTGTACGGCTCGCCGGAGACCGAGAAGATCGGGAGCTTCTGCGACACCACGAGGGTGTTGAAGAGGTCGATCATCGGGATGCCGGTGCGGATCATGCGGCGGGGGATGATGCGCTTGGACGGATTGACCGACGGACCGCCGATGGCGATGGCCTCGTCGCGCAGGGCCGGGCCCTTGTCGCGCGCGGCGCCGGAACCGGTGAACACGCGCCCCAGGAGGTTCTCCGAGAAGGGGACCATCATGGGGTGGCCGAGGAAGCGGACCTCGTCTCCCGTGGAGACGCCGCGGCCGCCCGCGAAGACCTGCAAGGAGACGAGGTCGTTCTGGAGCCGGTTGACCTCCGCGAGGGAGGTGCCGAACTTCGTGTCTATTTCCGCGAGGTCGCCGTAGCGGACGTCCTCGGCACGGACGGTGATGACGCTGCCCGTGATGGATTCGATCTTGCTGTAAACCTTCTTCATGGCGTTCTTCCCGTCCTACGCGAGGATTTTCGCTGCTGCGGGATCGACGGCGGAGGACTTCTCCGCGACGGTCGCCCCGATCTCTCTTTCAAGAAGCGTGAACCGGTCGCTCTTCCACTCGCTGCCGTTGTAGTCCAGGAACCGCTGCCGCAGCCGGTTGAACCACGCCCGGGCCTCTTCCTTGTCCTTGAAGGAGAGCCGGGCCGCGAGGAGGCCGAGGATCAGGGCGAAGACGTGCTTCTGGCGCTCGGGGCTCACCGCCGCGTCGACCGCGTCGAAGGAGTTCTGCTGGAAGTACACGGAATCGAGGAAGTTGCCCTTGAGGTAGATCACGTAGTCGTCCAGGCTCGTGCCTTCTTCGCCGACGACCTTCATCATCTGCTCCACCTCGGCGCCGCGGGCCATGAAGCCGTGGGCGTAGCGGACCTTGGAGGCGTCGATGATGCCCGCGTACTTGGACCACGAATCCAGCGGGTGGATGGCCGGGTACTTACGGGCGTCGGACCGCTCGCGGGAGAGGCCGTGGAAGGCGCCGACGACCTTGAGGGTCGCCTGGGTGACCGGTTCCTCGAAGTTACCGCCGGCCGGGCTCACCGTGCCGCCGATGGTGACCGAGCCGAGGCCGCCGTCCCGGAGCCGGACGATGCCCGCCCGCTCGTAGAAGCTCGCGATGACCGACTCCAGGTAGGCGGGGAAGGCTTCCTCGCCGGGGATCTCTTCCAGGCGTCCGGACATCTCGCGCATGGCCTGGGCCCAGCGGCTCGTGGAATCCGCGAGCAGGAGGACGTGGAGGCCCATCTGCCGGTAGTACTCGGCCAGGGTCACGGCCGTGTAGACCGAAGCCTCGCGCGCGGCGACCGGCATGGAGGACGTGTTGCAGATGATGATGGTCCGCTCCATGAGGGAGCGCCCCGTCTTGGGGTCCAGGAGTTCGGGGAACTCCTTGAGGGTCTCCACGACTTCGCCCGCGCGCTCGCCGCAGGCGGCCACGATGACGATATCCACGTCCGCGTGGCGGCTCGTGATCTGCTGGAGGACCGTCTTGCCCGCGCCGAACGGGCCGGGGATGCAGTAGGTGCCTCCCCGCGCGACGGGGAAGAACGTGTCGATGAGGCGCACGCGGGTGACCATGGGGTCCACCGGCTTGAGCCGCTCCGCGTAGCAATCCACCGCGCGCTTGACCGGCCACCGGAAGGACATGGTCACCGGGATGCGGTTACCCTTCCCGTCGTCCAGTTCGGCGATCGCGTCGTGCACGTGGTAGCTACCCGCGGCTTTGATGGAAGCGACGGTGTACGTACCGTACCGGTCGAAGGGCACCATGATGCGGTGCGTGAAGGCGCCCTCGGGCACCGTGCCGAGCGCGTCGCCGCGCTCCACCGTATCGCCGACCTTGGCCGTCGGCGTGAAGGGCCACGCGGAATCGAGCGGCAGGGCGTCCAGGTAGACGCCGCGCTCCAGGAAGTAGCCCGCCTCTTCGGCGAGCTTGGGCAGCGGATTCTGCAGGCCGTCGAAGACCTGGCCGAGGAGGCCCGGGCCGAGTTCCACGGCGAGCATGTCGCCCGCGAAGACGACGGGGTCGCCGACCTTGATGCCCTTGGTCTGCTCGAACACCTGGAGCTGACATTCGTCGCCGCGGATGCGGATGACTTCGCTCTTGAGTTTCTTATCTCCCACCTGCACGTAGCCGACTTCGTTCATGGAGACGACGCCCGCGAAGCGGACGCCCACCATGTTGCCGTTGACGGCGACGACGGTTCCTTTCGTTTCGGTCATTTCGGTTCTCCCGATGCGATACTGGTTGAAGCGGCTTCCATAACGGAAGCGTAGATCGCCTTGTATTCGGCGAAACCCTCCTCTACCCGGAAGAGGGCCTTCCGTTCCAGGAGGAGCAGTTTGATCATGTAGGCGTACACGGTGTCGCGGTCGAAGTAGTCGCCCGCCTGCAGTTTTTCCACCGCTTCCCACCGCGACCGGTCAAGGTAAAACTCGGCCTCCAAGGGCGAGTCCATGGAGAGGGCGGCCTTGGCCACGGCGATCGCGTCCAGTTCGTCGGCGGGCGGCTCGACGAGCGTGGCGGGATCGCGCTTGAGTTTCTGTCCGCGTCCCTTGGCCAGGGCGGAGCGGAGCGCCCGTTCCCACGCGAGCCACGCCTCGACGAGGGGGGACGAAGGTCCCGCCTCCGCCGCCTCCGGATCGAGGGCGCAGCGGTTCAAGACCGCCGCGTCTTGAACGGACATGAGATCCCCGCACAACTCGCGGAGCCGTTCGCTCGTCATCGGAGCCGGCTGCGCGTAGGAGAGCGAGGGCAGTTGGGCGATGAGGTAATAGTAGGAAGACACCGCTTACATCCCCACTACGGCGGCCTTCAGGGTCTCCGCGAGACGGGGATTGAGGTAAGCGGAAAGGAGCTCGGCCACCGCGGCCGCGGAGAAATCGTAGTAGGCCGATCCGTCCTTGGCGGCGATGCGGAAGCCCGCGTCCAGGCCGCGCTCGGACTTGAGGATGACGCCCTTCTTGAGTTCGGCGGCGAGCTTATCCTTGAAGAAGGCTTCCAGAGCGGCGAGGGAGGAAGCCGGAAGGAGCAGGTCGAGGGAATCCTCGCCCTTGGAGGTCCACGCCTTGACGATGTCCGGGACGGCCGACTTGAGCGCGTCGGGGCCGTAGGCGGCGGCGGTCTCGCGCCGCACGACGGCATCGAGGAGGCGCTCGATCTCGGCCTTGAAGGCGAGCACGAGGTTGCGCGAGGCCTGTTCCACCGCGGCGATGCCGGCCTTCTCGGCCCGCTCCGCGTCGGCTTTCGCCTTGGCGGCGAGCGTCTCCGCCTCCTTCTTGGCGGCCTCCACGATGCGCTTCGCCTCGGCTTCGGCTTCGGCCCGGACGCGCGCGGCATCGACGGCGGCGGATTCGATGCCGTCCTTCTTTATTTTATCGATAAGCTCCTGCACTTGGACGTCCATATGCTCCTCTTCTCGAGACTAGTGTTTTGATCGGAAGCGCCGGCTCCCGGGGAATTTCAAACTGACTCTTCTGACGTATAGCGGAAAACCTTCAAGAGTTTCCGTTTGGCGATGCCGTAGACGGCCTCAGGATCTTCGAACTCCAGGACCTTCTTCTGTATCATCGCATCGATATCGGTAGCGAGCGCGTCCACGGAGGCGTACTTTTCCAGAGCGACGTCGTCGATCGCCTGCAATACGTTCTTGAGCCCCGCGAGTTCGCGCTTGAGCAAAGCTTCGTTCTCGTTATAGACGTAATTCGATATCTCGTCGCCGCAATGCTTCCTTTCGTAGAAGATCTCCAGATCCTCCACGTCCTCGAGGCAATCCTCCAACTCCGCTTTCAGCACCTTGAGGAAGAGCCGCTTTCGCTCGGGCATCGGGCCTCCTCGGGATGCGGACCCTGCCGCATCCCGATAAATGTAACTGACGATGACGAAAATCGCAAGTCACGTCGAGGGCTGGCCCCCTACCACTCGAACGAGAAGACCGACCGCTCGTGGTACTTTCGATCCGGGCCGAAGACGCAGTCGGGAAATTCTTTCCGGTTCGGACCGTCGGGGAAGTGCTGGGTCTCCAAGCAGAACCCGTTATGCTTCCCGTAGACCGAGCCGAGCTTGCCGGCGACGCCGCTCAGGAAATTGCCCGAGTAGAACTGGACGCCGGGCTGGGTGGTGGCGAGCCGCATCGTGCGAGCGGACGAGGGCTCGAAGACCTCGGCGCACGGCCGGAGTTCGCCTTCCTCGCCGTCCACGACGAAGCAGTGGTCGTAGCCGCCGCCGGTGGCGCCCAGGTCCTTCCCGATGCTCTTCCGGGAACGGAAGTCGAAGGGACCGCCGGCCACCCGCTCGATCTTGCCGGTCGGGATGAGGTCCGGTCCGACGGGCACGAAGGAAGCGCAATGGAGCTGGAGCTCGTGGTCCAGCACGTCGCCGCGGCCTTCGCCCTTGAGGTTGAAGTAGGCATGGTTGGTGAGGTTGACGGGACAGGGGACGTCCACCTTGGCGCGGTAATCCGCGACGAGCTCGTCGTTGCCGGTGAGCCCGTAGGTCACCGTCGCCTGGAGGCTTCCGGGGAAGCCTTCGTCGCCGTCGGTGCTCTCCAAGGTGAGCCGTACGTAGACGCCGCCCTTCTCCTCGTAGGCCTCGGCGTCCCAGACGCGGCGGTCGAAGCCGCGCCTGCCGCCGTGGAGGGTGTTGTTGCCGTCGTTCTTCGGCAGGGCGTAGGTTTTTCCCCCGAGTTCGAAGCGGCCTCCGCCGATGCGGTTGGCGAAACGGCCGACCGTGACGCCGAAGAACGGATGCTCGCGCGTATAGGGGTCGAGCGTGGAGAAACCGAGGAACACGTCGTCGCGGGCGCCGGAACGGGAAGGCACGAGGAGGGAAACGAGCGTGCCGCCGAACGTGGAAAGCCCGAGCGTGAGTTCGCCGGCCTTGAGGGTATAGAGGTCCACCTCTTCGCCCGTCGCGAGCACGCCGAAGGTTTTCTTCTTTATTTTCATGTCTGGCTCCTTAATGGGGGACTACGCGGCACAGTGTAGCCGCAGCCGCGGCGTCTTGCAACGGCCCCTGGCGACGCGCTACTATTTCCGCGGAGGAATCCATGGATCGCTTCTTCGACCGTCTCGGAGACGTCATCAAGAACTTTTTGGACGACGAGGACGATCGGCTGTTCGGTCGGGACCGCGGGACCGGTTTCACGGGCGACCCCGATCTGGATGCCGCCTACGACGAACTCGACGAATTCCTCAAGACCGGTAAGAACCGGCCGGCTTCCGGTGCCGGCCCGACCTCAGGCGGAGGGCGCTCCTCGGCGTGGTCGGACCCCCGGGAATCCGGCGATGCGGGATTCCGCAGGCCGCAGGGCGAAGGGCGGAAAAGCGCGGGCGGGCCGCCCGAGGCCCTTACGGCCGACTTCGCCGAACTCGGCGTCCCCTTCGGCGCGAACGCCGAAGACTGCAAGGCCGCCTACAAGAAGCTCCTCAAGACCCACCACCCGGACCGGCACGCCGGACATCCGGGCAACATGAAGAAGGCGACCGAAAAGTCCGCCCGCATCAACGCCTCCTACCAGCGCATCGAGCACTGGCGGGAGACGGGCAAGGTCGAATAGCGGGGGCGCCTCCGCGCCCACCGCGCGCGACCGACCTTCCTTAGACGTCCCCGTCCCCGGTATCCGACCCGGCATCGGCCTCCGAAACCGCGTCGGCCTCCATGTCCCCGTACTCTGCCAGCTTGCGGTGCAGCGTCTTCCTGCCGATATCCAGGACTTCGGCGGTGCGGCTCTTGTTGCCCTTGTTCGCCGAGAGGGTCTCCCGGATGACGAGCTTTTCGGCCTCGGCCAAGGTGGTGCCGATGGAGACGCGGATCCAGCCCGCGTCGGAGGAGGCGCGCACCGTCGGAGGCAAGTCGTCCGGCGCGATGACCGAACCCTTGGCCATGACCACCGCGCTCTCCATGCAGTTCCGGAGTTCCCGCACGTTTCCCGGCCAATCGTACGCGTAGAGGGCGGCCCGCGAGCGCGGATCGAGCCCCTCGATCCGCTTGCCGTTCTCCGCGGAGAATTCCTTGAGGAAGGCCGTGGCCAGGAGAGGGATGTCGTCCTTGCGCTCCCGCAGGGGCGGTACCTGCAGGTTCACCACGTTGAGCCGGTAGAAGAGGTCCTCGCGGAAGGTCCCCTTCTCGATCTCGGCCTTGAGGTCGCGGTTCGTGGCGGAGACCACCCGCACGTCCACCTCGAGCGTCTCCTCGCCCCCCACCCGCTCGAATTTCTTCTCCTGGAGCACGCGGAGGATCTTGATCTGGACGTTCTGGTCGATCTCCCCGATCTCGTCCAAGAAGAGCGTCCCCTCGTGGGCCAGCTCGAAGCGGCCGCGCTTCCTCCCGATGGCGCCCGTGAACGCGCCCTTCTCGTGGCCGAAGAGCTCGCTCTCCAGGAGCGTGGACGCGAGGGCCGCGCAGTGCACCTTCACGAGCGGTTTGCCCTTGCGGGGCGAGAGCTCGTGGAGGGCGTCCGCCACGAGTTCCTTACCGACCCCCGACTCGCCGGTGATGAGGACCGAGGCCCGCGTCGGCGCCACCTGGCGGATGGTATCGAAGACGCGCCGCATGGCGGCGCTCGTCCCGATGATGGAATCGAACTGCTTCTTCCGCTCCAGGTCCTCTTCCAGCCGGCGGTTCTGGAGGGCGAGCTCGCGGTTCTGGAGGGCCCGCTTCACGAGCAGGGAAAGGCGGTCCAGGTTGACGGGCTTGGTGAGGAAGTCGTAGGCGCCGTTCCGCATGGCCTCCACGGCGTTCTCCACGGTGCCGTGGCCGGTGAGCACGAGCACCGGCACGCCGGGCGTCTCCGCGCCGATCCGCTTGAGGAGCTCCTCGCCGGAGATCCCCGGCATGCGGAGATCGGTGATCACGAGGTCGACGTCGCCCTTTTGGAACCGTTTCCAGCCCTCGTCGCCGTCCGCGGCGACCACCACCTCGTGGCCGTCCAGTTCCAGGGCCGCGGCCAGGCCCTCGCGGATGTTTTTCTCGTCGTCCACGACGAGGAGCTTGAATTTCACCTTTCCGTCCCTCCGTACGCGATGAGCCTCGTCTCCTTCTGCGGCACCGGGAGCACGATGACGAAGCTCGTCCCCTCGCCTTCCTTGGACTTCACGGTGATCTCGCCCCGATGTTCCTTGACGATCTTGAAGACGAGGGTCAGGCCGAGGCCGGAGCCGGTCTCCTTGGTCGTGAAGTACGGTTCGAAGATCTTCGGCAGGTTCTCTTCGGGGATGCCGATGCCCGTGTCGGTGATGGTGAGCCGGGCCTCGTCGCCGGCGCGCTCCGTGCGGATGGTGAGGCGGCCCCCGGACGGCATCGCGGCCGTGGCGTTCTTGACCAGGTTGAGCAGGGCCTGCTTGATGTAGCGCTCGTCGTAGAGGAGTTCGGGCAGTTCCTCCGAAAGCTCCAGGACGCATTCGATGCGCGCCTCGGCCAATTCGAAGTGCATGAAATCCACGAGTTCGCGCACGAGGACGTTGAGGTCGCCCTCGCGCAGCTCGATATCCATGGGCCGCACCGCGAAGAGGAAGTCCACCACGATGCGGTTGAGCCGATCGATCTCCTCGTTGACCACGCCCAGGTACTTGTCCAGCAGGTCGAAGGGGGCAGCCGCGTTCAAGGCGAGGCCCTCGTCCGAACAGGCCGCCCGGCTCGACTTGAGCGCTTTCTGGATGAGCTGGATATGGATGGAGATGGAGCCGAGCGGATTCTTGATCTCGTGGGCCACGCCCGCGGCGAGCGTGGTGAGGCTCGCGAGGTTCTCCGCGCGGCGGAGGCGCGCCTCCTTGCCCCGCTTCTCGGTGATGTCCTCCACGTGCACGAGCGAGCCGGTGACCTTCCGGTCCTTGACGAGGGGCAGGACGCTCACGGCCAGGAGGCGCGGGACGCCCTTGACCTCCACGTCGAACTCCCGGTCGCTCACGCGGTCTCCGGCGACGAGGGTCGCATGGAGGAAGTCCGCCATCCGGTCGTCGCTGATCACCGCCCAGAGCGGTTTCTCGCCCTGCTCGTGGAGCGCGAGCGGCAGGAGCCGTTCCGCCGACTTGTTGAGGAGGACGAGGTTGTGGTCCGCGTCGCTCACGAGGAGACCGTCGGTGAGGGAATCGAGGACCGATTCGAGCCGTTCGTTCTCGGCCGCGGACGAGAGGAGGAGCGCGGTGATCTGCTCCTCGGTCATCTTGGGGAGCTTACGGAGCGCCCGCTCGATGAAGGTCCTCATAACGGCTCCCCCCCCGCGCCGGCGGCGCCGTCCGCGAGCTCCACGAACAGCCGCTCCAGGGCGAGCGCGGGCGCCTGGTTATAGGTGCCCACCGCCGCCTCGGCCCGCCGTACCGCCTCGGCCCAGGCCGCGGAGACGGCGGCCGCGGCGGCGCCGTTGGCCGGGTCCCTGAGCGGCAGGGCGGCGATGCGGAGCAGCCGGTCCAGGAAGAGCGGGAAGAGGGTGCGCGGTTCGAATTTGCCGGCCCGCTCCAGGGCGGCCGCGGTCGCGGAACGCGGATCGCTCACGGGGCGTCCCATGCCCGCCGATTCGGAGCGGGTCGCGGCCGCGCGGCCGCGCGCGCCGAGGGAATCGGGGACGGTCCCGCCGGTCCGCTTGCGGGCGATCGGCCC
>JAEXTK010000015.1 GCA_023406985.1 Spirochaetota bacterium | reverse complement strand
GGGCCGCACCCTGCGCCGCACCCTGCGCCGCACCCTGCGCCGCGGCGGCGGTAGCGAGCCGCGCGGTCCCCTACGCGACGATCGATTCCCGCGGTTGACAATTCCCCGCGGGAGCGGGTATCTTCAGTCCATTATTCTACCAAGGAGGTCTGTATGTCCGAGATTGCCCTTTCCATGGCGGTGGTGTTCAGGTAGGAGCGTTCCGACCGTACCGACGCGCAGCGCGCGCGGGACCTGATCGTTTCCCGCCTCCCTTCCTCTCAGGACCATTCCGCACCTAACCAGTCCACCGAACACCCTGTCATCTATTCAACGCGGCACGAGATCATTCACGGCCGGAGGCCTCGTTATTTCCGAGCGCCCAGCCGAAAGGCGTTGATATGTCCAGGACAAGGCACGTAGTACACGAAAGCCACGAATCCTTCATCTGCCTCAATTGCGGCAGTCCGGTTCCCCCGGTCCCGTTCGGAGGGAAGAACCGCAACCATTGTCCGCGGTGCCTCTACAGCAGGCACCTCGATATAACCGCCGGCGACCGCAGGTCCCCCTGCAAGGCGCCGATGCGGCCGATCTCCGTGTGGGTAAAACCGGACGGAGAGTGGAGCATCCTGCACCGCTGCGAACGTTGCGGCGTCATCCGCGCGAACCGCATCGCCGCGGACGACGTAGAGACGTCGCTGCTCGCGCTGGCGTTGATGCCCATGACGAAACTTCCGTTCCCCCTGGGAGGGCTATCCGCATGAACGAAACGTACATCCCCGAAGAGTGGGGTTGGAAAGGCGAATTCCACGCGGCCTGGGCGGCCGCCGCCGACGCGGACCCGACTGCGCGGGCCCTGCTCCCCGCGCGGGTCACGGGTCGGGAACACCATCGGTACGAGGTGGTCTGTCCGGATTTCTCCGGGAGGCCCGATTTCCGGGATCTGCCGGCCATAGCCGGTCTCCGCCGCGACCTCACCGTCACCGGCCGATTCGAATACGGGGCGGCGGGGCCCGCCGACTTCCCCGCGCCGGGCGACTGGGTCCTCGTGGACCCCGCGGAGGCGTCCCTGCGCATCCACGCGGTGCTGCCCCGCCGATCTTCCCTGAGCCGGGGGATGGCGGGGCCGCGGAGCGAGGAACAGGTGCTCGCCGCCAACATCGATACCCTTTTCCTCGTGTTCGCGCTGGACGGAGGGCGGAACTTCCTGGTCCGCTTCCTGGAGCGCGGCCTCGTGGTCGCCAAGAACTCGGGGGCGGCCCCCTGCATCGTCCTCAACAAGGCGGACCTCGCCGCGGAGGAGGACCGGGAGCGCGCCTTGGCGGAGGCCGCCTACGCGGCCCCGACGGCTCCCGTCGTGGCCTTGAGCGCCAAGACGGGGGAGGGCCTGGACCGTCTCGCTGCCTACCTGTCGGCGGGGGAAACCGTCGGCATGCTCGGGAAGAGCGGGGTCGGGAAGTCGGCCCTCGTCAACGCCTTGGGCTCGTACCGCGGCGGCCGCGGAGGCGCCGCGGCGGCAACCGGTGCGGCCGCGGCCGCCGAGGCGGAATCGTCGGGGACGGCCGGCGCCGCCGGGGGCTCTGAGCCGGACGACCCGATCCTCGCTCGCGAGGGCCGGGTCCGGGCTGACGACCTCCGCGGCCGGCACACCACCACCTCCAGTCGCCTCTACCGCCTCGAATCCGGCATCCTCCTGATCGACAGCCCGGGCATCCGGGAACTCAAGATCTGGGGGGACGCCGAAAGCTTGGATGGGGGCTTCCCGGAGATCGCCGAACTCGCCCTCCGGTGCCGGTTCTCGGATTGCGCGCACGCGGGCGAGGTGGGCTGCGCCGTTCAGGAAGCCCTGAACGCGGGCGAGCTCGACCCCGCCCGGTACGAGGCGTACCTGGCCCTCGTGAAGGAACAGGCGTGGCTGGAACGCCGGACTGATGAGCGGGCGCAGCGTGAAGAGAAGCAGAAATGGAAGCAGATCGCTAAGTTCCAGAAGGAGTTCAAGAAGAACGGGCGCTAAGCATAGTGTCGCGAAGCTTTGGGAAAACCCAGGCCGCGGGGTGAGGCGCGACCCCGCGGCCGGACGCCCGCCGGGGCGGACAGCGAGGAGGCGCGCCGGATGGCGGGCGTTACGGACGCCAACCATGGCGCCCCATCTTCCCGCATCCCAAATCTTCGCGACACTGGGGGCGCCGGCCTCCTCTTCGCGCGGAATCGCTTTCTTGGTATGATGGGGGCATGGATACCCAGAAGTACCGGGAAACCCTGCTGGACCGCGCTGCGCAAGCCTTCGCGCGGGATGCGCTGGACGAGGCGGGCCTGGAGGCCTTCATCGCGCGGGTCCAGGACGCCGAGGGGGAAGCCGAACTCCGCGCGGCCTCCGCCTTCCTCGCGCCCCTCGTTCCCGCCGAGGCGGACGAAGGAGCCCTCGCGGAGACGCGCGACGTCGCCCTCCACATGAGCAACCTCAAACGCCGGGGCGACTGGGTGGACGCCAAGACCTACCGCCTTTCGGGGCAGACGTCCAACTTCGAGCTGGATTACCGCGCGTACGAAAACGTCCGCGGTTTCGCGATGACCTTGAAAGTCGACCTCTCCATGTCCAACCTCACGCTCATCGTCCCGCCGGATTGGGAGGTAGATTGCCGGATCGACCGCAACTCCATGAGCAACGTCGTGGACAAGGGGCCGTTCCCGAGCCGCGGTTCCTGTCGCATCAAGGTCGAGGGTTCCCTCTCCATGAGCAACATCCGGGTCAAGCGGCGAACCGCCGGGCCGCGGCGCGGCTTCTTCGCCCTGCTCTTCGGCCGGTAGCCCGGGGCGCGGGTCACGCCAGGTAGCGCGCGGTCAACGAGCGCTCGGCGGCCGGGAGGTCGGCCGGGGTGCCTTGGAACAGGACCGTGCCGCCCTTGCGGCCGCCTTCCGGCCCCAGGTCGATGATCCAGTCGGCGTTGCGGATGACGTCGAGGTTATGTTCGATCACGATCATCGTGTTTCCCGCGTCGACGATGCGGTCGATGATCCGCAAGAGCCGGTCGATGTCGGAAGGGTGCAGGCCCGTCGTCGGCTCGTCCATGACGTAGAGGCTGCCTTCCTTGCGCAGTTCCCCGGCGAGCTTGAGGCGTTGGCATTCGCCGCCGGACAAGGTGCTCAGCGGCTGCCCGAGGGTCAGGTATTCCAGGCCCACGTCGCGCATCGCTTCCAGGACGGGGAGCACGTCGCCCAGGGTGAAGAATTCCAGGGCCTGCTCCACGGTCATCTCCAGCACGTCGGAGATGGATGCGCCGCCGAGCCTATAACCGAGCACCTCGTCCTTGAACCGCTTACCACCGCAGACCTCGCAGGGCAGTTTGACTTCGTCCAAGTACGCGAGGTCCGTATATACGACGCCGAGGCCGTGGCAGTTCTCGCAGGCGCCCTTGGAGTTGAAGCTGAACAGGGCGGGGGCGACCTTGTTGGCTGCCGCGAAGGCCTTGCGCACGCTGTCCATGATGCCCGTATAGGTGGCCGGGTTGGACCGCGCGTTGGCGCCCACGGGCGATTGGTCGATGACGATGGCCTCGGGGTTTTGCGGGACGAGGCAGCGGTGCACGAGCGAGCTCTTGCCCGAACCGGCGACTCCGGTGACCACGGTGAGGACGCCGCGGGGGAAATCGACGTCGACGCCTTTCAGGTTGTTGGCGCGCGCGTCCCGCACGGGGATGGCGCCGCGGGCTTTCCGGAATTCGGCCTTGATCGGCACGGCCCGCTTGAGGTGCCGGCCCGTCAGGGTCGGCGCCGCGAGCAGATCCTCGAACGGACCTTGAAAGACCACTTCGCCGCCCTCGCGCCCCGCGCGGGGACCGAGGTCCACGACGTGGTCGGCGATCTTGATCACGTCCGGATCGTGCTCCACGACCAGCACCGTGTTCCCCTTGTCGCGCAGCTTCCGCAGGAGCTCGTTGAGCCGGTGCACGTCCCGCGGGTGGAGCCCGACGCTCGGCTCGTCGAAGACGTAGGTGACGTCCACCAGGCTCGAGGTCAGGTGCTTCACCATCTTCACCCGCGCCGACTCGCCCCCCGAAAGGCTGTCGGTCTCGCGGTCCAGGCTCAGGTACTCCAGGCCGATGTCGCGCAGGTGCGCGAGCCGGCTCTCCAGCGCCGCGCGGATCGGCTCCGCTTCCGGCACCGTGAGGCCGCGGATCGCCTCCACCAGATCGTCGATCTCCATGGCCGAGAGCTCGGCGATGTTGTAGCCGCCCACCTTGACGCCGAGCGCCGCCTTGCTGAGGCGCGCGCCCGCGCACGAGCGGCACGGCCCCATCGATAGGAAGGGTTCGATCGATTTTTGGGTCCGCTCCGACTTGGCCTTCAGGTCCTGCTTGATGTACTTGTTCGTGAATTTCTCGATCGCGCCTTCGTAGGTGATGTTGATCGACTTGCCGCCCATCTTGAGCGCGACCTTGCGGGCCTTGCCGTACAGGAGGAGGTCCTTCTCCTCCGCGGTGTAGTCGGCGATCTTCTTGTCCATGTCGAAGAACCCCGATTCGCTCAGGAGGTTCCATTCCCAATCGCCTTTTCCGTAGCCGGGGAAGCGGATGGCTCCCTCGTTGAGCGATTTCGACTCGTCCAGAAAGAGGTCCCGATTGACGCCCAGTTTCCTCCCCAGGCCGTTGCACTCGGGGCACATCCCCGCGGGGTCGTTGAAGGAAAAGTGGTGGGCGCCCCCGATGGACGGCGTGCCCGCGCGCGAGAACAGGAGCCGGAGCAGCGACGCGATATCGGTGACCGTACCCACCGTGGAATGGGAGCCGCCGCCCAGGCGTTTCTGGTCGATCACGACCGCCATATTGAGGTTCGCGAGGGAATCGGCGGCCGGCTGCGGATACTTGGGCATGAAGCCGCGGATGAAGGTGCTGAAGTTCTCGCTCAGGAGGCGCTGGGCCTCCATCGCGATCGTGTCGAAGACGAGGGACGATTTACCGGACCCGGACACGCCGGTGAACACGGTGATCTTCCGCTTGGGTATCCGCACGGAGACGTTCTTGAGGTTGTTCTCCCGCGCTCCGCTGATCTCGATGTACTCTTGTTCCATATGACTAGTATAGTCATAAATGAGAGACGTTCCCTACCGATCCGCTTTCGGCGCGGCGGAGAGGAGGACCATGCCGCCGACCGCGCAGATCAAGAACGAGGCTGCGAGGGGGAGCGGCGAAGGCGCGGCGAACGCGCTCATCGCCGCGGTGGCGGCCGCCCCGAACGCCATCTGGAACGACCCGACGAGCGCCGACGCGCTTCCCGCGGTTTTCGCGAACGGCTCGAGCGCGAGGGTCGTCGTATTGGGATTGACCATGCCGACGCAGAAGAGGTAGGCGGGAAGCAGGAGGAGCAGGAGGGGGAGGGAAAGGCGGCCCGAGAGCGCGAGGGCGACGAGCGCGACGCCGATGACCGTTTCCGCGGCGACGCACGCTTTGGTGATCCGGGCGGGATGGAACCGCTTGAGCAGCAATCGATTGACTTGGCTGCCGCCGACGAGTCCCGCCGCGATGAGGGCGAAGACGGCGCCGAACTGGGCCTGGGAGAGGCCGTGGAGCTCCATGAGCAGGGGCGCGGCCGAGGCCACGTACGCGAAGAGGGCGGCGGAGCCGGTTCCGCTCGCGCTCGCGTAGACGAGGAAACGCCGATCCGCCGCGACGTCCCGGTATCGGCGCGCGATCATGGCCGGCCGGAGCGAGACCGCCGCGTCGGGTTTCCGGCTCTCGGGGAGGGCGACGAGCGCGGCGAGGAAGAGGACGGCGACGCAGGCCGCGAGCGAGAGGAAGATCAGGTACCATCCGGGGCCCGCGGCGAGATACCCGCCGATGGTGGGGGCGAGGAGGGGGGAGAGCGCGATAATGAGCATGAAGGAGGAGAGGATGGAGGCGATCTCCCGGATCGGAAAGAGGTCCATGATCATCGCCCGGCTCGCGACGAGGCCGCCGCACGCGCCGAAGGCCATCAGGAAACGGAACGCCACGAGCCAGCCGAGGGTGGGGGAGAAGGCGCTCAGCACGGCGGCGACCACGTAAAGCGCGAGCCCCGCGAGCAGGGGGCCCTTTCTCCCGAATCGATCCGTGATCGGGCCGTAGAACAATTGGCCCACGGATATGCCGATGAAATAGCTCGTGAGGGAATAACCGACCGCCGCGACGCTCGTGCGGAGGTCGCGCGCGATGGAGGGGAAGCTCGGCAAGTACATATCGGTCGAGAACGGGCCGATGGCGGTCATCGATCCGAGTATCGCGACGATCCGATTTCGTTCATGGCGCGTCATGGGCGCACTATATAGGAAAAAAACGGCTGCGTACAACGGTCTCCGCGCCGGAGCGCGGCGGGGACGATCGGCGGGAAATCAGGGCTTCACTCGCTGTAGATCTCCAGGGGGCCCGCGATGCTCGCCTTGATATGCTCCTCCACCCAGGCGATGGCCTCCGCTTTCTTCCGCGCCGCGACGAGGCCGTACATCCGCTCGGTGCTCTTGAAGAGGATATCGACGCCGTAGAGGCGGCAGTACCGTTCCCACAGGGACGTGATGGGAATGGAGAAGGAAGAATAGATCAGGGGAAGGAGGGTGTTCTCCGAGACGACGCTGAACTCGTGATGGAAGCCGTAGAGGGCGCGGGCGCATTCCCCGGGGGTGGCCGCCTCCCCGATTTTTTCCACGTAGGGACCGAGGGAAGCGATGGCCTCGTCGGACGCCTTGTCGATGGCGTTCTCCACGGACAGCCGGTCCAGCGCGAGGCGGATCTCCAGGATGGAGCGGATCTCGGCCCGCCGGAGCGCCCCTCCGTTGTAGGTCATGATGGACAGGATGGCTCCGGTCTTGCCGAAGCGGCGGAAATCGTTCACGAAGATGCCCACGCGGCTGCGGATCTCCAGGAAGCCCTTGCCCGCCATCTCCGCGATGCCCGCGTTCACGACCGTACGGCTCACGCCCATCCGCTCGGCGAGTTCCCGCTCGGACGGCAGCTGGGTCCCGATCTCGAGGTTCCCCGAGATGATTCTATCCTCGATTTGGCGGATGAAGAGGTCCTTAAGAGACGGCGCCGTGATCCTCGTCAATTCCATCAGAGCCCTCCCGTGGCAGGTGGCTTTTGGTAATACCAGAATACTATAGCGCCTCTCGCTCGAATTTGAAAGATAAAACCGCGATATAGTGCGGAATTTGGTGCTTTATGGATATTTTTTTATTGTGATTTTTCGAATGACCATGATAGTATAACGCTGGTATTACCAATACCGAAACAACACGAAAATCGACCCGCCGCAGGGACGGGTCGGGGGAGCGGTGTATGTTCTTCTTCCAGGCGCAGCCTTGGTACAACTGGGTCATGCTGGCCGCGGTGTTCGGCCTCCTCTTCATCCTCAACGAGGTGAGCCGCCGGTCCCAGGCGGGCGGCTTCGGCCTCTTCGTCGTCCTGCCGGTCCTGCTGACCGTCTTCGTCTGGCCCAAGACTACCGAGGGCACGAGCGTGGACGACTGGTTCCACAACGCGAAGGTCTACTCGGCCCTGGCGGGCTGCATCGGCTTCTGGGCCATCCGGAACTTCAAGGCCCTGAGCGCGAACAAGATCGCCCTGAGCTTCCCGCCCCTCATCCTCGCGATCAACATCCTGGAAGCGGTCGTGCGCGACTTCCAGATCGGCGGCCTCGGCCTCACCAACCAGGTCTTCGAGGGCATGGCCATGACGAGCGGGCCCTGGAACTACATGAACGGCGTGGCCGGCATCCTCAACATCGTCACGATCACCGGCTGGCTCGGCATCCGGATCGGCAAGGCGAAGAGCAAGGACATGCTCTGGCCGGACATGTGCTGGTTCTGGATCGTCGCCTACGACCTCTGGAACTTCGCCTACACCTACAACTGCCTCGGCGACCATTCCTGGTACTGCGGCATCGCCCTGCTCCTGGCCCCGACCGTCGCGGCCTTCACGGTGGGCAAGGGCGCCTGGCTCCAGCACCGGGCCCATACCCTGGCCCTCTGGTGCATGTTCGCCATGACCGCGCCTTCCTTCATCGACGAGTCGATGTTCGCCGTCAAGGCGAGCCAGAATCCCGCGGCCCTCTTCGTCGTGAGCTTCGCGGCGCTCGCCGCCAACGTCGCCGTGGCCGTCTACATGGTCTACAAGGTGCTCAAGACCCGCCGGAACCCCTATACCGCGGAGCTCTACACCGACCTGGCCGACTACAAGCGCGTCGCGGCCCTGGCCGCCGCGTCCGACTCTGACGCCGCTTCCGCCGCGGCGAATGCCGCCCGCGAGTCGGCATGAGCGAGTTCCGCATCCTGGAAGTCAAGAAGAGCGTCTTCGAGGGCAACGACGGCCGGGCGAAAATCCTGCGCGCGTCGCTGGAGGAGAAGGGCACCTTCCTGCTCAACCTCATGTCCTCGCCCGGCTCGGGCAAGACGACGACGCTGAAGCGGACCATCGAGGGCCTCTCGGGCGAGCTCGGCATCGGCGTCATGGAGGCCGACATCGATTCGGACGTGGACGCGCGGACGATCGCCGGCACGGGAGTCAAGGTCATCCAACTCCATACCGGCGGCATGTGCCATCTGGACGCGGCAATGACCGCCCAGGGCTTGGAAGGCCTGGACGGCGCGGGGCTCGACCTGGTCTTCCTGGAGAACATCGGGAACCTCATCTGTCCCGCCGACTTCGATACCGGCGCCGCGGCGAACGTCATGATCCTGAGCGTACCCGAGGGCGACGATAAGCCGCTCAAGTATCCCCTCATGTTCTCGGTCTGCGACGTCCTCCTCATCAACAAGATAGACGCCGCGCTGTATTTCGACTTCGATATCGCCGCCTGCATCGCCCGGGCCAAGGCGCTCAATCCCGGCATCCTGATCTTCCCGATCTCGGCGAAGACCGGAGAAGGCCTGGACGCGTGGGTGGCGTGGCTGCGGGGCGCGGTGGCGGCCTGGAAACGGGAAGGAGGAAAGCCGTGGCGGAAGTGAAGATGAAGGTACTCGAGTTCGCCAACAAGGTGAGCCGGAAGAAGCCGGGCGCGAAGGACGCCATACGGCCGGAGGATCCGGAGTACCGCATCCTCGCGCCCGTGGTCACCGACGAGATGGCGGAGGTCGCCCTGGCCCTGGCCTTCCGCGAGCCGCGGAGCGCGGCCGAGGTCGCCGCCCTCTGCGGGAAGACCGAGGAGAAGACCCGCGAACTCCTGGAGCGGCTCGCCATGGACGGGGTCTGCTTCGTCAACGATAAAGGCGGCGTGGACAAGTATTGGTACGACACCTGGGTACCCGGCATCATGGAGATGATGGCCAACAACCTGGACAACGTGCGCAAGCACCCCGAGATCGCGGTGGCCTTCAACGACTACGGCATCGTCCGGGGCGCCAAGTCCGCGGGCATGTTCCCCGTCGGCGTCGGCCTCATGCGCGTCATCCCCATTGAAACGGCCATCTCCGGCGAGACGCGCCGGGCCTCCTACGAGGAAGTCTCCAAATACTTAAGCGACAACACCGTCTTCTCCGTCTCGGACTGCGCGTGCCGGACGGTCCGCGAGTCGATGGGCGAGGGGTGCGGACACCTCAAAGAGGACATGTGCATCCAGATGGGGCACGCGGCCGAATACTACATCCGCACGGGCCGCGGCAAGGCGGTCACTCGCGACGAGGCCTTCGACATCATCAAACGGGCCGAGGAAAACGGCCTCATGCACCAGATCCCGAACCTGGATGGGAGCGGGAAGACCCACGCCATCTGCAACTGCTGCGGCTGCTCCTGCCTCTCGCTCCGCACGGCCGAGATGTTCCTCAACGGCGATATGGTCAGGTCCAACTACCAGGCGGTAGTGGATAAAGACAAGTGCGTGGCCTGCGGCGAGTGCGTGCGGAACTGTCCGGTGAACGCGCTCAAGCTCGGCCAGAAGGTCTGCTCGTCCGCTCCGGTCGTGGATAGGATCGAGCGGCCCCACACGCCCCGCAACAAGGAGTGGGGCAGCGCCGATTGGAATCCCGAGTACCGGACGAACCGGGAAAACGTCGTGGCGACGGGCACGAGCCCGTGCAAGACGCAGTGCCCCGCCCACATCGCCGTCCAGGGCTACATCAAGCTCGCTTCCCAGGGCAAGTACACCGAAGCCCTGGAGCTCATCAAGAAAGAGAATCCCTTCCCCGCGGTCTGCGGCCGGATCTGCCCCAAGAGCTGCGAGTCGGAATGCACGCGGGGCGAGATCGACGAACCGGTCGCGGTGGACGACATCAAGAAGTTCATCGCCGAGCAGGACCTGGAAATCGCCCGCCGCTTCGTGCCGAAGAAGCGGCACGACTACGGCAAGAAGATCGCGGTGGTGGGCGCCGGCCCCTCGGGCCTCTCCTGCGCCTACTACCTCGCGATCGACGGGTACCGCGTGACGGTCTTTGAGAAGGAGCGGGTCCTCGGCGGCATGCTCGCGCTCGGCATCCCCGCCTTCCGCCTGGAGAAGAACGTCGTAGCGGCGGAGATCGACATCCTCCGCGAGATGGGCGTGGAATTCCGGACCGGCGTGGAAGTCGGTAAGGACGTGTCGCTCTCCGACCTCCGGAAGCAGGGATACGAAGCCTTCTATCTGGCCGTCGGCGCGCAGAAGGGCAGGCCGCTCGGCATCCCGGGCGAGGACGCCGCGGGCGTGGTCTCGGGCGTCGACTTCCTCAAGGCCGTGAACCTCGGGACCGCGGACAGGCTCTCGGGAAAGGTCCTCGTCATCGGCGGCGGCAACGTCGCCATCGACGTGGCGCGCACCGCGGCCCGCTTCGGAGGCGATTCCGTCGCCCTCTACTGCCTGGAGTCCAAGGAGGAGATGCCCGCCCTGGACGAGGAGATCCTGGAGGCCGAAGGCGAGGGCATCGCCATCAACGACTCTTGGGGCCCCGCGCGCATCCTCGTGGAAGACGGCAAGGTCGCGGGGGTTGAGTTCCGGAAGTGCGTCTCGGTCTTCGACGCGGATAGGCGCTTCAAACCCGTCTACGACGAGAACGAACGGATCACGGTGAAGGCCGACGCGGTGCTCCTGTCCATCGGACAGGCCATCGACTGGGGCGGACTCCTTGAAGGGAGCGCCGTGGCGACCAAGCCGAACGGTACGGCCGTCGCCGACGCGTTCACCCTGCAGACCGCCGAGCGCGACGTCTTCGTCGGCGGCGACGCCCTCACCGGGCCGAGGTTCGCCATCGACGCGATCGCCGCGGGCAAGGAAGCCGCCGTTTCCATCCACCGCGCCGTGCAGCCGGGCCAGAGCCTCGTGATCGGGCGGGACCGGCGCGACTACGTGGCCTTGGACAAGGCGAGCTTGGAACTCGGCGGTTACGACAGCGCGCCGAGGGAGAAGGCGGGCCACGACGCTTCCAAGGCCCTCTCCTTCTCCGACAACCGCCTGACCCTGACCGAGGACCAGGTGCGGCTGGAGACCGCGCGTTGCCTCGGCTGCGGCGCCACGATCGTGGACGAGTACCTCTGCGTGGGTTGCGGCCAATGCACGACCAAGTGTACGTTCGAGGCGATCACCCTCACGCGGAAGTACGACGGGGCGGGCCTCGCGTACGAGCACGTCAAACCCGCGGTGGTGAAGAACGTCCTCAAGCGGAAAGTCCGCATCGCCTTCCGAAAGGTTCGGGACACTATCTCTCGCCCATAGGGGAAGGCGGCGGGCATGCACGAACTGGGAGTGGTACTGGAGGTCCTCAAGACCGTGGAGGGCATCGTGGCGGAGAATAAACTAGAGAGGGTCGCGTCCATCGTCCTGCAGATCGGCGAGCTCTCCTCCATGGTTCCCCGCTACGTGGAGGAGTGCTTCCCCGCGGCCGCGGACGGGACGCCCTTCGAACATACTGCGCTCAGGATCGAGGTCCTCCCGGCCAACGCGCGGTGCGCCTCCTGCGCCGCGGTATATCCGGTGGTGGCCGCCAAGGGGATCTGTCCCCGGTGCGGCGACGACCGCAAGGAGATCCTCGGCGGCCGGGAATTCCTCATCAAGGAGATCGTCGCGTGTTAACCCTTGCCGTCGATCCGGTCGCCGTCGATCCTTCCGCCGTCGATCCGGCCGCAGTCGCCGCCTTTTTCGACGAGCGGGCCGCCGCCTGGGACGAACGTCGCGCGGCCGACGCCGATAAGCTCGCATCGATCCTGGACTATGCCGACATCCGGGAGGGAAGCCGGGTCATGGACGTCGGCTGCGGGACGGGCGTCCTCTTCCGCCACTACCTCGCGCGCGGAGCCCGGAGCGTCACCGGCTTGGATATCTCGGAGAAGATGCTCGCGGTCGCGCGGGAGCAGCATCGGGACGGCAGGATACGGCTCATCCACGGAGACGCGGCTCGCGCCGATCCCGGCCGCCGCTTTGACCGCGTGATGGTCCTGAACGCCCTCCCGCATTTCCCGTGCGCTCGGCGCCTCGTCGCTCGCCTGGCCCGTTTCACCGAGCCGGGCGGGCGGCTCACCATCGCGCACGATATCGGCAGGGACCGGGTCAACGCCGTGCACCACCGCCGGGCGCGCGCGGTATCCCTCGACCTCATCGACGAGCGGAAGCTCGCGTCCCTCGTTTCCCCGTTTTTCGCGGTGGACGTCGTCCGCTCCGACGAAGACCTGTACGTGGTTTCCGGCGTGCGGCGCGCGGACGGAGACGTCGTCCCGGTCACCTGAACAGTACGCCCGCCGCTATTGCCGGCTGGAGGCCGCCCTCGGTAAAACCGCTCGTGAAGAGATGCATCCAATCGATCCCCGTTTCCACGAAGACCCGCTTGGACGGGAAGTACAGGAAGGAAAGGCCGAGCGAGGCGTACGGATCGAGGCTGTAGAGTTCCGCGCCGTTCGATCCGCCGTAGTCGAAGGCGTGGCGGCTCATGGCGATCCCGCCGCCCGTCCTGAGCCCCGCCGCGATCGACTTTGAGAACGCGTGCTTGAAGAGGCCGTTCGCGCCGATCAAGCCCATGGTAGAGTCGATGACCGCGTCCCCGCTCCCGCCCTGCATGGATCGGCCCGTGAACGACACTTCGGCGCCGAGGACTCCGTAATTCCGCTTGAGGAAGTACGCCGACAGCCTGCCGACGAAGCCGAGCGGGAAAAACGTCCCGGACCAGGCTTCGGTGTACCAAGAATCGTAGAGGGCTATCCAGGGGGCGGACCCGACGGAGAAGGATACTTTTACGGGCTTATCGCGGTGGACCGTGATCGCGGCCGGGACGGTGAACGAAAGGCCCCCGGGGTTGGTGATCGTGAGCTCGTAGACGCCGGGCGCGATGGCGGCGGAAGGAAGCGCGACCCCGACCTTCACGGTGCCTTCCCGCGTCGACTCCTTCCCGATGATGGCCGGCATGGCCGCGGCAGCGGCGGCCGACCTCCGGAGCGCGACGGTCGCCCCGGGGAGCAGGTTCTCCCCCGAGAGCGTGACTTCGCCCACCTGGTCTTCTTGGAACCAGGAGGCCGGGACGACCGCCGCGACGCGGGGCGCTTCGGCCTTCAGCACCGTCAGCTTCCGCCACGGCAGCTCCAGGTCGCGCTTCCCGAGCAGGTTGTAGAGCGCGAGCTTGTAGCGGTATTCGCCGGGACCGAGGTTGAGCGCGACGAGGGGTTCCTCGAGCTTCGTCGCCGCGAGGACCTCGCCCGCGGCGTTCTCCAGGGTGAACTCGTAGTAGAGGACGTTGGGGTCTCCCGGCCACCGCAGCGTCTGGGTGAACCGGGGCGCCCCGTCTGCGGCCTCGAACGAATACTCCCCCATGGTCTGGGCCGGCGCGGAGCGCGCGAGGGCGACCCCCAGGACGAGCGCGGCGGCGAGGCTCAGCGCGCGTTTACCGGCCATAGAAGACGTCCCCCGCCGCGGTCAAGTCGGGAGCGACCGGCGGCGGCAGGTCGATGCGGAAATCGGCCGTCGCGGCCCGGATCGCCGGAACGAGGCCCCCCTCCCCATCGATGCCCTGGGCTTCCACGCTCCAGCGGAATTCCCCGCGGTCCAGGGCCGCGAGATCGTCGAGCCGGTAGGCGGTCCCCGCGAGGACTTCCCGACGGACCGGGCGCTCGGGAGCTCCGCTCGGATAGAGGCAGAAAACGTACCGCGCGGCTTCCGGCACGGGTTCCCAGGAGAATCCGATGCCCGCCTTTCCGCGCAGCTCGGCCGGGCCGAACACGGAGCCCGGCGCGGGAACGAGCGACCGCGGTTCGGCCAGCTTGTGCCGGACGACGAGCGCCGCGGGTATCTCGGCCGCAAGGCCTCCCGGATTCGTCAGCAGGACCGCGTACCGGCCGGGCCTGAAGGCTTCGGCGGGAAACGCGAAACGCACCGCGCAGGTCTCGTCCGCTCCCGCTCTCAGGCGCGCCGCGCCCTCGCGCGCCGCGTCCAAACGCGCCGTCTCGATCCCCTCGATCGCGGCGGCCGACGGGTCTTCGCATCGCAGTTCGACGCGCGCGCCCGGAACCAGGCATTCGCCCCACAGCGTGAGGGACGCGTCGGCGTCCTCGACGTAGCGGAGTTTCGGTTCGATGCGCGCGACGCGCGGGATCTCCGCCTTGAGCACGACGAATTCTTGCCAGGGAAGTTCGAGTTCCGGTTTCCGGAGGACGTTGAAGGCCCTGATCCGGTACCGGTACTCACCCGGCACCAGATTGAGGGCCAGCCGGCCCTCGGTGGCCTTGAAGGTCTCCACATCCTTTCCGTCGCCCGTCCGCAGGAGGACTTCGTAGTACAGGACGTTCGGATCGGCGTCCCAGCGCAAGACCTGCGTGTAGCGGGGAGCACCGTCGCTCGAGAAGTCCAGGCGGTACTCCCCCGCTTCCTCGGCGGCCGGATGAACGGCGAGGCGGAAGAGGAGGGCGATGAGTCCAACCGCGCGGCGCGCCCCGGCGCGCCGCGGCGCCGGGCGACGAGTGCTGCCG
>JAEXTK010000193.1 GCA_023406985.1 Spirochaetota bacterium | reverse complement strand
TGCGGGCATTTCTGACGCGCCTCTCGCTGGACGGGATGGACGAAGCGATATGGAAGAAAGCGATCTACCGGCCGGAGTTGGGGAAGGTGGAGGGAGGGAGGCTTCCGCAGTTCGCGTTCGCATGAGGCGGAGGCGTCGCTTTAGTTCAGGTTTCCCAAAGCTTCGGGACACTGAAGAAAGGTTGAGTTCGCATCCGGAGGCGCCAGATCTAGTACTTTTAGTCTAAAACATATCGATATAAAAAACTGTTGACAAACTATAAGTTCCGCACAGACGATTAAACGAGGAGGAACAAATGAAACGTTATTTATTTGTATTTAACGTTTGCATCTTCAGCCTCTGCATCGTTAGTTGTGATCCGGAAACAACACCAGAAGACGATACCGGCGATACGAAGGGGAGTATCATCGCCACCTTGGATGCGGGGAATGGCGAATACGTCGGAAAGACCCTTCATCTGGATGTATACCCAAAAAACGCGGATATCTCCGCGGCGGGCACCTGTCTAGCCGGCGCCTATCCGACGATCGTCGATTCCGGGATGAGCTTTAAGGTTGAGAAGGACGGAGAAACGTGGTACGGGCAACCGGATCAATCATACGATCTTTATGCGATGATCGATATGGATGATAGCTCCCCCTTCGCCGGCCCGGTATCGGGTGAGGACATGTTCTATACAATGGCTCCGATGGTCGTGGCCACCACCGAGGATAAGACCGTGCCCTTGCTTCGGGGCGATTTTATGCTCTGGGGATCGGTTTTCGTCAAGGTCACCGGATTGCCGAGCAACTATGAAGGCGAGGATTTCATCGTCGCAATCGCTACCGATGACCAGTTTGATCTTGCCGATGTCGTCGCGGGCTCGAGAAGAACGGTCGGTGCCGGCGGTACGGTAGTACACAACCAGATGTATACCTTCGGCGGGACCGACTTTACCGCCGATAGCTGGCTGGACAAAGGGACTTATTATCTGACCGGATTCATCGATTTGAACAAGAATCGGGACTGGGACGAGATCGAACCGATCCTGCTCACAAGAATTTTCTTAAAGAGCGACGACGATTGGTTGATTGCCTTAAAGCTGAAATACCCCGACGATTTTTCGTAAGCCCATCTCGGGGAATGCGTTCCGGCGAGCTGATGGACGAGGATAGGACTTTTACCTTGATGTTCCCACCCCCACTCGTTCGCAGTGGGCGGCGATCGGGCAGATCGAGCAGCGGGGACTGATCGGCGTACAGACGCGCTGGCCGAACGAGACGAGCAGGGCGTTGATGATCTTCCAATACCGGAAGGGGAGGGTCGCGCGGAGCGCGGCCTCGCTCTCTTCCGGCGTCTTCGTCGCGATCCAGCCGAGGCGGTTACTGATGCGGTGGACGTGGGTGTCCACGCAGATGGCGTCTAGGTCGAAGGCTTCCTGCAGCACGAGGTTCGCGGTCTTGAGCCCGACGCCCGGCAGGGCGAGGAGGGCGTCCTGGTCGGCGGGCACCGCTCCGCCGTGGCGTTCCAGGAGGAGGGCTGCGATCTTGCGGAGGGAGGCCGCCTTGGTCCTGAAGAAACACGAAGGGTAGGCGAGGCGGGCGATCTCTTCCTCGGTAAGCTCGAGGAGGGCCTGCGGAGTCGGCGCGCGGGCGAGGAGCGCGCGGGAGGTCGCGAGGGTCACCGCGTCCTTGGTCCGGAGGCTCAGGATGGTGGAGACAAGGACGGACCAAGGATCGCGCGTGAGTTCTCTGGCGATGGCCGAAACGGCGGGATCCTCTTTCACGCCGCTCCGCCATTCGTGGAGGGCGGCGAAGACCGCGTCGTAGTCGATGGGCGCGCCCTCCGGCCGCGCCGAGGCGGGCGGAAGGGGCTGCGTGGGCGCACGGGTCGCCATCGATTCAGTCCCGCTCCAATAGGCACACGGCGGTCGCGTCCACGGCGAGTCCCGCGCCGATGGCGTCGACCTTCTCGTTCGTCTTGCCCTTCACGAAGACGGCTTCGGGCGCGACCTCCAGGGCCGCGGCCAGGGATGCGCGGACGGCGTCGCGCCAGGGCAGCACCTTGGGTTTCTCGCAGGTCACGACGCAATCCAGGTTCACGAGCCTCCAGCCTGCTTCCCGCACGAGGGCGAAGGCCCGGCGGAGGAGCGCCATGGAATCAGCGTCCTTCCATGCCGCGTCGGAGGGCGGGAAGAGGCCGCCGATGTCGCCGAGGCCGGCCGCGCCGAGGACGGCGTCGGTCACCGCGTGGGCGAGCACGTCGCCGTCGGAATGGCCGAGCTCGCCCGTTTCGCTCGGTATCTCCACGCCGCCGAGGAGGAAGCGGCGCCCCTCGACCAGCCGATGGAGGTCGCGGCCGAGGCCGATGCGGAGGGAGCTCACGGCAGGTCTCCGGGAAAGGTGATCTTGCGGTTGCCCGCCGAGCCTTCCACGACGGCGACGCTACCGATGAAGGCGCCCCAAACCTCGGCGTCGTCGGTGTATTCGACGCCTTCGGCGAGCTCGCGTTCGGCCGCCTGCTCGTGGGCGCGGAGGATGTCCGGGAAGGCGAAGGCCTGCGGCGTCTGGGCGGCGGCGACGGAAGACCGGCGGAGGTGGCGAACCACGATACCGGAACCGTCGATCTCCTTGGGCGTCTCCACGAGGGGGAGGACCGGCACGACGGCCCGCTTTTCCCTGACCGCGGCGATGGTGCGCTCGATGAGGGCGCGGTCCACCCAGGGCCGGGCCCCGTCGTGGATGAGGACGAAGTCGGGGCCGTAGGCTTCCAGGAGGGCGAGGGCGGCGTGGACCGAGCGGCGGCGCGTGGAACCGCCGGGCACGAAGAGGACGCGGGGGACGGCGTCCAGGCCGAGGAACCCGGAGGGAAGCGCCGCTCGCGCGTCTCCTTCGCCGTCGGCGGGTACGGAGACCACGACGAGGTCCACGAGGCCCGAATCGACGAAGGCGGCGAGGGATGCGCCGAGCACCGTGAGCGGTTTCCCGTCCCGGTCCAGCGCTCCGTCGCCGAGGGTTCGATATTCTTTCTTGAGGCCGCCCATGCGGACGGAGGAACCGGCGGCCGTGACGACCGCCGCGATCACTTCGCTTCCAGCCGAGCGAAGATGAGGGATTCGACCTCGTCCTTCGACTTGCCGAGGGAGAAGGAAACCTCGTCCTCGAGGAGCTTGAGCGCCGAGTCGTAGAGCTTGCGCTCCAGGATCGGCAGCTCCTTCACCTTGCTGCGGTGGTAGAGGGAACGGACGATGGTGGCGATATCGATGACGCTGCCTTTCTTGAGGAGGTCCAGGTTCATCTGGTAGCGCAACTTCCAGTCGGAGGGAATCGGCTCGTAGGCCTCGCTGATGAGCGCGAGGGCGCGGAGCGCTTCGTCCTGAGGCACGATGGCCCGGATGCCGAGTTCCTCGGCCTTCATCACGGGGACCATCACGGTCATGTCCGATACCTCAAGGTAAATCACGTAGTAGGGGACGGTCTTATCCTTGAACTTCTTCTCTTGGACGGAAAGGATTTTACCGACGCCTTGGCTGGGGTAAACGACTTCCTGATCGACGCGGAAGGGCATGGACTGATCGCTCATTATCGTCGAGTATACCATGAAAACGCAGTGAATGTGAATAGGCGCGCTCTATTGCGGGCCCCTTGGCGCGCCGTCTCGGGAGGCGCTTGCCGCGCCGCGAGCCCCGCGGTAGATTCCATCGCATGAAGATCGCCGGCCGCAGGCTTCCGCTCTCCGCCCTGGCGTTTCCGCTCCTCCTGTGCGCCCTCCTCGTCGGCGCCTGGATCGGAAGGGACGCGCTCTACGCCCTCTTCGCTTCGAGCGAACGGCTCAGGGAGGCGGTGGCCCGTTTCGGCGCCTGGGGCCCCCTCGTCTTCGTCGCGCTCCAGACCGTGCAGGTGATCGTGTTCTGGATTCCGGGCGAAATCGCCCAGATGGCGGGCGGCTACCTGTTCGGCGTCCTGGAGGGGACCCTGCTCAGCGCGGCCGGCATCGCGCTCGGCTCCCTCGTGGACTTCGCGCTGGCCCGCACTCTCGGCAAGCGGTTCGTCGTCGGCCTGTTCGGCGCCGCTCAATTGGAACGTTTCGACAAGATCAGGACCTCGCCCCGCGCCGAGGCCCTCTTTTTCCTGCTGTTCGTGATTCCGGGTATCCCCAAGGATCTGCTCTGCTTCGTCGCTGGCCTCTCGGCGATGCGCCCGCTCGGCTTCCTGGCCGTCTCCATGGTCGGCCGCCTGCCGGGCATCGTGGGCAGTTCCGTCATGGGGGCGGCCGCCGCCGACGGCCGCGGCGGACTCTTCATCGGCGTGGGGATCGTGGCGCTGGCGCTCTTCCTCGCGGGCATCCTGGGCCGCGACCGCATCCACGACGTGCTTTCGTCCCTCGCCGTGCGCGGTCGGCCGCCGGCCGGGCGCGCCGCGCCGCCGCGCAGTAGCGGACCGGCGTGGACCGGGGACGGGGAGCGAGCGCCACCCCCGGAAGCGGCCGATACGCCGCGAACGAAAGATACTTGAAGGGGTGGATGTCGAGCGGATTCGGGAACCAGCCGTCCACCTCGTTCATATCGACGATGTTGAGCGCGGGGGTGTAGGAGATCGGTAAGACGGCCCCGTCGTCGATGAGCCGCTTCTCGGCCTCCGCGAGGGTCTTCCAGCGTTCCTCGCCTTCCTGTCCCATCGATTTTTCCACGAGCGCCTCGTAGCGTTCGTCGTCGTAGCGCGCGTCGTTGAGGTTGGAATCGGCCCGCCACATCTGGAGGAAGGTGTAGGGGTCGGCGAAGTCGCCGATCCAGGTGGTGGACCCCACGACGTAATCGCTCTTCTTGAGGGAATCGTAGTAGCCGTCGTAGGGAACGGTCTCCACGCGGACGCGCACGCCGAGCCCCTCTTTCCACGCCTTCGCCATGAGGCCGGCGATGCGGGCCGAGTCCTCGGACGGGGTGATCCTGATGACCAGTTCGGCGAGGCCGGCTCCGTCGGGATAGCCCGCCTCGGCGAGGAGGCGCTTGGCCTCGGCGGGGTCGCCCGCCCCGGTCCCTTCGAGCTTGGGATAGCCGGGGATGGGGAAGATGAGGGTCGGCGCGGGAAGGAGATGGCCCTCGCGGATCTCGTTCCAGGGCAGGGCGAGGGAGAGGGCGCGGCTCACCCGTCGGTCGTTCCAGGGGGCCTTCTCGCTGCGGACGTAGTAATAGTGGGTGGCGAACATGGCGTTCACCTGGACCCCGCTCCGGTCCCGGAGAGCGTCCAGATCGATGTCGCCCGCGATCCACCGCGCTTCTCCCGAATCCCAGAGCGAGGCCGCTGCCTTCCCGTCGGCCGCGAAGCGGATGACGAGGCTCTTGAAGTCCACGCGCTTGGCGTCCCAATAGAGCTCGTTCTTCGCCATCACGATCCTATCGGCCTTCCGGTCCACGATGTAGAAGGGGCCGTTGGAGATGGGGGCCCGGCTGGACCAATCCTTCACCGCGAGCATGGAGGGATGGATGGGCGCGAACGAATGGTGGCAGAGCATGCTCGGGAAGAAGGCCGCCGGTTCGCTGAGCTTCACGACGAGGGTCCGGTCGTTCGGCGTCGAAATGCCGATCTTCGCCGTATCCTTCTCGCGGCCGAGTCGGTAGTCCTTCGCCCCCGCGATCAGGTCGAAGAGGGAGGAGTAGGGCGAATTCCGCCCGGGATCGATGAGGGACAGCCACGCCGCGCGGAAGTCGGCCGCGCGGACCTCATCGCCGTTCCAATACCGGGCGCCGTCGCGGAGGGTGAAGGTCCAGGTCCGCTTGTCCTCGGAGAGCTCCCATTTGCTCGCCATGGCGGGGATGGGCTCCAGGGTCAGCGGGTGGTAGGAGAAGAGACCCTCGTACAGGGCGGTGAAGACCTGGGCCTCGTCGGCCTTGAACGATTCGCGGGGGTCCAGCTCAAGGTCGGCGTCGGAAAGGACGACGGTGAATTCGTCCCGGGAATTCGGGTCGGGGCGGGTCTCCGCGGTGCCGGGACCCTCCCGGCCGCCCGCGCCGCTCTCGGCCTGGGCCTCGACCTTGGGAGCGGGGCCCGCGGCGCAGGAAAGCGGGAAGAGGAAAGCGGCCACGATAGCCGCAAACGCCGCGCGGGGGCGCGGCGCGTTATCGTTCGGGAGATGCATGGGCGTTCGCTCCTTGGAAACCTACACGGCGTCGCCGCGGATGCCGAGCCGTTTCATCTGCTCGACTTCCTCTTTTTGGGCGATGTATTCGTGGCGCTTCTGGTTCGCTTTGACGATACCGTTCTTGACGGCCGAAAGTTCGGGCTTGATGCCGCGCATGCGTTCGCGGTCGAGGCGCGGCGTCTCGGATTTGAAGTAGATGTCGAGGGCCGACATCGACTTGTGGATGGATTGCAACTCCTCGATGTTCTTGCTCAACACCGAGAGGACCTGGTCTTCGGTCGCGGCCTCCAAGCGCTTGGCCGTATTCGTCGTCTTGGAGGATATCGACGAGAGGAAGCGGGACTTCCGCGTCACCTCCGCGCGGAACGAGGTGTAGTTGAGCTTCTCCGGTTTGGAGACGCCCGTGACGACGTCGGTATACTCCACCTCGTAGAACACGTCCTCCGGCTCGCGGTGCATCATCGCCCGGAGGAGGCGGCGCACCTTGTCCCAGAAGCCGTTCTTCGCGCTCTCCATCACGGCGCTGTTTTCGTCGAGCTTGCGCTGGGCGTCGTCCAGGGTGAAGCTCAGCATCCCGAGGGATCGCAGCCCGTCCATGAGGATGGTCTTGAAGGAGACCTCGTTCTTCTCCTCCTGCCGTTTCTCCTCCGCCACCGCGAGCCGCTTGAGGAGGTCCTCCCGGAGGGCGCCGCCCTCGCCCGAGTAATCCTCCTTGAGGATTTCCTCGACGAGTTCGGGATAGAAGGGCCGGTCCGACATGTTTTCGGCGAACTTACGCTTGATTTGCCGCAGGGTGTCGTCTTTCTTGGAAAAGACCGTGGACGGATCGAACTTCATCCCGTCCAGGAACCGCATGCGGAGTTCGAGCTTGTAGGCCTCCCGGTGGTAATCGGAGACGTCCTTGAGGTACTTGAAGATGGTCTTGGACGCGCGCTCCAGGTGCTGGAGGGCGTCGGCGGTGAGGCCCGCCGAGAGGGGGTCGTTGCCGCTCTTCACGAGGGCGAGGATTTCCACGAGGGTGCGCGTATTGATGAAGTTGGAGTTTGCGGAGAGCTGGGTCCAGGCGAAGTACTTGGTCAGGGCGAGGATGCGCTTGAGGCGCTCCATCGTGAGGAAATCGACGCTGAATTGGTAGAAGTTGACGAGGAAATCGAGCTGGCTTTCGTAGTTGGAAAGCCGGATGCTCATCTGCTCGATCTTCTCGCTTTCTGAGAAGGGTCCCTCGGGCGGGACCTGGAGATCGCCGATCTTCACGTCGTTCTTGTACGGATCCTCGTGCAGGACGCCCTTCTTGAGCAGCACCGCGTAGAGGCCGGCGAAGGAGGACTGGAAGATCCGGAATTCCTCTTTCAAGCGGGGCATCTGCGAACGGTCAAGCCAATCCCGACGTTTCTCCAGCAAGTCCGCGAGGGTGCTCTGGAATGTCAGCGACTCATCCATATGTCCTATCAGTATGGAATATATCCGGTCGATCGGCAATCCCTGGGTAAACGGGATCGCAGCGCCCGGCGCCGCCGCCCCGTAGGGAGGGTATGCGCGCTCAGATCCGATTCGTCCGCCTCGCGGCCCCGTTGATGGCCGGCGTCCTCCTTTCGTGCGCGGTACCGGCAGCCGCTCCGACGGTCCGCCTCCGGTTGCCGCCCGTGCCCGCGGCCTGGGCCGCCGCGCTCGGCGAGCCCTCGTGGAGCGTCCGCTGGACGGGCAGCGACGGCGCTCCGTACCGACAGGACGACGCGGGGCCGGGTCTGGAGATCGAGCTTTCCGGCTCCGCGGCCTCGGCGATCCTCGCCTACCCCTATTGGCCCGCCCTCGGTTTGGAGCCCGCCGCGGCGCGCCCCGCCGGGGCGATCTACCCGTTCGACGAGGATGACGGTTGGCTCGTCCTGGATTGGGCGGGCGGCCCGCCCGCGGTCTTCTTCCGCGAACTCGCGCGCGCCGCGGGGAAGCCGGAGACCCGGCCCGAACTCTTCGACTGGCCGCGTTTCCGCGCGCTCCTCGCCGGACCCCTGGTCGCCGCCGAGGTGGCGGCCGACCCGTGGCTCGTGGACTGGCGGCTCGTCGCGGAAAAGACGCGGAGGACGGGCTTCGATCGTCGGCGGCTCGTGCCGCGTCCGACGGAGCCCCTCGCCTTCACCGTACCCGCGGCGGGCCCTTGGGCGGCGTCCTCGCCCTTCGCCCCCGCCCCGCCCTGGGAAGCGGGCTCTCCGGCGACGGTGGCCGCCGCGGAGGAGCCCGATACCGTTTTCTGCGCGGAAGGCGCCCTCCGCTATTCGCGGAAAGCCGCCCTGTGGCTCCCCGCCCGCGGAGGGCCGCGCCTCCCTTGAGCGAGGCGACGTCTTCGGATAGACTCGCCGGACACAACCATGAAGTACTCCATGCCGTCTCCGTTCCGATTCGCCGCCCTGGTCTTCGCCGTCATCGTCCTCGCCTCGTGCGGCCGGAAGGAGGGCGCGGAACGTCCCCAGGCGGAGAGCGCCGCGACCGAGACCTTCAAGCCGGTCGCCATCGTCGAACCGTCCGCGGGCCCTCGGTGGTTCGAACTTTCCTCCGCCGGTCCGGTCGCGATACGCGGCCCCGCGGAAGCTTCCCTCGCGCCCTTCGAGCCGTGGCCGCTCGCGCGCCGGGTCGTGGGCTTCGTCGTGCGGGAAGGGCTCATCGCCGCGGGTTCGAACCGTGACGGGTTCGTCGGCATCGTCGCCCGCAAGGACGGCGCCGCCGCGATCTACCGCGCCGCCGATCCCGACCTCTGCGGCCCCTACAGCATCGCCTCTGTGTTTTCCCTGGACGGCGCCCCGGCGGCGCTCCTCTACCGGGACCGGTTCTTCATCGAACCCGAGGCGGAACCCGCGGCCGTGAACGTGGTCACCCTCGCCGCGGGGAATCCGCGTCCGGTCAAGGCCGAACTCGGCGCCCTCGCCGCCTACCGCGGGGCCGAGGGGTGGGACGTGGAATCGATCGAGCGCTCCGCCGACGGCAATTGGCACTTCCGCGCCGGCCGCGCGGCGGCCGGCGGGGGCGGAGAGACCGCCTACCTCGTCTCCGGAAACCTCCAAGAGGCAGCCGCTCCCACTTCCGCGGCGGCGTTCCGGAGCGCCCGGGACCCCCTTCCCCTGGAGACCGCGGAACCCGTACTGCGCAGGGCGCTCGCCGACGCCGCCCAGCTCTTGGGCGACGGAGACGTCGCGGTGGCCACGGCCATTTCCCCCGGGCAGGCGAGCGTCGTCTATTACCTGTTATCCAAATCGGGTACCTCCGCGGCGGCCGCGGCGGTCGCGAAGGACGTCGGCCGGGCCTGGGCGTGCTCCGACGGCGCGCGGGCCTACGTCGCCTTCGCCGACGGGCGCCTCACCGCTGCGCTCGGAAGGGAAGGCCCCGTGCTGCGGTCGCGCCTGCCCGTCCTGCCCGAAGGCTACGCGTACACGGGGCTGGCCGCCACGGGGAATCTCCTCGCGGCGGCCTGGGAAGAGCAGGACGGCTGGGCGGTGGGCGCGGCCGGCTTCGTCATCCTTCCCTCCGAGGTGAAGGCGTTCGACGGCGGTTTCTGACCCTCCGTGCTATACTAAACGTATGCGCCCCCGCTCTTCAGCCGCCTTCGCCCTGTCCGCCGCGATTCTCCTGGGGTTCTCGTCGGCCGCGGCGTCGGCGTTGGAGGTCTCGTGGGTGGTGCGGGGCTCGGTGCTCGCCATCCTGGAGGATAACGGCCTGGAGGGCGATCCTATGCCCATCCTGCCTTCTCTCGGCGCGGGGGCTGAATTCGCGCTCCCGTTCCTGCCGATCCTCCGTTTCGAACCTTCCCTCGACCTCTACGGGACCTATTACGGCTATTCGTATACCCTGGACCGGGCCGTTCCCTACGCCATAGAGAACCGGTCGAGTTTCGTGACGGGTTTCGTCCTGGGCGCTCCGCTCGCCTACCGCTACCGGTTCCCCAACGGCATCATCCTGCGCGGTTTCGCGGGGCCGGCCTTAGATCTCCGCCTCTGCCTCGTGGCCGGCGGCCTCGAGGGGGCCGACAAGGACGACGCCTCCTCCCAGACCGCCGACGTCGCATCCTATTTCTGGGGCGGCGGACGGTGGTTCCAGCCGACGGCGGGCCTCGGGGCCGACTTCCCGCTGCTCAAGGACATCGGCATCGGAGCCGAGCTGCGGACCTGGTTTCCCGTCTACAAGCTCTGGTCGGACGAGGAGCTGCCCGCCAAGGAAGGCTGGCGGTTCGCGCTCGCGCTTCGCTTCGTCTTCTATTAACTTCTCGAATCCCGATCCCCGCTACGCGAGGGCCTTCTCGATCTCCGCCTTGTTGAAGCCGACGATGACGCGCCCGTTGATCTCCACGACGGGTACGCCCATCTGGCCGGACTTGCGCACCATCTCGTCCGCCCGCCGCCGGTCGCGGCCCACGTCGTAGTCGTTGTAGGCGACGTGCTTCTCGCGGAGATAATTCTTCACCATCGTGCAGTAGGGGCAGCTCTGGGTCGAGTAGACGTTGACGCTCATGATATCCTCCGAGTCTGTGCTTATCTATATAGTAATAATTATATGTATAGATGTCAAGTCGCCGGCGCCGAAGGCCGACGCGCGTGCGTTAAGCGGCCGCGGCCTCAGGCGCCGCGTTCGGGCGCCGCGCCCAGGCGCCGCGCTCAGGTGCCGCGCTGGGTCAGGTGGTGGGCCGCGTAGGTCAGGAGGATGAAGGCGGAGAACGCGAGCGAGAGGAGGAGGGCTTTGCCGTCGCCGAGGTAGGGGAGGAGGCCGGACAGGGTGCGGAGGGGGTGGGCGATGAGGTCCCAGCTGTTGAAGCGGATGAACCGGCCCGCGTAGATGCCGAAACCGGCGATAAGGATGGCCAGCGCCACCAGGGCGCGGGCGAGGCGGGGACGGAGGACTCCCTTGAAGGACCGGAACACGAGGTCGATCGAGAGGAGGCCCGCGGAGTGTCCGAGGTACGCGAAGGCGGAGCAGAGCACCAGGTCGAACCAGAGGAGGGTCTCCTTCTCCAGGATGTCGGTTCGGCTGCGTACGAAGGTCCGGTTCACGATGTGGATGAAGTCGGTGAAGATGTACGGCGCGTTCGGGTAGAACACGAGCCAGAGCAGGCAGAGCAGGGTCAGCGATACGGTATTGAACCGGGTGCGTTCCCGCCGCGAGGCGCGGAAGATCGCCACCGAGATTCCGTAGGGGATGAGGGCCAGGGCCAGGTTCCAGATGAGGAAGTAGTAGAAGAACCGGTCGGTGAGCGCGAAGCGCACGGCGACGAGCGCCCCTCCGCCGAGGAGGGAGAAGGAGGAGACCCAGAGGAAGGACGTGAACTCCTTTTTTACGGCCGCGTCTTCGTCGATCACGTTACGGAGTATCGCGGAAGGAGGGGGCGCGGGGCAAGAGCGTTCCGCCCGCGGCCCGTTCAGGCACCGCGGACCGCGTCATCTCTTCGCCTTGACCATGAGGACGGCAATGTCGCCCTGGCGGACCCCCGCGACCCGCGCCGCCTGGCCGAGCGTGAGCGGCTTCACGGCCGAGAGTTTCTCCGCGGCCTCCGCCGACAGCCCCTTCATCGCGCGGTAGTCGAGGTCCGGCGGCAGCTTCATGGCGTCCATCTTGGCGGCCTTGGCCGCGGATCGCTTTTCCTTTTCGATATAACCCGCGTATTTCACGTCCAGGGCGACCCGTTCCAACCATTCGGCGGGCCGTTCCCGCAGTTCGGCGGCGAAGGGTAGGATGTCGTCCATGGACACGTTGGGGTCGGAGAGGGCCTTCTCCAGGGTGTCGCCCGCGTGGGTCAGCAGGTGCGCGGGGAGGGCCGTCGCGGCGTGCGCCGTCGCTTCCGCCGCTTCCGCCCCGGCCGAAGCGGCCCCGGCCGAAGCGGCCGAGGGAACCCGCCGCGTCCTCAGGAGTTCCACGACCGCGTCGATGGCCTCGGTCTTGCGGAGGAACCGCTCCCAGCGCCGCTCGTCCACGAGGCCCAATTCGCGGCCCAGGGGCGTGAGGCGGGCATCGGCGGTGTCGTGGCGGAGCATGAGCCGGTGCTCGGCCCGGCTCGTGAACATGCGGTAGGGCTCCTTGGCCCCGAGGGTCGTGAGGTCGTCCACGAGGACGCCGATATAGGCCTCCGAGCGGGAGAGCACGAGGGGCGGCCGGCCGGCGAGCTTCATGGCCGCGTTGATCCCCGCGACGAGCCCCTGGGCCGCCGCCTCCTCGTAGCCGGAGCTGCCGTTGGTCTGGCCCGCGACGAAGAGGCCGGAAAGCCGCTTGGATTCCAAGCTCGGGAAGAGGTCGATGGGGTCGAGGTAGTCGTATTCCACCGCGTAGCCGGGCCGGACCATCCGCATGTCTTGGAGACCCGGCAGGGTGCGCAGGAAGGCGTCCTGCACGTCCTCCGGCAAGGAGGAGGAGGCGCCGTTGAGGTAGAGTTCGTTCGTCGCCAAGCCCTCGGGCTCCACGAAGATCTGGTGCCGCTCGCGCTCGGGGAAGCGGACGACTTTATCCTCGATGGAGGGGCAGTAGCGGGGTCCCTTGCCGACGATCTTGCCGCCGTAGAGCGGAGACCGTCCGATGTTGTCCCGGATGATGCGGTGGGTGGCCTCGGTCGTGTAGGTGACCCAGCAGGGCACGAGCGGCCGGTCCACGGGCGCCTGGGGTTCCGCGTCGAAGGAGAAGGGCCGGGCCTCCTCGCCGTCCTGCTTCTCCAATTGGGAAAAGTCGACGGAGGTGGAGGCGATGCGCGCGGGCGTCCCCGTCTTGAGCCTACCGACCGGGAAACCGCGCCGCCTGAGGCTCGTCCCGAGGCCGACGGCGGCGGGTTCTCCGAGTCGGCCTGCCGGCGCCTCGAACTCGCCGATGAAGATCTTGCCCTCCATGAAGGTGCCCGTGGCCAGGATGACGGCCCGGCCTCCGATGGCGTGCCCCCGCGCGGTGACTACGCCTTCCGCGCGGCTCCCGTCGGCGGACACGAGGAGGTCCACGACCGTGTCCATGAAGATGGAGAGGCGGCCCTGTCCTTCCACGGCGGACCGGGCGGCCGCCTGGTAGGCGGCCTTGTCCGCCTGGGCCCGCGGAGCTTGGACGGCAGGGCCGCGCGAACGGTTGAGGACGCGGTACTGGATCATGGTCGCGTCGATGAGCTTGCCCATCTCGCCGCCGAGGGCGTCCGTTTCCCGTACGAGGTTGCCCTTGGAGAGGCCCCCGATGGCCGGGTTGCAGGAGAGCGCGCCGATGCGGTCGGGATTCTGGGTGACGAGGAGGGTGGAGAAACCGAGCCGGGCCGCGGCGAGGGATGCCTCTATGCCGGCGTGGCCTCCGCCGACGACGATGCAATCGTAGTCCATATCCTTCACTTCCCCACGCAGAAACGGCCGAACATCGTTTCCAGGATATCGGCCGTGGATACCTCGCCGGTGATCTCGCCGAGGGCGTCCACCGCTTCCCGGAGTTCCCGCGCGATGAGGTCGAGGGGGTGGCCGCGCTCGTCGAGGGACAGGGCCTCGTCGACGGCCGCGAGGGCGCGGTCGATGAGTGCCTTCTGCCGCTCGGAGGCGATGCCCGCGCGGATTTTCCGGCTCTCGCCCCGCGGGGCTCCGCCGCCCGCCGCCGCGTCGTATTCCGCGTCGCCGCGCGCGCCGCCCGCCGCGCCGTCCGTTCCCGAAAGCAGCGCGACGATGCGCGCGGCCAGCTCGGGGATGCCTTCTCCCGTCGCGGCGCTGAGCCTCTGGAATCCCGCGGGTTCCGGGGGCGCGCCGCGGTCCGCCTTGTTCCAAATCGGGATCACCGGCGCCCCGGCCGGGGCCGCGAGGAAGGCCGCGTCCTCGGCGCCCAGGCCGTCGGTGCCGTCCACGACGTAGAGCACGAGGTCGGCGCCCGCGAGCACGTCCCTGCTCCGCTCCACGCCGATGCGCTCCACGGGGTCCTCGGCGTCGCGGAGTCCGGCGGTGTCCACGAGCCGCACGGGGAGGCCCTCCACGGAAATCCACGCCTCGATCCAGTCGCGCGTGGTGCCGGGCGTCGGCGCGACGATGGATCGTTCTTCGCGGAGGAGGCGGTTGAAGAGGCGGGACTTGCCCGCGTTGGGCCGACCGGCGACCGCGACGGTCGCGCCGTCGCGGTAGAGCCTTTCTCCGCGGTCGGCCGCCGCCAGGGCCGCCAGGCGATCCCGCGCGGCCTCCGCGTCCGCCCTCCGGGGAAGCCTACCCGCCGCCTCAGCGGCCCCGACCGTGTCGCCGCCGACGCCGTCGTCCTCGGAATAGTCCAGGTAGAGTTCCGCCGCGGCCAGGGAGAGGACGAGGAGGTCCTTGGCGGCGTCGATCTCCGCTTCCAGCTCGCCCGATAGCCTCCCGACGGCGCGCTCGCGCGCTTCGTCGGTCTTGGCGGAGACGAGTTCCATGACCGATTCCGATCGGGTGAGGTCGAGCTTGCCGTTCATGAAGGCGCGGAAGGTGAACTCGCCGGGCAAGGCCTCGCGGAAGCCCGCGGCGAGGAGCGCCTGGAAGACCGTGCGGCCGGTGACGATGCCGCCGTGGCAGGAGAAGTCGACGGCCTCCTCTCCCGTGTAGCCGTGGGGGGCGCGGAAGACGGAGGCGAGGACCTCGTCCACCCGTTTCCCTTCGCGGTCCAGTATCCAGCCGTGGACCACCGTGTAACCTGCGGCCTCCCGCAGGGTTTCAGGACGGGAGAACGCCTTCGCGGCGAGGTCCACGGCCGCCGGGCCGGAGGTCCGGACTATGGAGAGGGCGCTTTCGGAGAGGGGAGTGGCTATCGCGACGATCGGACTGGCGTCGCCGTAGGATGGACGGTCCATGTGGTAGCCGAGTATAGCGGGCCGGCGCCCCCTCGTGCTAGGGGCCGGGTCGCCGCGTATTCCGCCCCGCGATCCTGTACTCGATACGACGATGTGCTATAAATACCGTGATAAGGAGCGTATAAATGAACCATTCCTTCAAGTTCGCCCTCGTTACCTTCGCCGCCGTTTTGGCGTTCTCCTCCTGCGCTTCCGGCCCCTCCCGGACGGTCACGCGCGTCGCTTCGGATACCCAGATCGACCTGAGCGGCCGATGGAACGATACCGACGCCCAGCAGGTCGCCCAGGCGATGATCGGCGACGTCCTTTCCCGGCCGTGGCTTTCCGACTTCAACATGGCCGAAGGCCGCAAGCCCGTCGTCATCGTGGGCGAGATCCGGAACCGGAGCGACGAGCATATCGAGACCCTCGTCTTCACCAAGAGCCTCGAGCGCGAGCTCATCAACTCCGGCAAGGTCCGTTTCGTGGCCAGCGCGACCGAGCGCGAAGGCGTGCGGAGCGAGAAGATGGACCAGCAGATGGAGGCGAGCGAGGCGACCATGAAGCGGCTCGGCCAGGAGACCGGCGCCGACTTCTACCTCGGCGGCGTCATCACCTCCGTGACCGACGCGGTGGACGGTCAGCGCGTCGTCTTCTACAAGACGAACCTGGAGCTCATCAACATCGAGACGAACGAGAAGGTCTGGATCGGCGACAAGCAGATCAAGAAAGTCATCGAGCAGGCCAAGCGCAAGCTCTAGCCTCCACGGAGATAAAAAGTATGCGGGCGAGTCGATCGACCTCAGCGTGCCTCTGTATCCTCGTTTCGGTTGCGCTGCTCGCGTCGTGCATGACCACCCGGAACGCCCTGTTCGTGGAAGCCGACGAGGGGGTGAAGTCCCGGTCGTACGAGACCGTGGCCGCCACACTCGACGGGCCGCGGTCCTCGGAATTCTACCGGGACAAGGACCAGGTGCTCCGGTACTTGGACACCGGCATGCTCTACCACATGGCGGGGCTCCCGCAGCGGAGCACCGCGAGTTTCAACGAGGCGGAGCGCCTCATCGAAGAGAACTACACGAAGAGCATCTCGAACGCCGCGGCCTCGTTCCTGCTCAACGATTATTCCCTCGTGTACTTCGGGGAGGCCTACGAGGACCTCTACCTCAACGTGTTCAAAGCCATCGACTTCATCCGCAGGGACGATTTCGACGGCGCCTTCGTCGAAGTGCGGAGGATGGGCAACAAGCTCAACCTCCTGGAAGACAAGTACGGCAGGCTCGCGGAGGGGATGAACGCGTCCTCCGACGCGAAGGGCGCGGTCAAGGCGGGTAAGACCGAATTCCACAATTCGGCCCTGGCTCGGTACCTCGGCGTCCTTCTCTACCGCGCGGACGGCCGTCCGGACGACGCCGCCCTGGACCTGCGCAAGCTCAAGGAGGCCTTCGCCGCCCAGCCGAAGGTCTACGATTTCCCCCCGCCCGCGCTGGATTCCATGCTCGGCCGCACCGAGAAGGCGCGCCTCAACGTCATCGGATTTTCCGGCCGCAGCCCTTCCAAGCGGGCCACCACCCTCAGGCTCGTCACCGGGAAGGATTTCATCGCGGTCGCGATGGAAAAGGAAGACGATAAGGGGCAGCTGTACTTCACGGACTTGGACGCGGTGTACTTCCCGGGCGTGGAAGAGGGCTACAATTTCAAGTGCCAACTGCCCGAGATGATCGAGCGCCCATCGGAGGTGACGCGCATCTCGGTGGTCGTGGACGGCGTAAGCGCCGGAGATCTGGCCCTCATCGAGCGGCTGGACTCCGTGGCGCTGGAGACCTTCAAGCTGTCGCAGACGCCCGTATTCTTCAAGACCGTCATCCGCACGGTCGCCAAGGGCCTCCTCGCGGAGAAGGCCAAGGACAAGGCCTGGGAGTCCGCCTCCAAGGCCGGCGGCGTCGCGGGGCTCTTCGCGCTCGCGGGCGGCATCGCGGCGGACGTGGCCATCGAGGCCTCCGAGCAAGCCGATCTGCGGCTCGCGCGGTATTTCCCCGGGCAGGCGCGGGTGGGCGAATTCGAAATCGAACCCGGGGAGCACGACGTCGCGGTGGAGTACTACGGCGCCGGGGGGCTCCTGTACCGCGAAACCTTCCCGCGGAAGAATTATGCCAAGCAGGGCCTGAACGTCCTCGCGTCGTACGATCTGGAATGATCGGAGGAAACAAGTGAAAGTTACCGTTGCACGGAATCTCGCGGCGCTGGCCCTCGTATCGCTCTCCCTCGTCTCGTGCGCGAGCGCGGACGCGGCGGAGAAGAGGTCCGCCGAAGTCAAGGCCAAGGTCCCGCTCTGGATGAACGAACTCGAGGCTTCCTATCCCGCGGCGAAATACCTCGCGGCGGTCGGCAGCGGCGACACCCGCAGGGACGCGGAGTCGGACGCGACGGGAGCCCTGGCCAGGCAGTTCAACGTCTCCATACAGGTCGACACCGTGGCCCAGCAGCGCTACGCCGACATCGTGAAGGGCGATTCCGCGTACAGCGAATCCGAGCGCACGATCAGCCAGAGCGTCGGGACGCAGGCGAGCGAGCAGTTCGTGAATCTCCGATTCTCCGATCCGTACGTCGACGCCATGGGCACCACCCACGCGGTCGCCTATATCGAGCGGGCCCCCACCGCGGCCATCTACCGCACCCTCATCGGCAAGGACCTGGACAAGGCCGGGCGGCTCCGCGCGCGCGCGGCCGCCGCGGACGGCGCCCTCCAGCGCTTCGCGCTCTACGACGCCTCCTATCAGGTGAGCCTCAACGCCCGGCGGCTGCTTTCCCAGCTGCGCATCATCCATAACCCGAGCGCGGCCCTCCTGGAAGACGACGTGGATGAGGCCGTCGCCGTCTCGCGGGAACGGGACGCCGAGGCGAATAAGCTCTCCTACCGGCTGGAGATCGCGGGAGACGACGACGGCAAGATAGCGGGTATGGTGCGGGAGGCGCTCGCCTCCCAGTCGCTGTCCAACCGCGAGATCGGCGGCCTCGTCGTTCGCGGCAACTGGACCTTGGAACCCGTGGCCGTGAACCCCAAGTACAAGTCGGTCCGGTGGACGATCAACCTCTCGCTCATGGACGAGCGGGGGACCGCCGTCGCCTCCGTCTATAAGGAATCCCGCGAGAACGGCGTCGGAGAGACCGAAGCCCGCGCCTTCGCGTATCGGGAGGTCGAGAAGCGGCTCGGCGCCGATCTCATCAAGGGCCTCCAGGACTACCTCACCCGAGTCGCCACCAAAGACTGATGGCCGGCCGCCGGTTCGCCGCGCTGGCCCTCCTGCTCGCGACCGCGCTGACCGCGTCGGCCGCTGAGCGGGCCGGCGCGAGACGCGACCTCGTGGTCTTCGCCCTCGGCGCCGCGGATCCCGCGGTGCCCCCCGAGGCGCTCGCCTCGGCGGACGCCGCGATCATGCAAGCCTTCGTCAACCTCGGCCGGTACCGCGTGATCGGCAGGCCGGAGCGGTTCTCCGCCGCAGCCGCGCGCGATTTCGCCCGGGCGCTGGAGCGCGCCGGAGGCGGAGGCGCGCCGCTCGCCGCAGGAGAACGCTTCGGCGACGTCCGGCTCACCGAAGACCTCATCGATAAGCTCCGCGGCGTCCTCGTCGTCCCGACTATCACCGGCTTCCGGTCCGGCTACAACGAGGCGCGGAATCGGTACGAGACCGCGGCGCGGACCTCGGTGGCCATCCTGGACGCCGCCGAGGGGAGCGCCGACTTCCTCGACCTCGCTACCGAGGGAAGTTCCGAAGAATCGGAGGAAAAGGCGATCCGGAGCGCCCTCGCGGACCTCGCGGACCGGCTCGACGTGGAGCTCGGCTCCCTATCCGCCTTCGTCGTGAACGCCCAGGTCCTCCGCGTCGGCGGCGGACGGGTGAAGCTGCGCCTCGGCGCGGACGGGGGCGTCAAGCGGGGCGACGAGTACGCCCTCGTGGACGACGCGGGAACCGGGGAAGCCGCGGAGGAGGCGGAGATCGCCCTCATCCTCATCGACCGCGTCGGGCCCGAGGACTCCTCGGGAAGGATCCTCTACGGCGAGTCGGCGGTGACCGCGGGCGCGCGGCTCAAGGAGCTTCCCCGCCTCGGCCTGGACATCGCGCCCTACGGGCGGTACCTGCGCTATTTTAGCGCGACGAGCGGCGGGGAGGGGGCCTTCGTCGGCGGCGTGAGGTGCGTCCCGACCCGCGGATTCTATGCCCTCAAGCCGCTCTTCGGCCTCCAGGTCACGGCCGACCGGCGTCTATGGTTTCCGGTCGCCGGTTTCCTGGGCGTCCAGTGCGATCGCTACCGACGCCGGTTCACCCTGAGCGCGAACGCCGCGGTCGGCGGCGCGACCAACCTCGTGTACGCCGCGCTCGAGAACGAGGTCGAAGGCGCCACCGAAACGGGAGGCGACGCCCCCTTCCTGAGCCACTGCGGGTTCATCGCCAACGTCGGCGCGGGCTTCCTCGCCCTCCGCGACCTCAGGCTCTTCGCGGAGGCGGGCCTCGAATACTGGTTTTCCCTCGTCGGCGACGACGCGGGGCTCTTCGCGGGCTACGGCGGCGTCGGCGCGACGGTCGGCGCGGCGATCAAGCTATAGCCGGGTACCGGCCTCGCGACGCGAAGTAACGGCGACTTGCCACCCGTCCCGGACGCCGGTACTATGGTGGCCATGAAAGGCATCATCGTCGCCGCGGGATACGGCACCCGCTTCCTTCCGGTCACGAAGACCGTCCCGAAGGAAATGCTCCCGGTCATCAACGTTCCGTCCATCGCGTTCATAGTGGACGAGTTCGTGCGGTCCGGCATCGAGGACGTCATCATCATCAGCTCCCGGCGCAAGAAGGTCCTGGAGGACTACTTCGACCGCGAGATCGAGCTGGAGGGCATCTTCGAGAAGGAAGGGAAGGCCGATCGGCTGGAGCGCATCGCGCCGCCCGCGAACGTACGGTTCGCCTTCGTGCGCCAGCAGCGCATGCTCGGCACGGGCCACGCCCTGCTCCAGGTCCGCGGCCTCGTCGGCGACGAGCCCTGCATCGTGGCCTACCCGGACGACCTCCACCTCGGCGATCCGCCCCTCGCCGCGCAGCTCATCGACGCCTGGCGGACGACGGGCTGCTCGGTCATGGCGTCGGTCCACGAGGCGGGCGACGTGAGCCGCTACGGCGTCCTCGACATCGCCCAAGACGGCTCCCACGTCAAAGCCATCGTGGAGAAGCCGCTCCGGGGCGCCGAGCCGAGCCACGAGGTCTCCATCGGACGCTACCTCTACACGAAGGAATTCTTCGACTACCTGGAGGAGGGCTGGGAGCGGCACGAGGGCGGCGAATACTTCCACATCTACGCGCTCAACAAGCTCATGGAAGCGGGGAAGGTCGTCTACAAGCGGCTCACGGGGACGCGGCTCGACACGGGCGAACCCGAGGGGTACCTGGACGCCATCCTCCGCTACGCTGACACCGTGCCGTCCCTGCGGGCGGTCGTGGACGACTTCATCGAGAACCGGCGAGCTTGAGGCGCAGGAAGACCCACGGGGCCCCCGCGGTTGCCCATGCGCCGAGCGCGGCGTAACGGCAGAACCTTCCCAGGGCGTACCACCGCGAGCCCTCGGCCGGCAGGACCGCCTTGAGCCCCACGTAGAGAAGCGCCGCGACGACGATGCCGAGGACGAAGCGGAGGGCGCGGGCCGCGGCCGTCGGAGCGCCGCCGTCCGCGGCGCGGGAAGCGGAGAACGGCCAGCGCGCGGTCATGAGCAGATAGCCGGCTCCTGCGCCGAAGAAGGCCCCGCCGAGGTTGGTATGCGCGGGGGTGAAGGCGTTCATCGCGTAGGCGACGACGGCGACCGCGAGGATGCGGATGCGTCCGTTGACCGCCCTGAAGACCGACTCCAGCAGGTTGCCGAAGGCGAAATAGACGGCCAGCACGAGGCCGCCGATCACCCAACCGCCCGCGAGGTCGGTCGGGAAGTGAACGCCGAGGTAGAGGCGGGTGAAGCTCACCGCCAGCGGCGCGAGGATCGCGAGGACGAGGCCGGCGGGGAAGCGCAGCCACGAGCCGACGACGCCCCAGAAGACCGTGGAATTCTGGGCGTGGCCCGAGGGGAAACCGCCCGTGGGCTCGAAGGCGCGCTTGACCGACGGGTCAAGGTCGTAGGGCCGCGGCTGCATGAGAGCGTCCTTCGCCGCGATGTTGAGCCACGCGGAGAGCAGCACGGTGACGCCGAGCTTGATCCCCCTCCGCTCGTCGATGCACCAAAACACGAACACGAGGATCGCGATGAAGCCGAATTCCGAGCCCAGGAAGGTGATCGCCTTCATGAGGACCGTGAGCGGCGGATTCTCGATGGTCTGTATCGCGCGGACGATGTCCAGTCCCCACTCCAGGATGGCCTGCATTGCGTTCCTCCCTCTCGTCAGTCCAGCGTAGCGCGCTGCGCGCCGTTCCCCTTGGCCGCGGTGCGCGTGTCGACGGGTAACGGTATCTCATCGTACCTGCCGACGTTGTTCCAATAGGTGAGACCGTGTCCTCCGGCGTCGCGGACGCCCTCCAGCTGGCGGCGCACGTAATCCGCGCCGTAGTATTTCCGGTCGTACGCGACGTTGAGGTAGAACGACTGCGCGTAGGGCCTGACCACGACGTCTCCCCGCGCGATGAGCCGCGTGCGGAGCGTGCCGCGGTAGTAGATCCGGTAGGGTCTGAGCTCCGCGGGCGCGTAGGCGAGGAAATTTTGTTCGAAGTGGCTCGGATAGTACATCGGACAGATCACGTCGACGAAGTGGGATATGAGCTCGACTTCCTGCCCCGTCCGCGCGCCGGTCCGGTACCAGCCGTTCGCGCCGTAGATATCCACGGAGATCGGCGCGCGGATGCGCTCCCGCGCGTGGCTCAGGAAGGAGTAGATGGCGCTCTCCATGTCCATGCCCTGTTCGCGCCACCGATACCGCGCGTCGGCGAGGTTATCCCCGTCCGTGGGGAAGCGGATGTAGTCGAACTGGATCTCGTCGAAGCCGCGCTCGATGAGCTCCTCCGAGAGGGTCGCGACGTAGTCCCATACCTCCTCGGCGTAGGGATCCACCCATCGCTCGTCGCGGAGGGTCCGGACGATCTCGTATTCGTCGGCCGCGGCGGGCGCCGCGGTCGGACCCGCGCTTCCCGTTCCGGCCGCGGGCGCCGCCTTCTTCTGGCGCGTCTCCGTGTACCCTACCCAGGGCGCGTTCTCCTTCGCGTCCCAGACGGCGAATTTACCGCCCTCCTTCTTCGCGAGTTCGGGATCCTTGAACACCACGACGCGGGCCACGAGCCAGACGCCCTTCTGCTTCATCGTGGAGACGAAGGCTTCGACGTCGATGGGATCGAAGACGCGCCCCTTGGCCGCCACCGCGGCGTTCCGCGGCCGGAAACGCAGGCGGCCGTAATCGTCCTTCATGTCCACCACGACCATGTCGAGGCCGCGGTCCTCGATGATGGAGAGGTAGGGCGCGAGCCGCCGGGGATCCGCGGCGTGGTTCGCGGGCAGGTAGAGGCCCTCGCGGCCGGCGGCCGCCTGCCGGTTATCGGCGTTCGCGCCGTCGCTGCCCGAGAGGAGCCAGAGTTCCGAAAGTTCGACGTCCGCGGAATCGCGGCCGCCGTCAATGCGGATGCAGGCGGGGGCGGCCCCGATGGCGGCGCCCGCCCGGCCGAGGAGGGCGCGGAGGTCGCTCCGGTTCGTCACCGAGCCGACCGGGGCGGAGGAGAAGCCCGACTTCGCTTCGCCTTCCAAACGGAGCTCGGCGATCTCCCCTTCGCGGACGAACCGGAGGTACGGCGCGACGTGGTTCAGGGACTCCGCCGTGCCGAAATCCTTGCCGTCGGTCCAGACCTGGACGAAGGCCTTGGTCGCCCAGTCGAGCCGATACACCCTCCCCTTGAAAGTCTGGGCCGCGAAAATCGCGGGGAGCGCTCCCGCTGCGGGGGCGGCCACCGTGATGTCGGAGACTTCGTCCGGATTCTCCGTGGATTCCAGGCGTTCGAGGCCCGCGTTGAGCTCCGTCCACTTGGCTCCCGGTTTGTCCGCTTCCAGGTACTGTACGCCGTAGATGCCGTGCGCCGCGAAGACGGTCGTGCCGGGGAGGGAGGCGACTGCTACGGCCTTGAGCCCGTTGGTCCTCCAAGGGAAGCCGAGATTTTTCCAGGTGGCGCCGCCGTCGCGCGAAAGGAAGACGGCGTCCTTGGTCGCGGTGACCAAGAGCCGCCCATCCGCCGGATCGGCCTCCAAGTCCTTGAGTTCCTGGATGACCTGGTCAAAGGATTTGCGGCCGTCCCGGTAGCGTTTGATCGTCTTCACCGGAAGGCCCGCGTTCAGCGTTTCCCAGACGCGGAAATCCTTCGTCGCGACGATGCCGCGCGAGCCGAGCGCGAGGACGCGCTCACCCGCGCGCAGCAGTTTGCGTACGGAGCCGTCGGTCCAGAGCGGGGCGGCTTTTCCGTCCGCATCGATCCCGTGTACGCCCTTCGCGGAGCCGACCAGGGCGGCCCAGCGCGCCTGTGTACCGCCGTTCGCCGCCGCGGTATCCGATGCGGCGGTATCCGCCGCGTCGACCCGCGTCGCGGCGATCGGCATGAGGAGGGCGAGGGCGAAGAAGCAGGCGAAGCGGGCGCTGCGGGTGCTGATCATGGCCCCACCGTACCGCATTGAGCGGCTTTTGCAAAGGCGGCCGGCGCCCCTATACTGGAGGCGGAGGCTACGCCATGGGAGACGGCACCAAGAAGGGCAAGAGCGCGACCAAGACCTTCGGCATCCTGACATCCGGCGGCGACTGTCCGGGTCTCAACGCGGCCATCCGCGGCGTCTGCCGCGCCGCGTACGATCGGTACGGCATGACGGTCATCGGCATCGCGAACGGATACCGCGGCCTCATCGACGCGGACGCGCGCCTGCTCAGGCCGGAGGATTTTTCCGGCATCCTCACGCGCGGCGGGACCATCCTCGGGGCGAGCCGCGAGAAACCCTTCAAGGAACGGGACAAGGAATACGACGCGGACGTCGGCATCGACAAGGTCGAGGTGATCAAGGAAAATTACCGGAAGCTCAACCTGGATTGCCTGGTCGTCCTCGGGGGCAACGGGACGAACACGACCGGCTACCTCCTGTCGAAGGAGGGCCTCAACGTCGTCGGCCTGCCGAAGACCATCGACAACGATATCGTGGGCACCGACATGACGTTCGGATTCCATTCGGCCGTGTCCATCGCGACGGAGGCCATCGACCGGCTGCACTCCACGGCGCACAGCCACAACCGCGTCATGGTCATAGAGCTCATGGGGCACAAGGCGGGCTGGCTCGCGCTCTGCGCCGGCGTGGCCGGCGGCGGGGACGTGATCCTCTTGCCGGAGATACCCTACGACGTCGATTCCATCGCGCGCCACCTCCTCAAGCGCGCGCGGGACGGCAAGAGTTTCTCCATCGTCGCCGTGGCCGAGGGCGCGCTTTCGGTCCAGGAAGCGGCCATGGACAAGAAGGAGCGCAAGAAATACCGCGAGAAGACGGCGACCCCCTCCATCGGCTACCGGGTGGCCAAGGAGATCGAGGACAAGACGGGCATGGAGACGCGGGTCACGGTCCTCGGCTACTTGCAGCGGGGCGGCACGCCGAGCGCCTGGGACCGCGTCCTCGCCACATCGTTCGGGACCGCGGCGGCCAACCTCCTCGCCCAGGGCGACTACGGTAAGATGGTGGCGCTCAATGGCGAGCGGGTCGGCGCGGTGGACCTATCCGAGCCCGCGGGCCGGGTCAAGTCCGTGCCCGCGGACCACTACATGCTCGAGACCGCGCGCTCGGTCGGGACCTGCTTCGGCGACGATTAGCGGGCCGCGCTTCCGCCGTCGAGCGGCCTCAGTCCAAGGTGAACCGAGCGACGAAGCGATGGGGCGTGGACCCGTCGTCGGTCCGCTCGCCCCCCGCGCGGGAGAGGAGGGCCCCCACGAGTTCCAGGCCTAGCCCCTTCTTGTCCGCCGCGGCCGCGTACGGATCCGCGCTCTCCGCGGCGACGGACGCGCCGGAGGACGGCCCCCGGCCGTCCTGATATTCGAGGACGAGCGAGCCCTCCTCGATGCTGACCCGTAGGTCCATGCGGAGGGCGCGGTCGCCGGCGTGCTTCGTGGAGTTGACCACCAGTTCATGGACGATGAGCCCGATGGTGGTGGCCTGTTCCACCCGAAGCGGGGGATCCTCATCGGCGTCGTAGTCCAGGACGAGCGTACCCACGCCGCCGATCGTCACGCGCCGCATCGCATCCGCGATCAGCTTGAAGTAGGTCCGCGCGGAGACGCGGTCCTTGGTTTCGGTCCAGCTCAGCAGATCGTGGATGGAGATGAGGGCGGCGATCCGCTTCTCGAAATCGTCCTGGATCCTCTTGTCGATACCGGCGGCCTCCCCCAACATGAACGGCGCGAGATTGATGACGAGCTGCAAGGAGTTGCGGACGCGGTGGCGCATCTCGCGCATGAGCAGGTCCCGATCGCGGAGGGCGGCGTCCAGGCGTTTGGAGGTTTCAATGCGGCGCAGGGTGGAGGAGAGCAGCATGCCGATGCGTTCGAGCGAACAGGCGGATGCAGGGTCCGTCTCCGCGGCCTCTTCGGCCGGGGTGACCGTCGCGATGCCGCCCCAATCGCCGCGCTCGTCGCCGAAGGGCACGACCGTCGCGTTGGATGCGAGGAGCGCGTTTCTCCGCCAGGACCGCAGCGCCTCCAAGGCGTCGGCGGCGCAGCGTCCGCGCGCCTCGGCGATGCGGCCCTCCGGGCAGTCGGCCATCACCGCGACGCCGCAGGCGCGAAGGACCGGGGAGAGGGTTTCGACCACGATCCGCATCGCCCGCGCTTCGTCGTCCATGCCGCTCAAGGTGACGGCGAGATCCAACTCAAGCGCCAACATTTCGAAATGGTCTACCACGTAGCGTAAAAGATAAAAGTAGAACGCTATAAACGCAAGTCGAAGGTTAAGTCGGTAAAGGCAGCGGGTGCGGCTCCGCGAGCGCGTAGCCCTGCGCGTAATCCACGCCGATCCGGCGGAGCCGTTCCACCACGCCGTCGTTGCGGGCGTATTCTCCGACCGTCTTGAGCCCGATCACGTGGCCCATGGAGTTGATCGAATCGACCATCGTATAGTTCACGAGGCTCTCGTCGATGGTCTGCACGATGGATCCGTCTATCTTGAGGTAGTCGACCGGCAGGTTCTTGAGGTAATTGAACGAGGAGAAGCCCGAGCCGAAGTCGTCGAGCGAGAACGTGAATCCCTCGTCCTTGAGCCGCGACATGAACCGGGAAGCGTAGGACAGGTTCTGGATGGCGGCGGTTTCGGTGAGCTCGAAGCAGAACGACCGGGGCGAAACGCCGTATTCCCTGAAGGTGAGGGTCACGAATTCCACGAAGGCCTCGTCGAGGAGCGTCGGGCCGGAGAGGTTCACGCAGAAGACGCGGTTCATGAGCGGATCGCCCGCCTCTTTCAACCTGAGCCACGCCTTGACGGTATTCTCGAGCACCCACCGGTCCAGGGTGGGCATGAGGCCGTAGCGCTCCGCCGAGGGGATGAACGAATTCGGTCCCGCTATCGAGCCGTCCGCGTTCTCCATGCGGAGCAGGATCTCCAGCTTCGCCGGCGCCGGCGCGACGGGATCGAGGGGTTCGATGGGCTGGAACCAGAGGCGGAACCTGCTCTGCTCGAGGGCCTCGTTGATCTTGCCGATCCATTCCATCTGGCCGCGGCGCTGGACGTACTTCTCCTCGCTCCGCTTGAACACGCTGATCCGGTTGCCGCCCTCTTCCTTGGCGATGTAGCAGGCGTCGTCCGCCGCCGCGAGCACCGCGTGGATGTCCTCGTCTTCCTGGTTGAGCGGGACGAGGCCGATGCTGAGCGTGATCGGGAAGAGGCTCTTTTGCCAGATGAACTTGTGGGCCTGGACCGCGTCCTGGAGGCGCTTGGCCACGTGCAGGGCGTCGTCGAGCGTGCAGTCGCGGAGGATGACCGCGAACTCGTCGCCGCCGAGGCGCGCGGCGAAATCGTGGCGCTGGGTGAGGGATTGGATGAAGCTCGCGACCTGGCGCAGGAGCTCGTCGCCGGCCATGGACCCGCAGGTGTCGTTGACGACCTTGAAGCGATCCACGTCCAGCTCGATGAGGGTATGCCTGCCGCCCGACCGCTTGAGTTCCTCGAGGAGCTCGGAGAGCTTGAGCGAGAATTCCTCGCGGTTGGAGAGGCCGGTGAGGCCGTCGTGGCTCGCCTGGTAATCGATGGTGGCCGACATGCGCTTGAGCTCGCTGATGTCGCGGAAGGCCAGCACGTACCCTTCGGTCTCGTTCTCCGCCTGGTGGATCTTGGTGATCGACCCGTCGACGATGTAGGTCCGGCCGTGGCGGTTCTTCATGACGACGTCGCGGAAGAAGGAGGGATGCCCCCCCTCCGGCAAGGACTCGGGCAGGACCGGGGTGAGCCCCCGCGGTTCGATCAAGGACAAGATGACCTGGGCCGCCTTGCCCCGCGCCTCGTCTTCCGTCCAGCCGCTCATCTCCGCGGCCACGGGATTCATGAACAGGATTTCCAGGTTCATGCCCGTGGCGACGATGCCGTCGTTGACGCTGTGGAGGATGGCGGAGAAGAGGCGTTCCTGCTTCTTGAGGCTCTTGTCGACCTTGTGCTTGTAGAGGGCGATATCGATGGTGGTGTAGAGTTCGCGTTCCTTGAAGGGCTTGAGGATGTAGCCGAAGGGTTCGGCCTCTTTCGCCCGTTCCAAGGTGCGCTCGTCGGCGTAGGCGGTGAGGAAGATGACCGGGATCTGGAGCTCGCGCTTGATGGTCTTCGCGGCCTCGATACCGTCCACGGCCCCCGCGAGCATGATGTCCATGAGGATGATGTCCGGCTTGCACTCCCGCGCTTTGCGGACCGATTCCTCGCCTTCCGAGGCCGTGTCGCAGACCGTATACCCGAAACGTTCGAGACGGCGCTGGAGGTCCAAGGCTATGATTTTTTCGTCTTCGACGATCAGGACACGTTCGCTTTCCATATCGTTAATTCAGTATAGCTCAAGGTTCGACTCGGTCAAGCTCGATTCCTGCCCGAAGTCGCCCTCTTGAGCGAAAGTGAGCGGGCGATCTCCTCGGCGAGGTCGATCGGGTTCATCCCCTCCGCGTTGATCTCGACGTCGGCGATCCGGCCGTAGGCGGCGGTGCGGCGTTCATGGAGCGCGCGATGGGTCCCCTGCGGATCGTCTCCGCGCAGGAAGGGCGGGAGGCTCCCGGTGCGTTCGGCCGCGGCGGCGACCCGCTCCCAGGCCGTCTCCGCGGCGACGCGGAGGCTCACGAGGCGGCCGATCCGCCTGAGCGCCTCGAGCGCCCGCGGATTATCTACGAGTCCGCCTCCGGCCGCCACCACGAGGACCGCCCCGGGGTGGTCCTCGGGCGCCTCCCGCGCGGGGGCGTCTCCCTCCGCGAGGGCTTCCGCGGCCCGCGCCTCCGCGTCGCGGAAGACCTCGACGCCCTCTTCGAACAGGGTCCGCGGGGTCTTCCCCGTCCGTTTCTCGATGAACTCGTCCAAGTCCACGAACCGCCCCCCGATGAGGCGCGCGAGGGCCTTGCCCGCGTAGGTTTTTCCCGTGTGCTTGGGGCCGACGAGCGTGACGACCTGCGGCGATGCGACGATTCCCATAGACTGCGGTCCCCCTTCAGGACTAGTATGAGTATGCCATGAAGCGTTTCCCCTGTCTCGCCGTTTCGAACGCGAGGCGCGTGCCGTGAGCGGCGCGCTCGCCCTTTCCGTCCTCTTGGCTCTCGCCGGCCTGCCGATGGCGCTCGCCTACCTGTTCATCGCGCGCCGCGCTCCCGACTTCGTGCCGCAGCGGTTCTTCCTCGCGGCCGCGGCCGGCATCCTCGCGGTCATCCCCGCTGCGGCGCTGCAAGTGCTCATGCCGCGTCCCCTGACCGGGTTTCCGGCCCTACTGTTCAGCGCCTTCGTCGTCATAGCCGGCACCGAGGAGTGCGCCAAATTCGCTGCGGTGCGCCTCATCCGCCGTTTCCTCGGCGGCCGAGCCGAAGCCGGCCCCTCCGCCGGCGTCGCGGCCAGCCTCGGCTTCGCCCTCTTCGAGACCGCCGCGTACGCCTCCGCCGACCTCGGTATCGCCCTCGTCCGGGCCGTCACCGCCGCCCCCCTCCACGCCGCCTGCGGCGCCCGCGTCGGCGCCGCAGCCCTCGCGCCGAGCCTCGCCAAGACGAAGCCGATCGCGGCCCTCCTCGCCGCCGTTGCCATCCACGGCGTCTACGACCTCACCCTCGTCCTCCCCGGCTACTCCTCCCTGCTGCCGATCGCCCTCGCC
>JAEXTK010000254.1 GCA_023406985.1 Spirochaetota bacterium | reverse complement strand
CGCCTGGGCGTATAGGCCGGCGGTGAGGTTCCCGAAGTTACCGCTCGGCACGCAGAGGACGACCGCTCCGCCGTCGGTCCGCTGGGCCGACCGCGGGGCTCCGCCGAGGCGCGGCGTGGCTTCCCCGTCGCCGTCCACGAGGCCGGCCGCCGCCTTGCCCGCGGCCGCGACGTAGTAGATGGCCTGGGGGATGAGGCGCGCGATGTTGATGGAGTTGGCCGAGGAGAGGGCGTGGCGGGCGAGGAGGCCGCGATCCGCGAAGGCGGCCTTCACGAGCCGCTGGCAGTCGTCGAAGCTGCCTTCCACCGCGAGCGCGGACACGTTGCCGCCGAGGCCGGCTATCTGGCGTTCCTGGAGGGGGCTTACGCGGCCTTTGGGGTAGAGGACGGTAACTTCGATCCCTTCCACGCCGTGGAACCCGTCGGCGACGGCGCCGCCGGTGTCGCCGGAGGTGGCCACGAGGATGCGGAGCGGCCGGTCCTCCCCGCGGCGCAGGTACGCGAAGGCGCGCGCCATGAAGCGGGCCCCGAAATCCTTGAAGGCCGCGGTCGGTCCGTGGAAGAGCTCCAGGACGAGCCGGTCCGCGGCCGCCACCAGGGGAGCGCCGAAGGGGTACGCGTCCCGGACCAAGTCGGCGAGTACGGACGCGGGGATATCGGGCGTCGCGAAGGCGGCCGTCGTCTCGAAGGCGATGTCGTGGAAGTCCATGGCGGCGAGGGACGTGCGGACCGCGGGCGGGAGCGCGGGGACGGTTTCGGGGACGTAGAGCCCGCCGTCCGGCGCCAGGCCGGCGAGGGCGGCGGCCGCGAAATCCACGGAAGTAGAGCGGTCACGGGTGCTGTAGTAGCGCACGGTCATTCCTCCAAGAGTATTCGGGGACCTCCCGCGGCGACGGCGGCGGTCCAGGATTGCGATGCGATCCCGCGGCGGGAAAAGGCGGCGATCATGGCCTCCGCGGCCTTCCGCGCGCCCGCCTCCCCGCGGGCGAGGGCGAAGGTGGACGGCCCCGAGCCGGAGATGCCGGCTCCGAGCGCTCCCGCCTCCAGCGCGGCGTCCTTGGCCTCGCCGAAACCCGGAATGAGCGGGGCGCGGTACGGTTCGGCCACGGAGTCCCGGAGCGCGCGGCCGATGAGGCCGTAGTCGCCCCGGAGAAGCGCGACCGCGAGGGCGGCCGCGTTGCCCATCTGATCGACGAGCACGCTGCGCGGATACTCGATGGGCAGCGCGGCCCGGGACTTCGCGGTGGAGAGCACGAGATCCGGATGGACGATCGTGGCCCACAGATCCTCGGGCACGCCCACGCGCACCAGGTCGAGCGGCGAATAGCTGCGGACGAGCACGAACCCGCCGAGCACGGCGGGCGCCACGTTGTCCGCGTGGGCGGCGCCGCAGGCGGCCCGCTCTCCCTCCATCGCGAAGCGCACGAGCTCCTCGTCCGCGAAGGGATCGCCGAGCAGCCGGTTCGCGGCGATGACGCCCGCCGCGGCGCTCGCGGCGCTGGAGCCCATGCCGGATCCGCGGGGGAGGCCCTTCTTGAGCCGCATCTCCAGGGACGGCGCCTGTCCGGCCCGGCCGACGCAGGCATCGAGCAGGGCCCGGACCGCGACCACCGCGGTATTGCGGAGGCCGTCCCGCGGCAGCGCCCCGCCGTCCCCTTCCACCAGGTCCAAGCGAACCGCGGGACGGCCGGACGGCGGGTCCGAGATCCAAAGCTCGACCTCGTCCCCGACCCCGGTCAGCGCGAAACCGAAGACGTCGAATCCGCTGGAAACGTTTGCGCAGGTGGCTGGCGCGAAGGCGCGGACCCTTTTGAGCATGGGTACGGCATACCACGCCGGAGGACGGGCGTACAAGGCGCCCTCTCCGAAAGCGTTTCCCCTACAGGCGTTCCGCCAAGAAGCGGAGTTCGGAGACGAGGTGGAGGACTTCCCGCCGCCGCCGTTCCCGCTCCATCGATCCGACGGCGTCGCCGTCGAATTCCAGGAGGGCGTAGAACTCGGTCCGCGCCTTGTCCAGGAGTTCGTTCACCTCGTACATGCGGTCGTCGCGATCGTCGCGCAAGGGCTTTAGCCGAGCTTCTTGCGCAGTTTGCGCCGCGCGTTCTTGGACTCTTTCTTGGCTCCCGCGTCCGCGGTCCTGCGGCCGTCCGGCCGGGCGCCGCCTTCGGCGGAGCCGCTTCCGCTCCGGGGCAGCCGCGCGGCGATCGCGAGCCAGAGGAGGCCGCCCGCGACCATCAGGGCGCAGAGCACCTGACCCGTGGAAAAGTTGAACGGCGATGAATAGAGGGCCGGCGGTACGCCGTCGCGGACGAGCTGGATGCGGTAGCCGAGGTCGGCGTCCGGCTCGCGGAAGTATTCGATGACGAAGCGGACCAGGCCGTAGCCGATGAGGTACAGGCCGATGAGGTATCCCCTGAACGGCTTCCGGTTGCGCAGGGCCCAGAGCGCCGCCCAGAGCACGACGCCTTCGAAGAGGGCCTCGTAGAGTTGGGAGGGATGGCGGGGCAGGTTCAGGAGGGCGTCGGGGGAGGGGACCGCGAGGCCGACTTTCTCGGCGATTTCGCGGACCCAGGTTTCCTTGGCCGAGAACCGCTCCGCGTGCGGGAAGTACATCCCGAACGGGCCGGCCGTCACGCGGCCGTAGAGTTCGCCGTTGATGAAGTTGCCGAGGCGGCCGAAGGTGTAGCCGAGGGGCAGGCCCGCGACCAGCATATCGCCCACCTCGAGGGTGTCGACGCGCTTGACGCGGCAATAGGCCACGACGGCGACGACCGCGCCGAGGAGCCCCCCGTGGTAGCTCATGCCTTGGAGGCCCACGAAGCGTTTCCCTTCGAAGGGCCAGAACACGAGCCAGGGTTTTTCCACGTAGATCCCGCTGGTGTCGTAGACGATCGTGGCGAAGATCCGGGCACCGAGGAGAAGGCCGAGGATGCACCAGAAGAAGAGTCCCGAGATCAGGTCCTCGGACCAGGCGAGCTTGCGCTCCTTGACCTGGCGGATGAAGAGCAGATAGGCGATGGCGAAGGCCACCAAGTACATGAGCCCGTACCACCGGAAGGGAAGGCCGGGAATGATCTCGGGCTTGAGCCACGAGGGAAATTGCGCGGCGAGCGGCATCGATAACCTCACTTGTTCAACGACCGCCTATTTGAGCGGTTTTTCCTGGATACGGCCGATTTCTCGATCGAAGACGAAGACCACCTGGCTCCGCTTCTGCTTGATCTCATAGTAGCGGCCGTGGCTCTCCATGACGACCCCCGGGAAGATGGTCCCCCGGACCCTGATCTCGGAATGGTGGTGCTCCTCGAACTTCTCGCGGAGCGTAAAAAGGCGGATGCCCTGCTTTTCCAGGTGCTTCATGAGCCTGACTTTCTCCGCCCGCGCCGCGTCCAGATTCGCGCCCGTCCCCTCCAGTTGCTGCAGCTTGGCGTTCAGGTCCATGAGGGTCTTCTTGAGCTTGTCGGTTTCCCGTTCCGCCACCTCGATCTGGTCCTTCACGAGGTAGTCCTGCCCGAACGAGATCTCCGTGCGCGTGCCGCGTTCGGACCCGATGTTCGCCGCTTCCACGCCGCTCCGCGCCCGGCAGAATCCCCCGATGAGGTGGCCTTTTTCGCCGATCAGGCGGAGCTTGCCGTTCGTCTTGATCTGGCACTGGAGGCAGCCGCTCTTGACCCGAATGTCCTCCACCGCGAGGAGGGTGGCCTGCTCCACGAAGAGCGCGTCGATGCCGAGCCGCGCGCGGACGATGCCCTTGCCCGCCCCGATGACGCCCTGGGCGATGACGGCTTTGCCGCCCGAGGATACCAGCGCGGATTCCGCCGAGCCGGCTAGGGTCACGTTTCCGGCCCCGATGACCGCGAAGCCCGCGGCCACGGAGCCCGCGATCCGGACCTCGCCGGGGAAGTTGACGTTTCCCGTCCCGGGCCCGACGTCGCCGTTGACGATATGGAGCGGGTTCACGCTCACCGAAACCCCGTCGAAGGTCAGCTCGCCCGTTTTGGCGGCCACGAAACGGACTCCCTTTTCCGTGGGTTCTTCCCGTACCGAGTCGTCGTGGGTGATCGCCACCGACGCGCCCTTGCCCGGCTCCAGGAGCTTGCCGGTCACGTCGAAGCCGGCCCGGCCGGACTCTCCCTGGCGCACCACTTCGGCGATCGGCGTTCCCTCGTTCACCGCGGTGAACCGGTTCTGGTTCTTGAAGTCGGCGTGCCCGTCCTCGCGCAGGGAGACGCCCTTGCCGTCGGCGAGCTTGACGAGCCACGCGATGGCGGTGCCGCCGCCCTCCACGGGCGGCTCGCCCGTCGCGATGACCGTGTCGGCGCAGGTCCCTTCCTCCAGGGCCTTCAGGATGGCGTCGGCGACGGCGCCGCCGTCAAGGCCGCGGACGACCCCGGCTTCGGCGATCGCGGCGGACACCGCCTCGGCGGTGAGCGGTTTCCCCGCGCCGGTCTCCCGCTCCAGGTCGAGGAAGGCCTTCATGCCGTCGTCCTGGACGCGCACCCCGATCTTCGCGTCCTTGTAGGGGACGATCCTGCCCGCGAAGGCGGAGCCCTCCCGCTTGACGAGGAGGACGCCGCCGATGTCGGCGACGATCTCGTTGCGGGACATCCGCAGGCCGTCCATGAGCCGGATGTCGGGGTCGTTGCCGGGTAGCCCGGCCAGCCGATTCCCGAATACGTCCACGCCGTCGGCTCCGGCCGGAGGCTGGGTGACGACGGCGATCCGCGCGCCTTGATCGACGTACGCCGCGTGGGTCGCCTCGTCGGCGGGGAAGAAGTTGGCGGGATCGGAGGGGATATCGGCCTTCATGTTGGACATGAGGCGCCCCACGAGTTCGTTCCGGTACTCTTCGGCGAGGAACATGACGGAGACCTGGATTTCCCGGTCCTTGCCGCGTTTGGGGGCCGTTCCCTCCACGAGGAGGTAATCGCTCAATTCGACGTCCGCGCCCTTGAAGAAGGCGAGGATGTCGGCCTTGATCTTTTCCGCCTTGAAGCCGCGCACGCGCGAATTCCGGATCGCCTCGGAAACGGCGCGGAGTTCCAACGGCGCGGCCCCGGCCACGCCCTTGCGGAGGTACAGGGTCGCGCGCAAGTCGTCGCTCGAGATGTCCACCCGCGCGACCGCTTCCTTCTTGCGGGAAAGCGGGAACGCGTACAGGGACTCCGCGGTGCGGGCCGCGCGGTCCAAGGCGTCCTTCACCTCGTCGGCGGTGATGAGGTCGCCCTCGGCGGCGCCGAGCGCCACCGCCGCGGCGAGGATGTCCGTCGCGAGGGGCGGCGGGATGCGGCGGTCGCCCGGCTCGTAGGTGAGCGCGATGGTCGCGCCTTCCCCGACCGGCTCCACCTTCCAGACGGGCCGGGCGAGCGGGACGATGTCCGCCCAGTTGGAGCCGATCCGGAGGATGCCGGAGACCGTGGACCGGAGCTCGTTCCGCTCGCGTTCCAGTCCTTCCCCGAGGAGGAAGAGGCCGTCGCCCGCCATGTTGGCGTTCAAGGGTTTCCCGAAGACGCTCTTGCCCGGTTTGCCCGGCTTGGGCGGGAACGTCGTGCCGAGCTTGACGCCCCGATCGACGTAGGCCACCTCCTGAACCGTAGGGTCGAAGATGACCGGCTCCCGGATCTCCTGCTTGTCCCAGGTGACGACGATCTCCTTCTTCGGGGGGAGGAAGGGCAGGGGGTTCGGCTTGGCGACGACGGTTTCCAGTTTCCGCTTTTCCACGCGGATGCGGTACAGCTCCGGCGGCGCGGCGCGCGCGAGGGTTTCCTTGACGAGGTCCGCGATATCCGCGGGGACGGGATGGTCCGTCCACGCGACCCGTTCGCCGGTCGGCGGCTGCGGAGGAACGCCGCGCGCGACGACGGCCGTCGCGGTTTCCTTGGTTTTCGCCCACTTGAGGAGGAGGTCTTCCACCGATCGCTGCACAGGCAGGGGCGTGAGGTGCGACTCGCCGAGCAGCTTGAGGACGGACGCGACGTCCCACTCGCGACCCGTATGGTCGGGGGTAAAAACCGCCCGCGCTTCCGCCTCGTCGATGTCCGTTTCTATCCTGAGCGTGCCTTTGACGATGGTGCCCGTCATCCTCGACTCCGTTCGGGCGTTACGGCTTGAAGCCCTGGGTGAGGGCTTTGGCCAGCTTGCTCTTCAGGAAGAGGTTCTCCTTGCGGAGCTGGGAAATTTCGAACTGTTGGCTCTTCACGGTCTCTATGAGGTCCCCCTGGGAGAGGGCGCCGCAATGGAGGAGTTCCTCCACGTATCCCAGTTTCGATTCGAAGTCCACCTCGGCTTCCAGGCTGGCCTCCTGGAAACTTTCCTCGATGGAGCGGCCCTCCAACGGGAGCGCGTCCTCTTCGGACTGCATCACCTTGTCGGCGATGCGGTAGACGGCCTGCGAAAGGATGGATTGCGGCTTGTAGAGGACGATGGGCAGGCGCGCGGAAAGGGCCATGTCCTGGAGGGAGTCGCGGTAGATGACGCCGAGGTGCTCCAGTTGGAGGTCCAGGTATTCCGCGCAGGAGCGCCGGATCTTCTGCGCCTTCTCGGCGTCCTTCGGATCCTCGATCATGTTCATGATGAGGCGCGGATGGAAGAGGGCGAGCCGATCCTTGAGCTTCCTCCAGGAGGTCGGGTCGATGGCCGCGACGGCTTCCATGAGCTTGGGCACGTAGAGCTTCTGGAGGCTCGTACCGTCCTTGCGCAGCCTCTCCAGGTACTCGAAGGCCGCGGACCCCTTGGCGAAGGAAGAATACATGAGCCGGAATACGGCGTTCTTGAGGAAGAGGTAGGCGTTGAGGGTGGCCGTCACCGTCGGCGCCGTGACGACGATGCCCTGACCGGATAATAGGAAGAAATCGAGTATGGATTGGTGGGTGCCGGCGCCCAGGTCGAGCACGAGCACGTCGGCGTCCAGGCCGAGGAGGCGACGCGCCAGGGCGTTCTTCTGGGCCGGTTTGAGGTTGGCGCTGCCGGGAATCTCCGCGTCGCCGGGGATGAAGCGGAGGTTCGGGATGTCGGTGTCCGCCACCACCTGGTCGAAGTCCGAACGGGAATCGTTCAGGAAGGTGCCGATGCCCATGCGGGGGGCGCGGTGGCCGATGATGAGGTGGAGGTTGGAAGCGCCGAGGTCCAGGTCGGCCAGGACGACCCGCTTCCCCGCCTGGGCGAGCGCCACCGACAGGTTGGCGGCCACGAGCGATTTGCCGACGCCGCCCTTGCCGCTCGCGATCGGAAGTATGCGCATCAGGCGCCCCCTCGCGCATCGGCCGGTCCGGCTCCGGCGGGAGGAATCGCTTCGCTCACCGTCTCGATGGGCACGGCCGCGGGCCGCTCCGCCGGCGCGGGCGCCGAGGCCGGCCCGGAAGCGGAAGCCGCGACGGGCGCGGAAACCGGGACGGATGCGGAAGCCGCGGCCTCCGCGTCGCGGCGCACCAGGTAAACGGCCAGCCCCGCGGAGACGAGGTCGTAGAGGAGCACCAAGGCCGCTACCGCGACGAGCAGGACGACGCCGGTGTTTCCGAGTCCCAGCGCCAGGAGCGCGTCGTCCGCTGAGTCGATGAGCCAGGCGACGAGGGCCGCCGCGGAGATCGCCTTCCCCGCGGCGTAGAGGGGCGGATAGGGCGCGTAGCGCTCCGGGTCGAGCCAGGAGAAGAGCGCCATGAGCGGAAAGAGCGCCTGCGGGGCCGCGAAGGCCACCGCGGGCACGCCGAACGAGGCCCCGCCGGGACCGGAAAAGAGGGCGCGCAGAGCGGAGAGGACGCTGACGACGGCCACCAAACGGAGCGCATCGAAGACGAAAAGGAGGAAGCGAAGCGACCGTCGGGAACCCATAGCGGAAACTCTACGTTGATACCCTGCGGCGGTCAAGGGGTTTCCGGTAGTTGACAAAGGCCGGACCCTTCCTAGAATGGAACCATGAACGAGCTCCCCACGCGGCCTCCCCGTCAGGCCCGACGATTCCCCCTTTCGTTCGTCTGGATCGCCTCGACGTTCGCCTTCTGCCTCCTGTTCGTCCTCGCCTCGGTGCCCCCCGCCCGAGCGGAGAACGCCGATCAGGGCGGCTCGGTCGCCGAGAGCCGTCGGTACGCGCTCATCATCCAGAACGTCTTCGACTTCGTGCAGCGCCACTACGTGGACGAGGTCGAGGCGAAGAAGCTCTACGAGGGAGCCATGAAGGGCATGTTCGAGGCCCTCGGCGACCCCCATTCGGTCTTCCTCGCGGAGTCCGATATGGCCGACCTCAACGATACCACCCAAGGCAGTTTCGGCGGCGTGGGGCTCTACATCACGAAGCCCACCGAGCCCCCGAAAGACGGCCGGCCCGCCTGGGTCGAGGTGGCCTCCCCCATCGAGGATACGCCCGGCTGGCGGGCCGGCATCAACCCCGGCGATTTCATCGTCAGCATCGACGGCGAGTCCACCGAGCCGCTCACGATGGACCAGGTCCTCGCCCGCCTGCGCGGCGTGCCGGGGACCGAGGTCCAGATCCTGATCCGCAGGGGCGACAAGCTCGAATTCCCGGTGAAGCTCACGCGCGCCGTGATCGAGGTGCCGACCGTCAAGAGCGCGATGATCGGCGACATCGGCTACCTGCGCATCACCACCTTCACGCCGATGACGACCGAGCGGGTCGGCGACGCGCTGGAATCCTTCAACGCCAAGAACGCCAAGGCCGTGGTCGTGGATCTCCGCAACAATTACGGCGGGCTCCTGCAGGCCGCCATCGGGGTTTCGGACTTCTTCCTGGACGGCGGCGTCGTGGTTTCCACCAAGTCCCGCATCCCCGGCGAGAACGCCGTATTCACCGCGAAGAGCAAGACCATCATCTCCAAGGACGTGCCGGTGGTGGTGCTCATCAACCGCGGTTCCGCCTCGGCCTCGGAGATCGTCGCGGGGGCGCTCAAGGATCGCGGCCGCGCCTACCTCGTGGGCGAGAAGTCCTTCGGCAAGGGGTCGGTCCAGCAGGTCTATCCCATCGACGCCGCCGGCTTCAAGATCACCACCTCGCGCTATTACACCCCGAGCGACGTCAACATCGACAAGGTCGGCATTCCCCCCGACCTGGAAGTGAAATTCCCCGAGTTCTCGGACAAGGAGGCGGAGAGCCTCAACCGCCTCATCGGCGACGCCAAGATCCCCGCGTTCGTGAAGGCTGAGCCGGAGGCCTCCGCGGCCCGCACAGCAGCCTTCGTGAAGGACCTCGCGGCGACCTACCAGTTGGACGAGACCCTCCTGAAACGCCTCGTGCGCGACGAGCGGAACCGGACCACGATCGCGCCGGTCTACGACCTGGAGTACGATACCCAGCTCCAGGCCGCCGTGGATCTGTTGCGCGGAGGCCGGTACGCCCAACTGATGAAGGGCGCCAAGACCCTCAAGGTCCTGCAGGACGAGGCGAAGACCGCGGCGGAGCGGGCTGCGGTCGCCGAGGGTACGGCCGGAACGGGACCGGCGGAAGCCAAGACGAAACCCTTGGCCCCGGTCGACTGACGCGGTTCCGCTCCCGTGCGGCGTTTCATCCTGGAAGAGGGGCCGTCCGCGGACGGCCTCCTTCGTCTTTCGGGAAAGGATTTCCGGTACATCGCGCGCGTGCTCAGGCTCGGACCGGGAGACCGGTTCCGCGCCCTCTTGCCCTCAGGCGAAGAGGCCGTCGCGGTCATCGCGACGGTCGGCCCCTCGTCCCTCCTGGCGCGCGTCGAGCGGGAGTCGGGCGGGCCCGCGGGCGGCCGGGCGGCAAACGGGGGCGGGGGGGGGGGGGGGGGGGGCGGGGGGGGGG
>JAEXTK010000158.1 GCA_023406985.1 Spirochaetota bacterium | reverse complement strand
GGCCCGGGGAAGCGCCGGACGCGGACCGGGACGCGCGGACGGCCGCGCGCATCGAGCGCCTGGAGGCCGAGCGGTCGGAGTTGGAGCGGAGGGCTGCGCGGGCGGTGGCGGCGGGCGAGTACGTCCTGGGCCGCCGCCTCGGGAACGAGCTCGATGCCCTCGCGCGGACGATCGATCGGCTCTACGCGGAGTGGGCGGGTTAGGCGGAGGTCAAGCCGGCCGCAAGTCGGCGAACAGGCGCGCGAGGTCCGCCTCGCGGACGGGTTTCCCGAGCATGGCGACCGGCTCCGCGGCCGCGGCGCGATGCCGGGTGTCGCTGTCCATGTAGGCGGAGGCGAAGGCGAGGGGGATGCGCCACCGTTCCCGGATGATGGCGGCCGCCTCTATCCCGTCCATCGCCCCCTCCAGGCGGATATCGAGGAGCACGAAATCGGGCCTGTTCCCGTCCAGGAAGTTCAGAGCGACCTCGGCGCTCGGCAGGCAGGCGATCACGTCATGGCCGAGAGACGCGATCATGCGGGCCAGCACCAGGGAAATGAGGCGCTCGTCCCCTACGACCAAGACCTTCATGGCATCCTCCTGCCTACGCGATCGGGAACCGGAGCCGGAACGCGGCGCCGCCGCCGGTCCCCCGCTCGAGCCTGGCCTTGAGCTGCCCCAAAAGGCTCTCCACGATGGTGAAGCCCACCGCCCCCGGCCGGTCCGGAGGCTTCCCCGGCGGCAGGCCCGGTCCGTCGTCGGAGACCTCCACCACCGCGTCGGCGCCGTCCCGGAAGACCGCGAGGGTGAGCCGGGTCCCGCCCCCCGCCCTGAAGGCGTGCTTGGCCGCGTTCATGACGAGCTCGGCCAGGATGAGCCCGCAGGGGAGCGCCGTGTCCAGGGGAAGCGTCAGGGATGCCAGCCGGTACTCCCGCTCCACCTCGTCGCAGCAGGTGTCCAGGATCCGGTCGGCGAGTCGGCCCGCGTAGGCCGCGAGGTCGACGGTCTCGAAGTCGCCGGTTCGGTAGAGTTCCTCGTGGACGAGGGCCATGGCGTAGACGCGGGCCTGGCTGTCCTCCAGGGCGGCCTTGCCCGCGCCCTCCTCGGCCGTGGAGGCCTTGAGATAGAGCAGGCTCATGACGATCTGGAGATTGTTCTTGACGCGGTGGTTGACCTCCTTGAGCAGCACTTCCTTCTCGCGGAGCGACGCCTCCAGCTGCCGCGTCCGGTCCTCGAGGAGGCGCGTCCGTTCCGCGACCTCCTCCTCGAGATGGGAGAAGAGATCGGCGTTCTTCAACACGAGGGCGAAGATGGACGATAGGCGTTCGATCGGTTCGATGACGAGGGAGGTGGTCGCGGGGTCGAAGAGGTCCAAGAGGACGAGGGCGCCGACCCGCCGGCTCCCGTAGGCGAGGGGCGCGATGACGGCGCTCGCGCTGCCGAGCTCCCGCAGCGCGGCCGCCTCGGGCGAAGAACCTGCCGCCACGGACGTCCCGTCCGCCGTCACGGACGTTTCGTCCGCCTCCACGGACCTCCCGTCCGCCGCCACGATGAGGCACCGCGTTTCGTTTGCCGCCAGCGCGAGGAGTCGCTCCATCCCTTCGCGGTCGGCCAGCGCCTTCCGGCGCTCGGGATAGACGGAAACGAGGCGATGGTCGCTTCCCTCCCCGCCGAGGAGGGATTGGAAGACGAGCACGGTCCGGGCTCCGACGAGCGCGCGCAGTTCCTCGGCGATGTACGCGCTCGCCTGGGCCGGATTGTCGGAGGCCGCGAGGAGCCGTTCGACCATATCGGCGAAGAGCGCGTTGAAGGCCCGCTCGTCCGCGCCGCGGTCGCTCATCGTCTTATCGTCGCGAGCAGGCGCTCGAAGAGGGCGGGCGCCTCCATGGCGTTCGCGCAGGTCCCGTCTCCCCCGACTTCCGCGACCAGGCGCGGTTCGGACGCGAAGATGGCGCCGCCGACCGCGAGCTTCACCCGGTCGGCCAAGCCCCGCCGATCGATCTCATCCCGCACCGCGGCGATGTTCAGGGCATTGCTCCGCATCATCGCCGACACCCCGATCACCGAGGCGTCCAGCTCCTCGGCGCGGTCCACGAAACGGGCGGCGAGGACGTCGTTGCCGAGGTCCTCCACGCGCCACCCCGCCATCGCGAGGAATGCCCCCACCATGGTCCTTCCGACCGCGTGGTAGTCGTCTTCCGAGTTGCCGATGACCGCGACCCTGCCGCCCGCCCCCGCATCCTGCCGCTCCCGGTCGCCGCCGAGCGACGAGAGGAAATCCTCGACGATTTTCCCCGCCAGATAGACCTGGGCGAGGGAGAGCTTGTCGCAGACGAAGCGTTCGCCGATGTGGGCGAGGATAGGGTGGATGATCTCGGCGAGGACTTCGCCGGAACCGTTCCGTTCGGTCTCGCTCCGGAGGAGCGCGGCGGCGGAACGCGAATCGGCATCGAGAATATAGGCGTACAGCCGATCTCTCGCGGCTGCGTAACGGTCCTTCATGAGCCTTACGCGCTGAAGGTACGGATTCGGGAGGCGATCCGTCAAGCGGCGCGACCGGCCGCACCGACGGGGTACCGGCGGGGCGGCCCCCGCGCGGTTTACTCGTCCAGGCCGAAGAGGCGGGCGAAGAAGCGGACGATCGCGTTCCAGATGCGGCGGAAGAAGCCGGGATTGCGCAGTTTCCGGATGCGGGAATAGGCCTCGGCGATCTCGTCGGTGGACAGGTCGCGGCGCTGGACGTTCTCCTCCAGCTCCAATTCGAGCTTCGCGAGCTGGTCGCGGGCTTCCACGGTGACCGCGTTGATGGTCTTCCACCCCAGGCTCCGCGCGGCCTCCAAGCGCCGCCGACCGGCGATGAGCACGTTGCGCTTGCTCACGAGGACGGGATTCATCAGCCCGAAGCGCCGGAGGCTTTCCGCGAGTCCCGCGATGTCCCCGAGGTCCTTGCGTACGCGTCTTTTTACGATGATGTCGTCGATCGGTATCTGCACGGTCCTATTGTAGGCGCAAGGCCGTCAATCGAGCAAGGGATTGTAATTCGCGCGGTCCGCGCCCGCGGGCGGCGCGGAGAAATCGGTGCGCGGCGGCGGCTGATCCGGCGCGGAGGTCGAGCGGAGGTCGAGGCGGAGCTCAGGCATCTTGAGCCGGCCCTCCACGGTCCCCGTATCGATGGCGAAGGTGTCGTCGCGCATGAGGTTGAGCGCGCGGGCCGTCTTGCCGGCGGCGTCCTCGTGCACGTCGCAGTAGCGTACGGGTTGCGTGCCCTCCAGGAAGGTCGCGGTGACCGTGCCCTCGTCGCAGTAGGGCGTGGTCAGGAGGCCGGATCGCGCGCAGACGGTCACGTCGATGAGGCCCGTGGTGGGGCGCACGAAGTCCTTGGCGGGGAGGCCTTGGTGGATTTCCCGCATGAAGTCCGCCCAGGCCGGGCCCGCGATGAGGGCGCCCGTCTGCGTGACGCCGAGCGAGTTGCCCGGCCGGTCGAAGCCGAACCAGATGGCCGTGGAATAGTAGGGCGTATAGCCGACGGTCCAGGCGTCCGCCCAGTTCTGGGTGGTGCCCGTCTTGCCGGCCGCCGGAATCGTGTATTTCTTGCCGTCCTTGTCGCGGAAGGTGAACTTGGAGCCGTAGCCCGAAGCCCAGGCGAGAGTGCCCGACTCCACGGTCTTCTCCAGGAGCGAGGTCATGACGTAGGCGTTCTGCTGGGTGATCACCTGGATGGCCGACCCCTTCCGCTTCTGCTGGAGGCGCAGCTCCTTCTCCGGGTCCATGATGAGCCTGCCGTTGCGGTCCTCCACCGCGCGGATGGAGATGGGCGTCACCTCGCGTCCTTGATTGCCGAAGATGGCGAAGGCGCGCGCCATCTGGATCGGCGCCACGCTGATGACGCCGAGGGCCAGGGGGTACAGGCGCGGGAAGGTCTTGCGGATGGCCTCCTTGTCCTCGATGCCGAGCAGGGCCGCGGCGCGGTTGATCGCCGCGTCGAAGCCGATCCCGTCGAGCACCTTGAGCGAGGGGACGTTCATGGAATGGGCCAGGGCGTACCAGAGGAGGACCGGCCCCTTCCACTCGCCCTTGAAGTTGAGGGGGATGTACGGGGTCCCGTTCTCGTTGTAGAAGACCACCGGCGCGTCGTAGATGAGGGAGGCGGCCGTGAATTTGCGCGAATCGATGGCCGCCGAATAGTAGAGCGGCTTGAAGGAGCTGCCGGGCATGATGCGGCCCTGGGTGGCCCGGATGAGCTGGTTCGATTGGTCGTATTTCGAGCCGCCGACGAGCGCCTTGACGTAGCCCGTCTCGTTCTCCAGGGCGACCAGGGCGCCTTCCACGGTGTTCCGCTCCGCCTGGGTCTTGAGCTTGGCGTAGGCGCCGTTCGTCACGGGTTTGAGGCCGCGCAGGTCGAAGAGGAGGGCGGCGGCGTCCACGACGGGATTGATGCGCTTGACGTAGCGGGAAAGCGCCTTCTCCGCGGTTTGGGTTTCGGAGCTCGCGTGCATGGCGTCCACGCCGAACGCGAGCGAGAGCAGGTCCACCACGGGGACGTAGACCTTCTCGGCCTGCTCCAAACGCGCCCCTTGCGTCTTCTTATACTCCACGTTGGCTTCGGCCAGGCCGCGCGCCATGTACTTGTCCGCCGCGGCCTGGAAGTCCAGGTCGAGCGTGGTGTGCACGACGAAGCCGTCCTTGTACAGGTCGAGCGATCCGTAGAGCATGCTCTCCATCTGGCGGCGCACGTACTCGCTGAACCACGGGGCCTTGTCGTCGCGCGCGAAATAGGCCGACGAGGACACGCGCGTATAGTCGTAATTGTCCCAATATTCCTGGAAGGAGGCGTCCGCCTCCGCCTTGGTCGTATAGCCGAGCTCCACCATGCGCTTCAGGACCGACTGTTGGCGGTCGCGCGCCACGTTGGGATTGTCGAGGGGGTTGTACCGCGCCGGGCTCGAGAGCTGGATGACGAGGATGGCCGCCTCGGCCAGGGTGATCTGCCGCGCGCTGTGGCCGAAGTAGTATTTGCTCGCCGCCTCCACGCCGTAGGTGCCCGCGCCCATGTACATCTTGTTGAGGTAGAGTTCGAGGATCTCGTTCTTCGTGTACCGGCGTTCGAGCTGGAAGGCCCACCAGAGCTCGCGGAGCTTGCGGGCTATGGACCGGTCCGAGCGGTCCGCGTACAGCGTCCCCGCGACCTGCTGGGTGATGGGGGAGCCGCCGCCGAGATTCTGGCCGATGAGCTGGCCGAAGGCCGCGCGGGCGATGGCCCGGACGGTGAAGCCCCGATGCTTGTAGAAGTCGGGGGGCGCGCGCGCGCGGACCCCGGAGGTGAGGGGGGGCGGCCG
>JAEXTK010000175.1 GCA_023406985.1 Spirochaetota bacterium | reverse complement strand
CGCACCACCATAACCGCCCCGGCGGGCGCCGCGCCCCGGCGGCGCCCGAAACCTAAAAACGTACCCAAGCGGGGAGATCCATGAAAAACAAGGGCAACTCCTTCAGGCTCATCGTACTGGCGGCCGGCCTCATATTCGTTTTCCTGACGGCCGTCGATATGGGTATTTGCCGTGATAGGAGCGTACCTCCCGGCGCTTTCTTCCTCATCGCCGCGGTCTCGGGCTTGGGCTTCCTCGTCGTCGCTTCGCTCGTCCTCGGCCATTTCAGCAAGATTTTCTCCTACGATTTCGTCGGCTGCGCCGATGAGGAGGAGCTCAAGGGCGCGCTGAGCGTCTTGGGCCACACGCCGCTCCGGTCCCTGATCGTCTTTTTCACCCTCGCGCTGCTCTCCATCGCGCTGCTCGTGTCCCTCGGGAGCCCGATCGGCTTGCGGGAGGAGGCGAAACTGCCCCTGTTCATGTTCACCCTGTCCTGGGGCATGCTCGTTTCGGCCTTCGTCTACGTGCTCTCCGATCGCTTGGTCACCAAGACCCTCCTCGATCAGCGGCTCGTCAGATACCCGTATAGCCTGCGGGAGCCGCGGCAGCAGACCAAGACGTTCATCATCCCCGCCTTCATGAGCCTCATGTCGCTCCTGTTCGCCTTCTCGGTCTCCCTCCTCGGCGTGTCCCGCATGGAAGAGGGCGGCCACCGCTTCGATTCCGTGACGGGCGTGATGATGAACGTCGTCACCGTGCTCTATTTCGCGGTGGTGATGGTCTTGCTCCTCATCTGGAACCGGAACTCGGGGCTCTTGTTCCGATCCATCATCACCCAATGCGAGCGCCTCGCGTCGTCCGAAAAGGATCTCACCGCGCGCATCCATATCGGGTCCATCGACGAACTCGGTTCCATCGCGGGCATGGTGAACGGCTTCTGTTCGGGCCTCGGGGAGAGCATGGGCAACCTCAAGGCCGTGCAGGCGGACCTCAACGGACTCGGCGAGGATTTGCGGAAGAGCTCGGGCGATACGGCGGGGGCGGTGACGCAGATATCGGTGAGCGTGGAGCGGGTGCGGGAGAAGGCCCGCGACCAATCGTCGAGCGTCGTCGAGTCGTCCACGGTGGTGGAACAGATCGCCAAGAACATCGAGTCCCTCGATACCCTTATCTCCGATCAGGCGGCGAGCGTGACGGAGGCCTCGGCGTCCATCGAGGAGATGGTCGCGAACATCGCCTCCATGTCCCATTCGTTCGCCAAGATGGCGGACCAATTCAGCGAGCTGCTGGGTGCCGCCGCCGAGGGCAAATCCACCCAGGCCACCGCGGGCGACCGCATCAACAAGATCGCCGAGCGGTCCCAGGCCCTGCTGGAGGCGAACAAGGTCATCGCGGCCATCGCGGCCCAGACGAACCTACTCGCGATGAACGCCGCGATCGAAGCCGCGCACGCGGGCGACGCCGGGCTCGGCTTCTCGGTGGTCGCCGACGAGATCCGGCGCCTGGCGGAGACCTCATCGAAACAGTCGGGGGCCATCAAGGCCGAACTCGCGCAGGTCCAGGCGGCCATCGAGGAGGTCGTCTCCTCCTCCAAGGACTCCGAGGCGGCCTTCGAGCGGGTCGCGGAGAAGATCGGGGAAACCGACGCCATGGTGAGCGAAGTCCGGGCCGCCATGGAGGAGCAGAAGGAAGGGTCCACCCAGGTCCTGGAGGCGCTCCGGTCCATGAACGACATCACGTCCCAGGTGAAGGTCGGGTCCCGCGAGATGAGCCAGGGCAACGCCACGGTCCTGGAGGAGATCACCCAGCTCCGGGATACGACCATGGAGATCACGGTCCAGATGGAGGAGATGACCAAGGCGACGGGCGACATCGCGACGAGCGCGACCCACGTCGCTCAGATCGCGGCGGGCACCCGGAACACCATCCAGGAGATGGACGCGGCGATCGGCTGCTTCAAGACCGGCTAGACGATCCTCCGTCCTCGGTTTTCCCGTACTCCTCCATGGCCTCGGCCGCGAGTTCCGCGGCGAGGCCCGCCGCGCCGCGGCGGTTGGCCGTTCCCGCGGCCGCGCGCGTGGACGAGCCCGAGCGCGATTTCAACCGAAGGGCCTCGGCGGCCCGGTCCGCGAGGGCGAGGCGCGCGGCGGCGCCGACGGCCTTCGCGACGTTCTCCGATAGCTTGCAGCGCGACGCGAGTTCTTCGCTGTCGGCGGCCGCGACGGCTTCCAGCGACCCGTAGGCCTTGAGGATGGTCGCCGCGCGGGCGGGGCCCACGCCTTCCACCGATTGGAGGCCCTCCAGGACGAGGTCCTTGGAGCGGAGCTTCTGGTTGAGGCCCGTCGCGAAGCGGTGCGTCTCGTCGCGCACGTACTGGAGCACCTTGAGCGCCTCGGAAGTCTTGGGCAACCGGATCGGTTCGGTCGCGTCGGGGAGCCAGAGCTCCTCGTCCCGCTTGGCGAGGCCCACGAGGCCGCAGTCCACGCCGAGGGCGTCGAGGACTCCCTTGGCCGCGTTCACCTGCCCGATGCCGCCGTCGATCATGATGAGATCCGGGATCTCCCCCTCGTCCGCGAGGAGCCTCGAATAGCGGCGCGTGACCGCTTCGCGCATCGCCTGGAAATCGTCCACGATGCCCTCCACGGTGCGCAGCTTGTAGTGGCGGTAGTTCTTCTTGTCCGGCATGCCGTCCTTGAAGGAGATGAGGGAGGCGACCGGGTGCTTGCCGTCGAGCTGGGCGATGTCGAAGCCCTCGATCCGCTCGGGTTTCGCGTTCAAGCCGAGCACGCGGGCGAGTTCCTCCAAGGCGGGGCCGGCGCCGCGCTCCTTGAGCCGTTTGGCCAGGTCCTCCTTCGCGTTCTGGTAGGCCATGGCGAGCGCCGCCTCGTGGCGCTTCTCGTCGGCGGCGAGGAGGGCGGGTTCCACGCCGAGGGTATCCTTGAACCAGCGGAGCACGCTGTCCAGGTCGCCCGCTCCGCCCGCGAGGAACACGCGGGGCGGGGGGAGGCGATCCGGGGCGTAGTAGGTCGTGAGGAACTGTTCGAGCGACTCGGCCTCGGAGGCCGCGGTGCGGGTGCGGAAGAGCTCGCGGCCGGTCATCTTGCCGCCGCGCATGGAGAAGACGGTGAAGCTCGCGAGCACGCCCTCCTCGGCCCAGGCCACGTAATCGCGGGCGTCCGGATCGAAGTCCACCACCGCGTTGGAGGCGGAGAGTTCCCCGATGGCGCGGATGGCGTCGCGGAGTTGGGCCGCCCGCTCGAATTTCATCGCGGCGGCGGCCTCCTGCATGCGCTCGGTGAGGTCCGCGGTGAGGCCCGCCGTGTCGCCGGAAAGGAGCTTTTTGACGCGGTCCACGTGCCGGCCGTACTCTTCCTTGGTTATCTTACCCACGCAGGGGGCGGAACAGCGGCCGATATGGTAATACATGCAGGGCGCCGTACGCTTGCGGAGGACGCGGCATTTGCGGAGCGGGAAGAGCTTGTCGATGAGCTCCAGCATCGTGTCCACGGCCTGGACGTTCGGGAAGGGGCCGTAGTAGAGGGAGCCGTCCTCCACGATGCGGCGGGTGCGGAAAACCTTCGGGAAGTCCTCGTTCGTGATCCGGACCACCGGGTAGCTCTTGCCGTCCTTGAGGTTGATGTTGTACTTGGGCGCGTGCTGCTTGATGAGCGTGTTTTCGAGGAGGAGGGCTTCGTACTCGTTGTTGACGATGATCGTTTCTATCGAGCGGGCGCGTTTGAGCAGCGTGCGGGTCTTGACGTCCTTTTCGCCCGAGAAATACGAGTTGAGGCGATTGCGGAGCACGCGCGCCTTGCCGACGTAGATGATTTCGCCGTCGACGTCCCGCCAGATGTAGACGCCGGGCTCGAGCGGCGCTTCTTTCGCCGTGGCGCGGAGGCGGCTAAAATGGTTCGAATTCGTGTCGTGTTCCATGGGTCGCGCTGCCGATAAGATATAGGGAATCCATGAGAAAGAAAACAGTATCGACGGCCCTGGCCGCCCTCGTCATCCTTACCCGCGCGGCGCTCCATGCGGAGGAGCGCGTCCTCACGATCGGCGGCGCCGAAGGGTGGGCGTCCATGGCGCGCCGCGTCGGCGTCGCGGAGATCGGGGGCGTACGGCGCTATCCCGCGTTGACCCTCTCGTCTTCGCGCGGGATGGACGATGCGGACCTGGACCTCGCGCTCTCCTTCGACGAGGACCGCGCGAACTTCGCCGACGCGGCCGGCCGCTGGAAAACCGCCGCCTCGGCCGCGGTCTCCATCGCGGGACCGCGGAGCGCCCGCGTGGGCGCGGGCGCCGCCCTGTTCACCTCCGCTTCGGCCCCCGACGGCCTCTCGGGCATCACGGCGACGCCGAACGCCGGGGCCCTCTTCTCCCCGGGCGAACGGGTAGACGACTTCAGCATCGAATTTTGGCTGTATCCGGCCAACCTGGAGAGCGGCGAGATGGTCCTCGCCTGGACCTCCAGCCGGCGGACGCCTTCGGGCGAAAGCGTGTTCCAGCGCATCCGCGCGCTCGTCGCGCGGAACCGGTTGGAATGGACCTTCGCGGATTTCTTCTCCGCTCCGGGCGAGGGGCGGCGCATTTCGGTGACGCTCGCACCGCACGGCACGATCCTGCCGCGCGCGTGGAGCCACCACCTCGTGCGCTTCGACGGCGGAACCGGCCTCCTGGAGTACCTCGTGGACGGCCGGCTCGAAGCGGTCGCGTACGCGACCTTCACGGGTAGGGAGGGCGGCGAGGTCTATACGCCCGTGATCGGCACGGGAGGATTCTTTTCGCTCGGGTCCCGGTACGCGGGCTTCATGGACGAATTCCGCCTCTACCGGCGATTCGTGGAAAAGGCCCGGACCGTCCGCTTCCCGGCGGCCGGCGGCAGGGCGGAGACCCGGTTCCTCGACCTCGGCACCACCAACGCGCGCGTCCTCCGGCTGGAGGCCAAGGGGGCCCCGGGCGGCGACGGCGCGGAACTCCGCTATTTCCTGCGCGCGGGGGACTCCCCGTACGGCTGGACCGACGAGGAATCGAGCTGGACGCCGGCGGCGAGCGGGGCGCCCCTCGGCCCGGGCCTGCGCGGCCGCTGGGTCCAGGTCGCGGTCGCCTTCTATCCGAGCGGCGACGGCGAACAGGCGCCGTACCTGGACGAGGTGCGGGTGGTCTACGAGCGCGACGATCCGCCGCCGCCGCCTTCCCTCGTGGTCGCCCAGGCGGGCGACGGTTCCGTGGAACTCAAGTGGCGGGCCAGCCCCGACTCGGACCTCGGCGGGTACCTCGTCTACTACGGCGAGGCCCGCGGCGAATACTTCGGCGAGGACGCGGCGGCCGGCCCTTCGCCCCTCGATGTCGGGAACCGGACTTCCATAGTCGTCGACGGACTGAGGAACGGTACGTTATACTATTTTTGTATAGCCGCCTATGACCGCGCTTCCCCCCGTCATATCGGCGAATTCTCCCGCGAGGTGTCCGCGCGGCCCGCAAGGACGGTACGATGAGCCCGATCGACGTGAACGACATCCTGGAACGCGCCCGCGGCGCCGCGCGCGTCGGCGACAACGAGGCCGCCGAGCGCCTGCTCAAATCGTATTTGGCCCACACGCCGGACGACCGCAACTCGCGCCTCCTCCTCGGCGCCGTGCTCGCGCGGGCGGACCGGGCCGACGAAGCCGCGGACGAATTCCTCACCCTCATCGCCCACAATCCCGCCGACGCCGAGGCCCTCAACAACCTGGCGGTCGTGTACCGCAAGCAGCAGCGGTTCGAGGACGCCTTGGACGCGCTGCGGAAGGCCCTCCAGGCCGAACCCCTGCGGGCCGAATTCCATTACAACCTCGGCAACGTCTACAAGCAGCTCGGGGACCTCAAGTCCGCCTCCCTCGCGTACGCCAAGGTCGTCACCCTCGATCCCTCCTACGTGCCCGCGTACAACAACCTGGGCACCATGCACGACAAGCTGGGGGAGTGGGACAAGGCCTTCCAGGTCTTCCGCAAGGGCCTCGCCCTGGACCGCAACAACCCGACCCTCCACTTCAACTACGGCATCGCGCTGGAGGCGGTGGGACGTCTGGAGGACGCCGGCCGCGAGTACGAGGCCGCGATCAAGAGCCGGCCCGGTTGGCTCGAGGCGATGAACAATTACGGCATCATCCTCTTCAAGCGCGGCCGGCACGGCGAGGCGATGGACGTCTTCTCCCGCATCCTGGCCATCGACCCCTTCAACGCCGAAGCCCGCAACAACATGGGCGTGGTCCTCGCCGACCAGGGCCGCAACGAAGACGCGATGCGCTACTATCGGCAGGCGCTGGAGTCCGACCCCGGCTACGTGAAGGCGGTCGTCAACCTGGAGCGCCTCCTGGAAAATACCGGCGACTTCGCCGACGCCCTCATCGAGCTGGAAAAGCTCGTGAAGCTCGCGCCCTCGAGCGCGGAGGCGCGCGCGCGCCTCGCGTCGCTCTACCTCAAGCTGGAGCGCTATCCGGAAGCCCTGGAACAGGCCCGCGCGGCCTTGGATTGGGAGCCGGACAACATCAACGCCCTCCGCGTCCAGGGCTCCGCTCAGCGGGCCCTCGGGGACGACGGAGGGGCGCGCGACACCTTCGAGCGGATCCTTTCGATCGATCCGGGCAACTACGCGTTCCAGCTCGACCTCGCCGACCTCCATTTCCGGCGGAAGGAGTACGCGGCGGCCGAGGAACGGCTCCTCGCCTACCTCGCGCGGAAGCCGGACGACCGGAACGCCAAGCTCCTGCTCGGGCGCCTCTACGCGGAGATGGGCAACCGCGCCCACGCCGTCCAGGTGTTCGAGGAGCTGACGAAGGCGGATCCGAACGACGCCGAGGCCATCGCCGCGGTAGCCGAGCTGCACCGCGAGGCGGGCGAGACCGAGAAGGCCGTACGCGCGGCCGATCGCCTCGTGAATCTCCAGGGCGGCCGCGCCACGACGGACGACTTGACCGGCCTGAACGAGTCCCTCGAATTCTACGAGAAAGCGGTCCGGGCCTATTCGGCCTCCATGCGCGAGATGTGGGAACGCAACCTCAAGCTCCTCAAGGCGAGTTCGGCCGCGGAGGAGGAGAGCTCGGAAGACGGGGAGAATCCCCTGCTCGCCGCCGCCATCGAGGCGGCCTCGCCGGTGGACGAGGAGAGCGAGACGCTCTTCGTGGAGAGCATCGAAGATATCGAGGACGAGGTCGGCGAGACGGAACTTCCGCTGGAAGAAGAGGAGTTCGAGCTCTACGAGGAGCGCCCGGTCCGCGATCCCTTCGAGGCGTTGATCGAGGAGGACCGCGGCGCTCCGAGCGCTCCGGGAAATCCTCCCGCGGAAACGCGGCCACAGCCGCAGGAGCAGCCGCAATCTCCGTTCCCGCCCCAACCGCAACCCCAGGCTCCGCAGCAGCCGGCGCCTCCGCCCCAACCGCAGGCGCAGCCCCCGCAGCCGTTCCCCCCGCCGCAGCCGCAAGCAGCGCCGCAGCCGGCGCCTCCGCAACCGATGCCGCAGGCGATGCCTCCGCAGCCCCCGGCGCCAACGCCCCCTATGCCGCCGCCCCCGGCGCCGATGCCTCCGCCCCCGGCCATGCCGCAACAGCCGCCCATGGAGCGCCGACGCGCGGAGCGGCGCAAGCCGCAGCCTCAGCCGCCGGCGGAGCAGCCCCCGCGATCCCCGGAGCCGCGGGAGCAGCAACCGCAGTATCCGTTCCCCCCGCCGTATTATCCTCCGTTCCCTCCGATACCGCCGGAAGCGCCGATAGAAGAGGAAGCGATGGACGATCTCGTGCTCGAGCCGGAGGAGGAAGAGACGCTTCCCCCGGCGCCCGAGGCCGAGCGGGCTGCGGCTCCCGAAGAGCCGGCCGCGGAGCCGGAACAGGCGGCGGAGCCGGAAATCCCCGAAGAACAAGCCGCGGAGCCCGCGGCACCGGAAGAGCAGGCCGAGGGGCCCGCGGCTCCGGAGGAGCCGGCCGAGGAGCCCGCGGCTCCGGAGGAGCCGGCCGAGGAGACGCCGACCACCGAAGAGACGGCGCCCGAGGAGTCCGAACCCTCGACGGACGAGTTGTCTTTCGATGAGGGCGAAGAGACCTTCGAAGCGGAGACTGAACCGGAAGAGGTCCTCCTCGACGAGGGCGCGGAGCCGGAGGCGGCGGGCGGAGAGTCCATACCCGAAGAGGCGGCGATCGAAGCCGCGATGCCGGAAGAGGCACCCGAAGAGGCGGCGCCGGAAGAAGAGGCGGCCGCCGAAGAGGTGTCGGAAGAGGCGGGCGAGGAGCCCGAGCCGGCAGCCGAGGAGCCGATCGCTGCTGAGTTTGCGGACGCTGCGGAAGAGCCTGCCGCGGAGGAGGAGCCGGCCGAGTCCGAGCCGGCTGCCGTGGAGCCGACCGCTGCTGAGATTGCGGCCGCGGCGGAAGAGGCTGCCGCGGCGGAAGAGCCGACCGAGTCCGAGCCGGCAGCCGAGGAGCCGACCGCTGCTGAGTTTGCGGACGCGGCGGAAGAGCCGATCGCGGCAGAAGCGGCCCCCGCGTTCGAGGCCGCTCGCGGTCCGGGCGGCCCGCGGTCCGAGAAGGCCCCCCGGGCCGAGGGCGAGGCGAAAAAGCGGGAAAAGCGTGCCCTCGATACGCCGCGGCGCGAGGCCGTCGATCTGTTCCGGTACCTCCAGGGTCTCGCCGACGCCTTGCCCGACGACCGCCGCGATTCGTTCAAGAAGAGCGAAGCCCGCTTGCGGATGGCCTATCTCATCGACAAACTCGAAGGCCGGCCGGGCCTTCTCAAGGACGCGGAGAAACGGATGCCGAGCGCCGCGTCCGATGTTGCCAAGAGCGCGCCTTCCCCGAAACCCGCGGAGGTCGCGAAGACGCTCAGGTATCTCGGCCAACTCGCCGGCGCCTTGCCGGACCGGGGCTTGACCGACGCTCTGGAGCGAAAGGTCAGCACGGTCATCGCGGGAATAAGTCGCGGCGCCTCAAAAACAGCGGATCCGCAGGGGGAATTTCTTGATTCAAAACGCTGAGCAGAAGATCCAAGACTACATACAACGGATGCCGAGCCTCCCGACGACGGTGGCCAAGGTGCTGGAGGTCTGCAATAATCCGAGGACATCCCCGGCTGACCTCAACCACGTCATTTCGCTGGACCCCGTGCTCGTCGGCCGGGTCCTCAAGCTCATCAATTCGGCGTACTACGGACTCGGCCAACAGGTGACGAGCCTCGTGCGCGCGATAATCATGCTCGGTATCAATACGGTGAAGAACCTCGCGCTCTCCAGCGCGGTGCTCCGTAATCTTTCGTCCAAGAAAGATTTCCAATCCCTCGATATGGAGGGATTCTGGCGCCATTCGTTATGCGTCGGCGTGGCCGCGAAAGTCTTCGCCAGGAAGCGGGGCATTGATCCCAAACTCGCCGAAGATTATTTCGCGGCCGGGCTCCTCCACGATATCGGCAAGATTCCGCTCAATGCGGTGTTCGCGAGCGAGTATGTCATGGCGGTGAGCGTTTCGGATCGAGAGCGCGTTTCCTTGTACGTGGCGGAGGATCGCATCCTCGGCATCGACCATATGGTCGCGGGCGCGATGATCGCCGACGCGTGGAAGCTCGAGGGGTCGGTCGGCGACGCGATCGCCCATCATCACAATTACCTCGAATACACCGGTCCCCACAAGGACGTGCTCTACAGCGTCGTCCTGGCGAACCGGTTCGCGAGCATGATGGAGATCGGCTTCTCGGGCAACCGCTATCCGGACAAGCTCGATCAATCCGTGTGGGATTACCTCGGCCTGACGCGGGACGTTTTCGACGAGATCGAGGCGGTCGTGAATCAGGAGATCGAGAAGGCGAAGGTCTTCCTTCGCGTGGAGTGACCTCTCCGTCGGGGCCGGCTCGGTACGACGGGGGTTGAGGAGCGCATATGTTATCAGTGAAATTTTGGGGCGATCGAGGATCGATCCCTTGTCCGGGTCCGGCCACCGTCAAATACGGCGGGAATACGTCGTGCCTGGAGATCCGGGCGGACGGGCGCCTCGTGATCGTCGATTTCGGGACGGGCATCAAGCCGCTCGGCGACTGGCTCATGGCCAACGACGTCAGGAACCACGGCCCCCTCGATGCGGACATCTTCATCACGCACACGCACTGGGACCACATCATGGGCTTCCCCATGTTCACGCCCATCTTCATACCCGGCACGAAACTGCGCATCCGCGGCCCCGTCTCGTACGAGGACGACTCCCTGGAGTCGATCATCGGCGCCCAACTCTCCTACCGCTATTGGCCGGTGCGGCAGAGCGAGCTCGCCGCGAACATCGAGTACGACCAGCTCAAGGAGACGCAGCTGGACCTCGGCGACGGCCTCATCGTGAAGACCAAGTACCTCAACCACCCGATCCTCTGCCTCGGGTACCGCTTCGAGTACCGCGGCTCGTCCATCGTCACCGCGTACGACAACGAGCCCTTCAGCAACGTGTTTCCCACCGACCCCGCCGATCCGAACTACGACGAGGATGCGGCCAACGAAGGCGCCCTCGTGGCGCGCGAGGAGAACGAGAAGATCCTCCGGTTCTTCCAGGGCGCCGACGTGCTCATCCACGATACCCAATACACGCAGAAGGAGTACGAGGGGGGCAAGCAGGGCTGGGGCCACTCTTCCTACGAGCACGCGATCAACGCCGCCCACAAGGCGGACGTGCGGAAGCTCATCCTTTTCCACCACGATCCGAACCGCACGGACGATCAACTGGAGAAACTGGAAAACGAGTATCAGGCGCGGATTCGCGGCAAGACGAAACTGGAAGTCATGATGGCCCGGGAAGGCCTGGTCGTGGAGGCGTGACGCCTCCGGCTTCGTCGCGGAGCTCTTCCCGCGCCTGCCGCGCGAGGCGTTCGGCGTCCGCCGCGACGCGGAGATCCGCGGCCGAGGGGTCGCCCGGGGCGCGGGCCGCCGCGAGGACGGCGTTGGCCTTGCGCAGGGTGGCCGCGGGATCGCCCGGCACCGGGGAGAGGTCCACCGCGATCCTGCCGCCGACGGCCACCGATTCCCCGCCGGGGCCGGTCGCCGTATCGTAGATGATCGGGCCCGCCGCCGCGCCGCCCAGGGCCTCAAGATGCTTCTTCTCGTGGCCGCGGACCTCCCGGTCCCGCGCCAGGGCTTCGTCCGAGATGCGCAGCTCGTAGCCGTCCCCGGCCTCCCTGAGGCCGCCTACGTTCCCGGCCGCGTCATCCTTCGACCTGATCACGAGCACGTCCACCCTGCGGCCTTCCCCTCCGGGGGGAACGCGCGGCAGGCGCGGATCGTAGGCTCCCGTGTCGTAGACGATACGCATCGTACCTCAAGTATACGACCGATCGGCGCGGCCGGCAAAGATCCACTCGTCGCGTCCGCCTCCGGCGCCGCTCCCGTTCTCCGGTTCGTCCACGGGGACGAGGTTCGCTCGGGGCCGCACGGCGAGCGAGTCGTAGGGGTCGCTGATGTAGGAGAGCCGGGCTTCGAGCCGCGCCTCGGCGAGGACGTCGGCCACGGCGTTCACCGCGATGAGGGCCTGTTCCGCGGGGCTGAAGGCCCGGCAACTCGGGCAGGCGCACCAGCCCCCGTCGGCCGCGCGGTCGGGCCAGAGGTGGAAGACCTCCACGTCCTGCCGATCCCGGAAGCGCTTGCGCGCCTGCTCCTTGAGCGTCCGGATGGTCTCCGGGTTCGTGGCGCAGAAGTTGTAGTCGGCGGTACGCCGGCCGTCGCGCATGCGGAAGAGTTCGCGGTGGCGGAAGAAGAGGCGGCGCGGGACGAGCCGGGAGAGGCAGCGGCCGCCTTCCTCAACGGAGAGTCCGTAGCGGCGGGCGGCGGCCACGATGCGCTCGCGGCGACGGAGGACCCGGTCGCTGAGCGCCTCGATGGTGGAATCGTCCAGATCGAAGGGGATGACGACGGCGTCCAGGCGGTTGCGGCCGGCCCAGCGCAGCCAGGCCTCGCCGTCCTTGCCGCCGAGGCCCGAATCGAGCACGAGGCGCCGGAGCGCCTTGCGGCCTTCGCCGTGCGAGGAGACGTGGGCGTTCCGCTTGGCGATCGGAAGAACGCCGTCCGTCGCGGTCGGCACCGTCTCCGCGCCGAGCGCGGGCCACCGGAAGCCGAGGGCTTCGAGGAAATCGTAGATCCCGTCGGCGAGGCCCTTCCGCGTGTCGCCCCAGATCTCGATGCGGGTATCGCCCGCGCGCCAGGCGTACCCGCCGGGCCCCTCGAGGTCGGCGCCGTTGAGGACGATGAGCGGCGATCCGT
>JAEXTK010000056.1 GCA_023406985.1 Spirochaetota bacterium | reverse complement strand
GCCGCCGGCTGGCTCGCCGCGGGCGCCGCGGCGGCCGGAGCCGCTTCCGCGGCGGGGGCCGGTTCGGCGGGCGCCGGAGAGGCGGCCAGGACTTCCAGTTCGCGAACCACGACTTCGTTGATCTCGGCCATCGACTTATCGGAAGCCGCCATCTCGGCGGCCGAGACGGTGCTCTCTTCGTTGGCGGCCACGAGCGGCGCGGCGGCCACGATCTCGCGGACCACCGCCTCCACCATGGCATCGCCGGCATCGCCCACCGCCGCGGCTTCCAGGACGTCGGCATCGAAGGAGGGCGGGAGCACCGCGACGGCGCCTTCCCGTACGGCCACCTTCATCGGCTTGCCGGGCTCTTCCTTCACGAGGAACTCGGTGCCGCGGACGCCGCAGACCGCCGTCTGCGTGCGCACCTCGAACCGGTCGTTGCCGGTGAGCTTGGACACCTTGCAGGCCACCGAGCCCGCAGCGAGTTTCACCGAGGCGACTTTCCGCTCGGCGGAAAGGGAGATCGTCTTGAGTTCCACCGTGGAATCGGCGTCGAGCCGTACCAGGCCGAAGGGTCCGAAGCCCAAGTCGCAGGAGGACGCCGCGCCGGTGCGGACCGCATCGGAAACGGAAACCTGGTCGCCGATCTCGGCTTGGCGCCAATCGGCGCCTGCGACGCGCACCGACACCTCGCCCTCTAGGAAGTCGATGGTGCCGACCACGGTGACGGGCGGCGCCTCCGGGGCCGCCGCCTCCGCCGGAGGCGGCGCTTCGGCCGTCTTCGTCGGTCCGCATGCGGCGAATGCCAAGGCGACGAGCGCGCTCGCGACGAGATATCCAACTCCCCGGTTTCGTGTGGCCATTTTCGACTCCCTGCGGTTTATCCACCGCACCTAATCATTTTCCTACTATCCGACGTTGTACGGCATGGATTGATTGAAGCGAGGTAGGCCTCTCACGTCGTGAACCCGGCGTGAGCGTACTTCGAGCGACGATGCGGGGTAGGAGAACCGAGCACTTTTTTTGCCTCCGCTTTCTTTTCTGAACTCTTTACATTTTATCACAAAAACGTGCTTTTTTTACCCTTTCTTACCCAAGCCCAGGTAATACGTCTCAAAGGATTCGGATCTGCAGGCCTCGGGTTTGAAACTGCGCGCGGTCTGGAAGAGCCCCCGCAGTCGTTTCAGTATATTCTGAACCTCGCCGCCCTGGAAGACCTTGACGACGAAATTGCCGCCGACCTCCAGACCTATTTCGGCGTAATTCACCACTTCCTCCACGAGCGCGAGCGAACGCAGCGTGTCCACCGACCGGTTGCCCGTCGTGGAAGGGGCCACGTCGCTCATCACGAGGCCGTAGGGGCCGCGGGAGACCAGGGCGTCGCGGACGGACGGGTCGGTGATATCGCCCTGGACGAAGAAGAAATTGTTCCCGTCGAAGAGGCCTTTATCGTAGACGCGCGAAAGGGGCGCGAGGTCGGCCGCCGCGAGGAATCCCGCGCCCGCGAGCTTGCGCAGGGCGTACAGGCTCCAGCTCCCCGGCGCCGCCCCGATGTCCAGGGCGCGGAACGGAGCTCCGCCCTTCGCGCCGCGGAAGAGGCCGAATTTCTCGTCCATCTCCTTGAGCTTGTAGACGGAACGGGCCGGATAGCCCTCCTTCTGGGCCTTGAGCGACCAGTGATCGAGTTTGTCGTAAGAAGACATCGGTACCTACTCCGCGCGAGCGCTAAATCGGACGGCGGCCGCTTCCCCCGGAAGCGTCCATCGTCTAAAATTGCCGTATGGACGTGGAGTATACAATTCGCCTGGAAAAGATTGAAGCGGCGATCCGCCGCGGCCTGCCCGAACGACCCGACGGCGCGTGGATCGCCGAGGCTTTCGGACCTACCCCCACGAAACCCTCCACGGACCTGGTCGGAACGCTGAGCGGCCCCGGGCGGGAACTCGTCGGCCGGGGAGGCAAGCGGTGGCGGCCCCTGTTCATGACGCTCGCCTGCGAGGCGCTCGGCGGCGGGGACGCGGCCATCCCGCTCACGCCCCTCGTGGAATTTCCCCACAACGCGAGCCTCATCCACGACGATATCGAGGACGAATCGCCGGAGCGGCGCGGCAAGCCGGCGGTCCACGTCATGTACGGCGTCGATACGGCCATCAACTCCGGTTGCTTCATGTATTTCCTCCCCCTCGTCTGCCTGGATGCCTGGGACGTTTCGAGCGAACGCAAGAACCTGGCATTCCGGACCTGGGGCGAACAGCTCCGCAGGCTCCACCTCGGCCAAGCCATGGATATCGCCTGGCACCGCGATTTTTCCTCGCTGCCGACCATCGCCGAATACGACCTCATGTGCCGGCTCAAGACCGGCGTGCTCGCCCGCCTCTCCGCGGAACTGGGCGCGTACGCCGCGGGTACCGGCGCGGTCTCCGCGCGGGAGCGGGAAGCGGCGGCCCGGCTCGGACGCGTCGCCGAGGACCTCGGCGTCGGGTTCCAGATCCTGGACGACGTGAAGAACCTCACCGGCGGCATTCCCGGCAAGAAACGCGGCGACGACATCGTGGAGGGCAAGAAGAGCCTTCCGGTGATCCTCTACCTCAATCAGCGGGCCGATCGCGCGGAGTTCGTGACGCGGTGCTTCTCCGCTTCGCGCGCGGGCGGTACGGCGGCGCCGGAGGTGGAGGAACTCATCGGGGAACTGCAAAAGGCGGGAACGATCGAGGAAGCCCGCCGCCGCGGCGCGGAACTCGTCGCCGGTGCCGCCGCGGCCGTGCGCGGGGCAGCCTTCCCCGAAGGGGCGGCCGATGAGCGGGCGCGCGAACTGCTCGCGGGCCTCGCGGAGCTCATAGGCTAGGCCGGGAGGCTGCGGTGAATACCCTCGTGAAAGCGGAAATCTGGACGGTCGCGCGGACGGAGCAGGGGAACGCCGTGCTCGTACGTCCCATCGGTTCGGAGATAGCCGTACCCATCTTCGTGGGGCAACTGGAAACCCAATCCATACTCATCGGCTTCGGCGACGTAGCCATGCCGCGGCCCCTCACCCACGACCTCCTCCTGGACCTGATCCGCCGATTGGGCGCCGAACTCCTCCGTATCGAGATCACCGACCTCAAGGACGGAACCTTCTACGCCCGCCTCGTGCTCCTGGGATCGGAGGAGTCGGGCGGTCAGGAATTCACCGTGGACGCGCGTCCTTCCGACGCCATAGCGCTCGCGGTGCGGAAGAAATGCCCCGTCTATATCGCCGAGAACATCGTGGACGCGGCCGGCGTATCGGTGAACCTCATCGTGGACGCCGCGGCGGGCAGGGGAAACGAGCGGGAGGAGACGCCCCCGCCGGGAAAGCGGGATCGCGGAACCGAGCGCCGCGCCTTGGAAGCCGAGCTGGAACGCGCCGTGGCCGCCGAGGAATACGAGCGCGCGGCCGCCATCCGGGACCTCCTCGCGGCCATGGACCAGACCGAAGAGTGATCGCGTAAAATCTTAGTTGCCAGAGCTCTATCGCCGATATAAAATACACGATACCGAGCCCGTGATGGCCGGTCCAACACGGAACATCGGGAGTTAGGCGAGTGACTTCTCCGGAATCGAACAATAACGAATCTGAAAAGGCCAGGCTGTCCCGGAAGACGGGCGTGATCCTGACGTTCGCCTTCGCGGCGTGCATCGTGGTTCCCATGACCATCGCCCGGATGCCCAACAAGGCCCCGGAAGACGGCGCCGCCGGCGTCGGCATGCCGGAGCTCGAGAACGCGGTAAGCGAGCCCCCGGGTATGGGGTCCGCTTCGGAAGGAATCGCGGAACCGGCCGCCTTCTCCGCGCCGGAGCCGCTCTACTACGCGTCGTACCGGATCGAAAAGGGGGACACGATCGGAGCCATCGCGCTGCGTTTCGGACTCGCCCAGGACACCATCCTCACCTTCAACGGCATCAAGAATTCCCGGTTGCTCCAGATCGGCCAATACCTCAAGATCCCGAACCAAGACGGGATCCTGTATTCCTCCAAGGGCGCCGACACGGTGGACGCCCTCGCCGCGCGGTACGAGATCGAGCCGTCGGCGATCAAGATCGCCAACGGCCTCGCCGACGCCGCGAGCCAATCGATAACCGCCGGCACGACCCTCTTCCTACCGCAGGCGCGCCTTTCGCGGACGGATCTCCAGGAGATCAACGGGGACCTGTTCATCTGGCCGGTCCGGGGCTACGTCTCGTCCCCGTACGGGTACCGGACGAGCCCCTTCACCGGCGTCCGCCAGTTCCATTCGGGCTTGGATATCGCCGCGCCCCACGGCACGCCCATCAGGGCGGGCATGGCGGGCCGCGTGACGGTCACCGGCTACGACGTCAACTCGGGCAATTACGTCGTCATCTCCCACCATTCCGGGTATCGAACCATGTACGGCCATATGGACGTCATCAGGGTGTCCCCCGGAGAATACGTGAAGACCGGGCAGCGGATCGGGGACGTGGGCAGCACGGGGCTCAGCACCGGCAGCCACGTGCACTTCTCCGTCTTCAAGAACGGCCATACGGTGAATCCGCGGACCCTCATCAACTAATATTCGATAGATCCTCAGGGGCGCGGGCGGGCGATCACCGAGTCCACGAGTTGGCGTAACTCGGGGTCGAAGCGTTCCGCGTCGGGGAACGCTTCCCCCGCGCTCGGCGCGACGTAGGGCACGCCGTCGCGCATCACGATGGCGTCCATCTCTTCGGCCAGCAGTTCGGCGGGGAGTTCCTCCGCGGCATCGGCGATGAGTTCCAAGGGCTCTATGTAGATGGCGGGGGAGGAGAAGAGCCCGTAGGGCTGGGCGATCGGCTCCATGGGCTCGAGCGGGGCGGCATCGTCGATCACGCCGTCCTCCGTCAGGATGCCCTCGATCCCGTCCTCGTCGTCCCAGCCGAGCACGTCCTCCGATTCCAGCTCGCTAAGCAACTCGGTGAAGGGAGAGACCACTTCCATCGCCGGCAAATCGCCTGCGTCCTCGGCCTCGGGCATGGGGGCGAACTCGATGTCGCGCGCGATCCGATCGAGTTCGGCCGCCGACGTCGGCCGCGCGTCGAATTCGTCAAGCGAAACTTCGGTCTCTTCGGCGATTTCCGCGAACTCTTCCAATTCTTCGACCGCCGCGGCCTCTTCCAACTCGCCGAAGGCCTCGGCCGCTTCAAGCTCCTCAACCGCCTCGGCGGCCGCTTCCGGTTCGGCGGCTTCGGCGATCTCTTCCAGTTCCTCGAGTTCCTCGGCAGCTTCCGCCTCGACGGCTTCGGAGACTTCTTCGAGCTCCTCGACCTCCGCGAGCTCCTCGATCTCTTCGACCGCGGCAGCCGCTTCCGGTTCTACGCCTTCGGCGACCTCCGCGAGCTCGACGGGCTCGAGTTCGACGACTTCTTCGGGCTCGGCGACCTCAACGAATTCGGTTGCCTCGAGAGCCTCAAGCGCCTCAGGCTCGGAGACCTCTTCGGGGGCTTCGGCGAGTTCCTCGAGTTCCTCTGCCTCGGCGGGCTCTTCAAGTTCCTCTGCCTCGGCGACCTCTGCCAACGCTTCGGCCGGCGCGGCGGCTTCGAGCGCCTCGGCTTCGGCGGCCTCTTCCGGCTCGGCCGCAGCGGCCTCTTCCGGCTCGACGGCTTCGAGCGCCTCAGGTTCGGGGACCGATTCGAAGGCTTCCGCCTCCTCAAGCTCCTCGGCTTCGGGGATCTCTTCTGGCTCGGCAGCTTCGGCGGCTTCGACGGATTCCGAGACCTCTTTGAGTTCCTCGGCCTCGGCGACAGCTTCCAGCTCTCCGCCTTCGGCAGCCTCCGCGACCTCTTCAAGTTCCTCGGCTTCGGCGACCTCTTCCAACGCTTCGGCAGGCTCGGCCTCTTCGAGTTCCTCCGCCTCGGCGACTTCGGCGACCTCTTCCAACGCTTCGACCGGCGCGGCCTCTTCAAGTTCCTCGGCTTCGGGGATCTCTTCTGGCTCGGCAGCTTCGGCGACTTCGACGGATTCGGAGACCTCTTCGAGTTCCTCGGCTTCGGC
>JAEXTK010000007.1 GCA_023406985.1 Spirochaetota bacterium | reverse complement strand
CTCCGGGGCCGCGGCCTTCCGGTTACCTCCCGTGCAGGGTCCGGAGGAGTTCCGGCCAATTTACGCTCAACGTCAGGTGGATCGTGAGCATGAGGGCCGCGACGGCGGCGACGGCGATCAGGACGGTACGCATTCTCTTCATGATGACCTCCTATTGGTAGTGAAGGGTTTCGCGGATGACGATGCGGGATGCGCGGAAGCCCGCTCCCAGGCTCGCGAGGATGCCCGCGGGCAGGCTCAGGGCCAACCAGAGCGCGGCCATGGGTACGTCGACGACGAGGGGCAGCGGCATCCTGGCCGAAAGGTTCCCGAGGTAGGCGCCGAGGCCGACCGCGATGGGGAGGGAAAGGAGGACCGCCGTGAGGGTCCCGAGGACCGTCATCGTCGCCGCCTCCGCCATGATGGCGGCGAGCAGGCCGGTCGGGGTTCCCCCGATGGTCCGGATGATGCCGAATTCCCTCCGCCGCTCCGTGACCGCGAGCGCCAGAAGGGAGGCGATCCCGAGCCATCCCACGATCCCGGTCACGAGGCCGAGCGCGAGGATGACGCCGATGAGGAGTTCGAAGTGCTCGCCTCCCGCGAGCACGAACTCGCGGTTGTCGATCAGGACCTCCACGGGGAGATGCAGCTCCGCGAGGGCCGCCTCGAGCTTCCTCTCGGCGCGGTCCGGATCCGCGCCCGGGGATAGCGAGACGAGCAATTCCCTGCGGAACTCGCTCCTATCCTCCAGGCCGCGCAGGGCCGACCGCTCCAGGTAGGCCGCAGCCTGGCCGAGCTCGCGGACGACGCCGACGAGCGTGAATCGGCGTTCAACGCCGGCCAGCAGCACGGAGACCCGGTCGCCGACGGCAGCGTCGGGGAACCGGAGCGCGGCGCTCTGGTTCAGGACGATCTCCCCCGGCCGCGCCGGCCACCGCCCTTCGATGAGGGGAAAATCGACCATGCTCGTGGGAGCCTCCACGGCGAAGGCGCGGAAACTGCCGTGCGCCTCGTCGGGATAGGTCGCCTCCACGGGAATCTCGCCGCTGCCGACCGTGGCCGCGCTTACGGATTCCCAGAACTCGGCGGCCTCGATCTCCTCGACCCGTTGCCGCAGATCGTCGATGAAGCCGTCCGGAGCCTCGGCGATGAGGCGGACTTGGAAGTCCATGCCGCGCGCGGCGAAACTTTCGGCGAGCACCGCCCGCCACGAGGCGCCGAGGTTGAAGGCGGTGATGAAGAGGCCGCCGCCGATCCCGAGGAGCAGGAGGCTCAGCGCGAGGCGGCGCTTCTTGCGGAGGGCGTTGCGCCAGGCGAGGCCGAGGGCGGGGCTCAGCCTCAGGACCGCCCGCGCCCAGGGGCTCCGCGGAGCGGAGAAGCGCTGCGCTTCCGTGCCGACGTCGGAAAGCGCCTGGAGTATCGTGACGCGCTGGGCGGCGCGGGCCGGCACGGCCGAGATCGCGATCGGCGCGAAGAGCCCGGCGGCGAGCGGCACGAGCACGGCCCACCACTCAACCGCGGGATTCCGGAGGCTGATATTGAGGAGATCGGCGATCGTCGCGCTCAGGGTCCGGGAGACGAGGAGACCGGTGGGAACGGACCACGACACGGCGGCGAGGGCGAGGACGACGACCGGGGCCAGGGTCAGGACCAGGATGCGGGGCGAAGAGGCGCCCAGGGTGCGCATGACGCCGATCCAGCGCTTTTCCTTGGCCATCAAGGCGGCCACCGTGTTGGCGACCAGGAGCGAACAGAGGACGATCGTCAGGACGCCGAACGCGGCGAGGACGGCGAGGAGGGCCATGAGGATGCCCTGGTGCGGGTGGCGGTGGACGGGCGGCACCTGGATGTCGTGCGTTCGCCATCCCGCCGCGGCGAGTTCCTCCGCGAGGCCGAGCGCGGCCTTCCGCGAAGCCGCCCAGGACAGGCTCTGGTCGAATCGAACCTTGAGCTGATTGAACGGCTCCAAGCCCCATCCGGCCGCGGTTTCCGCGTCGACGTACGCGTAGGCCGTCCGCTCCTGGTAGGCCGGGGCCACGCCCGGATCGTGGACGACGGACTCCAGGCGGGAGGACCGCTCGCTCCCGTCGCTCAGGCGGAGGGAAACCGCTTCCCCCGGCCGGAGCTTGAAGGTGGACACGGCCGTCCGCTCCAGCGCGAGGTTTCCGGGCCGGGGAGGCCAGACGGTGCCGGCCTCGGGCGTCACGACCGCGATGCGGTTGGCCGCGAGGTCCGGCACCACGAAGAGCACCAGGGGCTGCCATCGGCCGTCCCCGTCCAGGAAGCGGACCTGGAACGTCCCGCCCGCCCGGGCGTCCACGATGCCCCGCGAGCCCCGGAGTCCCTCCGCCCACGCGGCGTCCACGGGACGTTCGAACTCGAGCGTGGCGGTGGCGGGGAAGGTATCCTCGTAGCTCCGCTCCATCTCCCGCAGGAGCGTGGAGGCGGTGCCCGCGATCGCGGAGAGCGCGAGGACGCCGATGCCGACGGCGAAGGAGAGGAGCGCGAGCCTGCCGGACAGGGAGGCCAGGTCCCCGCGCATCTTCCGGAAAAACGCGCTCGTCATGGCCGGCCTCCCGCATCGCCCGCGAGCCGCCCGTCCTTGAGCGTGAGGCTTCGCGTCGCGTAGCGGCCGTAATCGGCCTCGTGGGTGATCATGACGACGGTCTTGCCCGCCGCGACCAGCTCGCCGAAGAGGCCGAGCACGACCTCCGAGGTCTGGGAATCGAGGTTGCCCGTCGGCTCGTCGGCCGCGATCAGGGGCGGATCGTTCGCCAGGGCCCGGGCGATGGCGGCGCGCTGCTGCTGGCCGCCGGAGAGGGAATGCGGCAGCTTGTCCGCCTGATCGGCGATGCCGAAGCGATCCAGGAGAGAACGGGCCCGCTCCTCCCGTTCCCGGGGGCGGTAGAGGCGGCAGAATTCCATGGGAAGGATGACGTTCTCCGCGACCGTGAGCGTCGGCAGCAATTGGAAAAACTGGAAAACCACGCCCACCGTTCGGCCGCGCCAGAGGGAAAGCCGGCGTTCGTCCAGCCGTCCGAGGTCCTCTCCCGCCACGGTGACCGCTCCCGCGGTCGGACGGTCGATCCCCGTGAGTAGGTTCATCAGGGTGGTCTTGCCGCTCCCCGATTTACCCGTGATGGTTACGAAATGGCCGCCCTCCACGGAAAAGGAGACTTCGTCCAGGGCCCGCTCCGCGGCGCCATCATAAATCTTCGTGACACTGTCGAAATCGATCAGATTCATGCGTTCCTCCGGTCGCGAATATGGTCCGCGGCCGGAGGAATGTCGTCTCAACCGGTCGGATGAGACCCGATTTCCGCTTCCTTGCGGTATTGGGACGGGGTCTTTCCCGTCGACCGTTTGAAAACGAGGTTGAAGGCGGGCTTGGAGTTGAAACCGGCCTCGAGCGCGAGCGTCATGATCTTCTCGTCCCTCCAGCGGGGATCGGCGCAGAGCCGCTTGAACTCGGCCACGCGATACCCGTTGATCAGGTCGAAGAAGGTGACCGCGAGGCCGCGGTTAAGGACCGCGGAGGCCTGATGCCGGGTGAGGCCGACGGCCCGGGCCAGGTCGTCCAGGCTCAGCTCGGGGTCCTTGAAGAGCTTACGGGCCTCCACCGCCCCGCGTATCCGCTCCCCGCCCGCGACGAGGTCGCGCTCCACCGGCTCCTCCTCGGCCGGGGCCTTCGGCGTCCCGCGTACGGGCGTCGGCTTCCGAGCGAGGCAGTTCCAGGCGAAGACGACCGTGAAGGCGGCCATGAGGGCCGCGAGGAGCCGCCGCTGGGGGAACGTATCCGGCGCGTGGATCATCATGCCGGCCGAGAAGGCGTAGACCGCGAACAGGGCGCCCATGAGGATCAGGACGGTCCGCAGCCACCCCGGATCGATCCCGGCCAAATTCGAATACTCGAGTTCGAGGGATTTCCGGTAGCGGGCGATTCCGTGGGCGACCGGCACGAGGAGCAGCGCGGCGGAAGCGGCCATCGTGAGCCACATCACGAGGGAGAAGACCGGTACCCGGGACGGGAGCCGCGCCTCGAGCATGCCCGGCAGCCGACTCGCGAGGATGAACGCCAGGGGAAGCGCGAGCTGCGCGGCGTCCCCGGGATGGAAGAGGCGTTTACCCTGGACGGAACGCAGGTACCACACGAGCCCGAGCGGAAGCAGGAATTGGAGCGGTTCGATGAAGAGCGGCCCCTGCGGCCCTATCCTGAAGTCGATGAGTCCGTGGACGATGTTGGCCGCGCAGAGCAGGAGGAGCAGGCTCAGGAGGCGTTCGCCGGAGCCGCGCCGCACGGGCGCGACGGCGAGGCGCAGGGCCGCGAAGAGGCCGACCGCCGCGCCCATGAGGCCCGCGTCACGGAGCGCCGCGTCGAAAAAACCGTTGGACGACATGCGGTAAAACATATCACCGGACCCGCCCGGCCGCCTGCTCCCCTCGCCCGCGACCCGCGCGCGGCAGCGCATTTTACGGCCGGCTGTTGCGGAGCGCGCGGGGAACGGATATCATGGGCGCACGTTCGAACCCCAGGAGAAAAGGATGAAAAGGACACTCACGCTCGTGCTCATCGGCCTCGTAGCCGGCGCGTTCCTCGTGACCGGATGCGCCGCCAAGAATACCGGCGACAACTCGCTCAAAGCGGTGAAGGAGCGGGGACAGTTCGTCCTCGGCCTCGACGACGCCTTCCCGCCCATGGGCTTCCGCGACGCGAACAACGAGATCGTCGGCTACGACATCGACCTGGCCAAGGAAGCGACCAAGCGGCTCGGCCTCAAGCTCGTGCTCCAGCCCATCGATTGGAACGCGAAGGAGCAGGAGCTCAACACCGGTAAGATCGACTGCATCTGGAACGGCTTCACCATGACGAGCGAACGCGAGCAGGCGATGGCCTTCACCAAGCCCTACCTCAACAACGCCCAGGTCGTCGTGGTCCGCAAGGATTCCGGCTACGCCAAGCTCGCGGACCTCGCGGGCAAGTCCGTCGGCATCCAGGCCGGTTCCTCCGCCGTCGGCGCCCTGGAAGCGGCCAAGGATTTCCGCGCCTCCCTCAAGGGCGTCGTGGAGTTCAAGGACAACCTCACCGCGCTCATGGACCTGGAAGTGAAGGGAGTCGAAGCGGTCGTCATGGATCTCATGGTCGCCTCCGACAACATCAACCGGTCCGGCAAGCCCTACGCCATCCTGGACGAAGCCCTCGCGCCCGAGAACTACGGCGTCGGCTTCCGCAAGGGCGACATCGCGCTCCGCGACGCCTTCCAGAAGACCCTGGAAGAGATGGCCGCGGACGGCACCATCGCCCAAATCTCCACCAAGTGGTTCGGCGCCGACATCTCGGTCGTCGGTAAGTAAGTGCCGGTTCGATAGGTAACGCGACGTGGTCAAAATGCTGGAAGCGATGCTGCAGGGCACGCTCGTCTCCGCCTCGGTTTTCTTCTTGACGCTCCTGTTCTCGCTTCCGCTCGCGCTCCCCGTCGCGCTGGGCCGCATGTCGAAAAATCCTTTGATACGCGGCCCGGTCAACCTCTACGTGCTCATCATGCGGGGCACGCCCCTCATCCTGCAGCTCATCTTCGTCTATTTCGCGCCCTACTATATCTTCAAGGTATCCTACGACCGCTTCACGGCGGTCATCGTGGCCTTCGCCATCAACTACGCGGCTTACTTCGCGGAGATCTACCGGGGCGGCATCGAGTCGATACCCCGCGGCCAGTGGGAGGCGGCGAAGGTGCTCGGCTTCACGAAGAGCCAGACTTTCTTCCGCATCGTCTTGCCCCAGGTGGTGAAGCGCATCCTGCCCGCCTCGGCCAACGAGGTCATCACCCTGGTCAAGGACACCGCGCTGGCCCAGACCATCGGCGTCGCGGAGCTCTTCCGCGTGGCCCAGAACGCGTCAGCCCGCGAATTCTCCACCACGCCCATCTTCATCGCGGGCGCCTTCTACTTCGTCATGAACTGGGCCGTCTCGGCCGCCTTCGAGAAGGCCGAGAAGAGCCTTTCCTACTACCGCTAGGGGCAGCACGCATGGAACCGGTCATCGTCGTCCAGCATCTTTCCAAGTCCTTCGGCACCACCGAAGTCATCAAGGACATCTCCTTCACCGTGAACCGGGGCGAGGTCCTCGCGGTCATCGGTCCGTCGGGTTCCGGCAAGTCCACGCTCCTCCGCGCGATCACGCACCTGGAGGAGGCCGACGGCGGTTCCATCGGTATCTGTGGGCAGGACATGCTGTCGGACGGCCGCTACGCCGACCCCGCCGCGCTCAGGTCTGCCCTCCTCAAGCTCGGCCTCGTATTCCAGAACTTCAACCTCTTCCCCCACTTCTCCGTGCTCCGCAACCTCACCGAGGCCCAAATCCACGTGCTGAAGCGGAGCCCGGCCGAAGCCGCGGCGACGGCGCGATCCCTCCTGGACAAGATGGGCCTCTCCGACAAGGCGGCCGCCTACCCCTGCGAGCTCTCCGGAGGCCAGCAGCAGCGCGTCTCCATCGCGCGGGCCCTCGCGCTCGCCCCCGAGGTCCTCCTCTTCGACGAGCCGACGAGCGCCCTCGACCCGGAACTCACCGGGGAGATCCTCAAGGTCATCCGGGAGCTCGCCAAGGAAAAGATGACGATGGTCATCGTCACCCACGAGATGGCCTTCGCCCGCGACGTGGCGGACCGGGTCATCTTCATGGACGGCGGCCTCATCGTGGAACACGGCGACGCCGACGAACTGATCAGCCGGCCCAAGCACGAACGGACCAAGGCCTTCCTCAAGCGCTTCAGCGAGTGAGCGCTCCGTTTAACCGATAATCGTTCTCCGTTCTCGATACCCATGCTATGCTGGGGCGGAAGCGTTATCGAAGAAGCAAGGAGGCGCCGCATGCGCGTCTTCGTCGCCCTCGTCCTGCCCGATCCGTTCAAGCACGCCCTCGTGGAGGCCACCGCCGGCCTCTGCGCCGCCCGCAGCGATCTCCGTTGGATAGCCGCCTCCCGCCTCCACCTCACGCTCGCCTTCCTCGGCGAATTGGACGATCGGGGGACGGACATCGTGGTGGAGGCGGCCGAGCGCGCGGCCG